>CAMNJW010000028.1 GCA_946541845.1 uncultured Methanobrevibacter sp.
CGAATTGATCATATCTTTGACGTTTTTCATCATCAGACAAGACAGCATAAGCTTCGCTTACCTCTTTGAATTTATCTTCAGCATCCGGTTCGTCACAGACGTCTGGATGGTATTGTCTGGCTAGTTTACGGTAAGCTTTTTTAATTGTCTTCTCGTCAGCAGATTTATCTACTCCAAGAACTTCATAATAATCACGCTTGTCTGCCATTTATTCACCTTAAAAATAATTATTAAAAAAATAGATAGAAAAAATAATAGTTTTATCTATTGTTAGTTTATTGATTGATTCTGATTCTGATTTTGTTATATTCCTAACAATGTAATAAAACTGTATTATTTAATCTAATCGTCTTTTACTTCATAGTCTGCATCAATTGTGTCATCATCTTTGTCTTGAGCACCTGCGTTAGGGTCAGCTCCAGCTTGTTGTTGAGCTTGTGCTTCTGCTTGTGCTTGTTGGTAGATTTTAGCACCAATTTCTTGAATTACATTGGATAATTCATCAGACTTTTCTTTAATGGCAGCAACATCATCGCCAGCTATAAGATCTCTTAATTCAGCTACAAGTCCTTCGACTTTTGATTTTTCATCTTCAGATACTTGATCTTTGAGTTCATCTAAGGTTTTTTCTGAAGTGTAAATTAATGAGTCTGCGTTGTTTCTGATTTCGATTTCTTCTTGTCTTTTTGCATCTGCTTCAGCATTCATTTCTGCTTCTTTGATTTTTTGTTCAATTTCTTCATCAGATAATTTGGTTGAGGAAGTAATGGTAATTGCTTGTTCTTTACCGGTTCCTTTGTCTTTAGCAGTTACATTAATAATACCGTTTGCGTCAATATCGAAAGTTACTTCAATTTGAGGAACGCCTCTTGGTGCAGGTGGAATACCTACAAGTTGGAAACGGCCTAAGGAAGTGTTGTCTGCTGCCATTTTCCTTTCCCCTTGCAATACATTGATGTCTACAGATGGTTGGTTATCTGCAGCAGTGGAGAATATTTGGCTTTTCTTGGTAGGAATAGTAGTGTTTCTTTCGATTAAAGTGGTTGATACTCCACCTAAGGTTTCAATACCTAAGGATAATGGGGTTACGTCTAAAAGAACGATGTCTTTAATTTCACCAGCTAATACTCCTCCTTGAATAGCAGCACCCATGGATACACATTCCATTGGGTCAATACCACGTTCAACAGGTTTTCCTATGAATTTTTCAACGAATTTTTGTACAATTGGCATTCTGGTAGGTCCACCAACTAAGATGATTTTATCAATTTCAGATTTGCTCATTTTTGCATCATCTAATGCTTGTTGCATTGGTTTTCCTGATTTTTCTACAATGTGGTCAACTAACTCTTCTAATTTTGCCCTACTGATTGTTTCAATTAAGTTTTTAGGGGTTCCGTCAGTACCCATTGCAATGAAAGGTAAGTTTACTTCAGTGGTTGTGGTAGTGGATAATTCGATTTTTGCTTTTTCAGCAGCTTCTCTTAATCTTTGTACTGCTTGGTCGTTATCCATTAAGTCTACGCCTTCTTTTTCTTTAAATTGATCAGCTAAGTATTTGATTAATACGTTATCCATATCGGTACCACCGAGTTGGGTGTCACCGCTGGTGGATCTTACTTCAAATACTCCTCCACCGAATTCCATAATGGTTACGTCTAAGGTACCTCCACCTAAATCGTAAACCATGATGTTCATGTCTTCTTCATCAGCTTTATCAAGACCGTATGCGAGGCTTGCTGCGGTTGGTTCGTTTACAAGTCTTACAACATCGAGTCCAGCGATAGTTCCTGCATCTTTAGTTGCGGTCCTTTGGTTGTCGTCAAAGTAAGCAGGTACGGTAATTACAGCTTTTTCAATAGGTTCTCCTAAGAATGATTCAGCATCTTTTTTGATTTTTTGTAAAATAAATGCGGAAATTTCTTGTGGGGAATATTGTTTTCCGTTTACAGTAACTTTGTGGTCGGTACCCATACTTCTTTTGATTGCACTAATAGTGTTTTCTGGGTTGGTTACTGCTTGTCTTCTTGCTGGTTCACCTACTAACATTTGACCGTCTTCGGTAAATGCTACATAACTTGGGAATGATTTACCATATTGGCTTGCTCCTTCTGCGGATGGGATTGTAGTTGGTTTACCTCCTACAAGCACTGATGCAGCGGAGTTACTTGTTCCTAAGTCAATTCCAATAATTTTTTCTTTTTTAGTATCAGACATAATTATCACCTATTTTTTTTAATAAATAATTTAATAAACGTTATTTTTTACAAACTATAACTTTTGAGTATTTAAGGACTTTATCTTTGTACATGTAGCCTTTCATTAATTCTTCTATAACATATCCATTTTCAACATCGTCTGATTCCTGAACCATCAATGCCTCATGTTTATTCAAGTCGAATTTTTCACCTTTTGCAGGTATTTCTTTCACGCCTTCTTTTGCCAATACATCTTTGAATTTGTTATAGATGAGTTCTACACCTTCTCTTAAGTCTTTGTCATTCTCAATTTCTAAAGCTCTACCGAAGTCTTCATAGCAATCCAAGAACTCTTTTATGACTTTTTCATTAGCAAATTTTATGAGATCTTTATTTTGTCTGTCTGTTATTTTTTTGAAGTTTTCGAAATCTGCTTGAAGTCTTTGGGATAGTGAGATGTATTCCTGGGTTTCAGCTTCTTGTTTTTCAAGATCTTCTTTCACTTTTGCTAACTCTTCTTCCTTAAGAGCTAGCTCTTCAAGAAGTTCATCGTATTTTTCTTGAATATCCTGAGTTTCAACTTCAGTTTCGCTTTTATTTTCGTCAGTCATATTTGCACCTTTTTTAGGTTTTTTGAAAAACTTTTGTAATAACTCATTGTAGAGAATTTGAACTTTCAGTTTTTAATATAGGTTATTTGGGAATTTATGGACATATAGGAAAATGGTTCATCAAACAAGAGTTATTACATTAAGTTTTTCTGAACCGAATATTAAAGTAACCAAAAGTTATCTTTCTCTTACATTATTATAGTAACAAAAAGTTATATAAAGGTTTCGATATTTTGAAGGTGGCAATGTTTTGAATTTCTGATCGTATTTTCACTTAATTTGTATTTAATATAATTTATTATTCTTAATCTATATATTGTAACTAATTATTATAATTTAGATAGTTTTGTATTTTCTTATAGTTTTATTTTTAAATTAAAGTAATTTAATGCATTTTTTCTTTTTGTTACCAAGAGTAACAAAAACATAATGATTTAAATATTATTTGATATATAATGTATAATCATGAGTGAAACAAACGACATTGAGAAAACTACAAAATCTCGTAAAAATGTCAATTCTTCTAATGGCCGCATAGAAATTAGAGGAAACTATAATGACCAATTAGGAGGGATTGATAAAGAAGACATCCTTGATGTAATGGGTTGTAAGACTAGAAGAGACATCATAAATCTTTTAAGGGAAGAACCTATGTTTGTTAGTGAGATATCTAATGAACTTGATATTGGTCAAAAAGCGATTATAGCACATTTGCGTGCTATGGAAGATATTGGGATATTAAATTCTTCTTATAAAAAGATTTTAAGAGGTCGTCCTCGTAAATATTACGATTTACAAAATGAGGTTAATATCCACATTACTATTAATAGAAATACATTTGATGTTAACTTCTCAGAGGATATGCTTAATACTTTACAACTTCCATCAGGTGATGAATGGTCAAAACTTTTAGATATTGAAAAAAGAATTGATGATGGACAACTCGAAGCTATCGATGAGTTGAAAAATCAAATTAGATTGTATGGCAATCTCAAGGAAAGAGCAGAATATATTCTTGAGAGAACTTTAAAAAACAGATAACTTCGCGTTATTCTTTTCTTTTCTTTTTACTTTTTTTTCGCAGTTATTGCTTGGCCTAATGAGACAGATCCGTCTCCGGCACAGGTGTTTTTATGTTGGATAAAATTGAATCCTCTATTTTCAATACATTTTTTAACGGTATTTGTTATGGCTTCGTTGTAGAACACTCCTCCGGTGGCGCCTATATTTTGGATATTTTTTCTCTTCGCAGATTCAATTGCAAGTTCGCTTAATCCATGTGCAACTGCATTCTGTCCTGCTGCTGCAACGTCTGCCTTCTTTTCACCATTTTGATATAATTTCACGACTTCCCTTAATATTTCGGTTGTGTTTAGAATATTGTCTTCGATAATTATTGGAATCTCCAGGTCTTTTGTTGAATAGTATGCTGCAGACTCTAGTTTCATTGAGCATTCGCCTTCATAGGTCCTTTCATGGCATATTTCCAGGGCAACAGCCATTGAATCGAGGATTCTTCCTGTACTGGTGGTTATTCCCACATTTATTCCGGCATCAATCTGCTTGAAAATGTTTTTAATTTCTGTTTCACCGTATTTGAAATAGTCAGAATAATTTTTAATCAATTTTTCGTCTTTCAATATGCTTGCAAGCATTCTGGCAGGGTATTTGGTTGCAACATCTCCTCCGGGCATCAATTGAGGTTCAAGATGAGCCATCCTTTCAAAGTTTTTGATGTCTGTGTATAATATCTCTCCTCCCCAACTTGTTCCGTCACTGCCGAATCCGACTCCATCTGCAGCAATTACAATCATTTCATCAATGGAGCTGTCATTTGCTAATGCAACTGAATGGGCATGATGGTGTTGTATAGGCATTACTTCAGCTTCATATTTTTCCGCTAATTCATGGGCAAGGCGAGTTGTGAAGAAATGAGGATGCATGTCGCATGCGATTATGTCAAAATCATTTATCTTTGTGATTCTTTCCATATTTTCAATCGCTTCTTTTAAGAACGCTAATGTTTTTGGTTTATTTGTATTTCCGATATGCTGTGAAGGATATACGATATTGTCTTTAGCGATTGAAAATGTAACATCAAGTTCAGGACCTAATGCCAGTACAGTGGAGTCGTTTGTTTCATAGCTTATTGTATACGGTTCCGGTGTGTATCCTCTTGACCTTCTGATGAATGACAGTTCATCGTTTCTGAATCTAATTACGGAGTCATCACATCTGTTTAAAATTTGGCGATTGTGCACTAATGAAAAATCATTGACTCCGTTTATGATGTCCTCATTTTTTATCATCATAGGTTCTCCCGGAATATTTGCAGAGGTCATGACATATGTGTCAATATCTCCTTCATCAAAAAGCAAATAATGCATTGGAGAGTATGGAAGCATTACTCCGATGTTGTGAAGTCCCGGAGCTAAACTTTCAGGAAATGGATAGTTTTCCTTTTTCTTTAAAACAACGATAGGTCTCTTATTGGAGGTGATTGTAGCAATTTCTTTTTTTGATAGTTGCGCATAATTTTGAAGGCTTTCCAAATCTTTACACATTACTGCAAATGCCTGATTTGGGCGATTTAACCTTTTTCTCAACTCTTTTATTGCCTTGTCATTATATGCATCAACAACTAAATGGGTTCCTCCAATTCCTTTGATTGCTAATATTTTGCCCTCTTTTAAAACGTCTGCCCCTACTTTAATTGGATTTTCAGTTGCAATTTTATTTTTACCTTCATAGATTTCCATCTGTGGTCCGCATTCGCTGCAACATATTGCTTCACCATGATAACGCCTGTTTAGGGGTTCTCTGTATTCCTCCAGACAATCATCACACAATGGAAACTCATCCATTGAGGTTCTAATTCTGTCGTATGGAACGCTTTCGATTACTGTAAATCTTGGTCCGCAATCGGTACATGCATTAAATGCATATTTATAACGTCTGTCATTCGGATTTCTAATTTCCTCAAGACATTTGTCACAGATTGCAATGTCCGGTGGGATTACACTAATTCCGGAATAGGAATCTCCACTTTCAATAATTTCAAAATCAGTATAGTTATTTTTGTCAATTGCCTCAACTTCCATGGAATTTATTTTTGCTATCGGAGGCAGTTCCTTTGGAAGTCTTTCAACGAATATTTCAGTATTTTCTCCTTCAATAATGATTTCAACAACATTTCCAAGGTTTCTAACATATCCTTTTAGGTTTAGCTCATCTGCCAATCTATAAACATATGGCCTAAATCCTACGCCTTGGACTATTCCTTGAGTTAAAATCTTTAAAGCAATCATTAAATTATAATATTGTAAGTCAAATTTTATATAATTTTATCTTAAATATTATATTATGAAAGATATTCTTGAAAGATTAGTTAATGGGGAGCTTAATATTGATGAAGCGGAAAGACTCATTAATGCAGATAATATTTTAGAATTTGATGACATTGCTAAGTTTGACATTAACAGGGGTGAAAGGACTGGTTTTCCGGAAGCTGTGTTCTCACCAAGTAAAGATTATGACGATTTAATATTAATTATTAAAAAATTCACCCAAAACAATAAGGATGATTTGATTATCACCAAGTTATCCAATGAAAGGTATGAAAAGATCTTAGAAGATTTGGGAGATAATGATTTTATTTTTGATTATAATAAAAGAGCTCAGATATTAATAATTAGAAAAGAAATTAGACAGAAAGACCCGATTGCTAAAATTGGAATTATTACTGCAGGAACATCAGATATAAACATTGCAGAAGAGGCTCGTGTTATTGTGGAAGAAGGGGGATGTGAAGCAATCACTTCCTATGATATAGGTGTCGCCGGAATCCATAGGTTATTTCCTCAAATTGCTCATATGGTCAATGAAGGTGTTCGCGCATTCATCGTTTGTGCAGGAATGGAGGGTGCATTGCCTTCAGTTGTTGCAGGTCTTGTAGATGTGCCTGTGATTGGCGTTCCAACATCTGTAGGTTATGGTGTTGGTGAAGGGGGAAGAGTTGCCCTTGATGCAATGCTTCAATCCTGTGCTCCTGGAATAGCAGTTGTCAATATTGATAATGGGTTTGGTGCAGGTGTTTTTGCACTAACAATTGTAAATAGTGATTAATTTGAGATATGAAAACTTCAATCCAAAAATTCATGATACTTACAAGGTAGCGACATATGTTTATGATGTGGACTTTAGAACATTTGACTTGTTATTCAAAACTAAAGAAAAAGCCATATCTACAATAGAGAATGATTTAAAAAAGCATAATCCTGAAAGTAATTTTAAAGTGATTTTAAATGATGATGGTCAGCTAATAGGAATGCTGATGGCATATATTTCAAAAATGCCTTTTGATTTGAGATTAAAATCATTAAGATTGATTATTGTTGACATCCTGGATTATTTTGTCTTGTGCGATATTAAGGAAAATGATTTATATGTTGCAGAGATAGCCATTGACGATTCATTGAGGGGTCAGGGATTAGGTAAACAAGTTCTTGAGGATGTAATTGAATATGCTAAATCTAAAAATCTAAATAGAGTTATTCTGGATGCTGATTTTAGAAATGTAGGTGCCAAAAAACTTTATGAAAGAATAGGATTTAAGGTTTTCAATAAAAAGAGAGTTAAAATAGGAAGTTTTGAAAGAGGAATGCAGAACATGGAACTAATCCTTTAATGGAATATTCTTAATTTCATTGTAAACTCTTTCACGGTTGTTTTTATCGGTAAACAGGAAGAATTCTTTGACCCTTTCATTATACTTGTCCTTAAGCCTGCAATTATTTTCCATATACTCGATGATTAAATCTACTAATTCATCTTCTGTTCTGACTACTTCTCCAAAGCCCATTGTTTCATAATCATAGTAGCTATCTTCTAAGTCAAAGTGATAGTCTGAGGCATACTGGTAATATAAAACTGGTTTGTATAAGTATGCAAAATCAAATGATACTGATGAGTAGTCGGTAATCATTATTGAGCCATTATTGAACAATGTCTGATATTTTGTTTTGTCATAGTCTATTTTTACATAGTTATTCTGAGTGAATAGGTCAATGTAAGCATATACTTTCGGATGCGGTCTGAAAATTATCTCATAATTGTGTTCTTTAGCTTTTGAGATTAATCTTTTGTTGTTGATTAGTGAGTTAAATCTTTTGAAGAATTCATTTTCTTTAACATATTCTTTTGATTTATGATCCAAATCCCGTCTCCAGGAAGGCATTATTATAATCTGCTTTTTATCTTTTTGATTTTCTAATGTGTCATATCTAGGTAAACCCAACAATTTAACTACATTTCTATCGTAATTATAAGGATATTCAAAGACTGACTCATATTCTTTAGGTGATGAAACCACAAACAATGATAAATTCATGTTAGATTTATTTAACCATGATGAAATATTATCTTTTAAAATTCCATGCTGTAAAAATACATTGTTTGATTTTAAAAGACCTGCAAAAAATGGGTAGCTTCCCCAGAATGGATAAATGATTTCATTATCAGGGTGGGATGTTATGATATTTTCTGCAAACATCCCTAAATATCTGTGTTTTAGGGATTTATAAGGTATTACTTTCCCAATTTCTTTAATTTTTTCAAAATCTTTATTGTTTGAATCTAAAATAAAATATTTGTCGATATCTTCATCTTTTTCAACGACATATCTAAACAAGGCCAGTCCATTGTCGTCTGATTCGTCCGGACGGTCCATATAAAACCAAATCTTTTTGTTTCTTAGGAATGGGTATCCTATCATATAGAGTATTCTAAATGGTATTGCTTTATAAAAACCAGGTTCATGCTGTTTTGTCATGTGGACTAGACTTTTCAATTCTTGTTTTATCCAATTTACAGTTGTTTTCTTTTTGATTATGATCGAATCTTCATTCAGGACGCTTAAGTAATGCCTAGTTTTTGCATAGCCAACATTCCTGGAGAAGTTGCAGGGTCTTGAAAAGTCAATATGCAATACTTTGTGTTTCTGTTTGAATTCGAGTTTAAACTCTTTTTGTGTAGTAATGGGAATTTGCACCTCAAATGAGTAGTCCTTTGCAAAGTTGCATCCAAGACTGTATTCATCTTTTTGAGGGAATCTAATTTCTTTTTTATTTACTTCTGCCTCATTAACATACATGTTCACATCTATTTCGGATGTTGTTAATTTACTCGCTAAAATGTGGAGTTCATCGTTGATAATGTCATAGGTATCAATGAAGATGGTGTTCAGGTTTAATTTTTCTTTTAACTTTTCGGACAGCTCATTATATTTTAGCAGGCATGAAAATATTTTATGTTCATGCACCAGGAGGTTATTAGTTAAAAGCAACTTGTCATTAATATTTTTAATAATATCATGTAGTTTGGTTAAATCAATATTTTCTGATGTTTCCCTGACGGATAATAGCCATCTAAGATGATTGATTAGACTTAATTGTATAAATTCCGGGACATTGTTGAATTTGTCCAAGCTTTTTTCAATTAGGTAGTTTAAATTTTGGGCAATGAATTTTTCATAATATTCCGCATCGATTTTTAAACTGCTTTTGGGATATATCTTTTCGTCAATATTGTTTGAATAATATGTCCCTGTACTGCATACTCCCAGATTAGGATTGTCTATTAACTTTTCACTAAAAAACGTGATGTCTGCATGGGGAATATCATTAATCTGTTTATTACTGTCATTCTTAAAAAATGTTGACAGTCCTATAAACTGGCAGTATTCAGGTTGTTTTAATAGGTCAATCGGTATGGTTTTTTTAAGTTTTTTGTTAAGGTAATGCACTTTTCTGCCGTTTTTAAAGTAAATAATGGGGATGATGATCAAATTCACATCATCATTTTTATTAATGAAACTTGAAATATCTAAAAGAGTGTTTTTTGAATAATGGTCATGAGGCTCTAAAAAAGATATGAATTTCCCTGATGAATGTTTTATTCCTTCATCTTTTGATTTTTCTAAACTTGTGCTGTCCAACTGGATAAATTTAACATTGTCGGGATAATCCTGTTGGTATTGCCTGCATATCTCTTCAGTTCTGTCTTCACTATCCCTATCAACAATAACCACTTCAATATTATCTTTAAAATTTAATGTTTGACTAATTATTGAATTTATGGTTTCTTTAAGTCCCAATTCTGAGTTATATGTTGGTATTATGATTGAGAATTTGAAATCATTCATAAAATCTCTCTGTTAGTCTTGTGACTGTTTGAAATCAGGGGATATGGTGCTCACTATGAAATTCAAATCGTCATTAAATCCATTGTTATCATAATAGTTTTGGAATTCCATGCGGAATGTATGGTTACATGAATATATGTATGCCAAATACACAGTATTTGTGTTAACAGTATGATTTTCAAATGTAATTAAATATGTGTTAGTATTGTTGATATTTGAAGTGTAATTGTCAATAATATAAGTATCTGTATTATACTCTAATGATTGCAATGCTTCATTGTATTCTTTTTCTGCTGAATCGGTCTTCCCTAAATCTGTAATATAAATCTTTTCGCCGGTTTTTTCATCTAACAGTTCAACACTATTCTTTTCACTTTCTCCAATTGAAAATCCGTCAGGCAATGTTACAACTGATTTATTCACGACAGTTATTGCATTTCCAACAGTAGTTGATGAATCTACAATATTGTGCAGAAAGAAACAACCAACAATTAATATTATTATTATTAAAATCCATTTTTTATCCATTTTAAAACCTTACTTTATTTTTTAGCACGTTTTACATAAGCATCACAGACTTGCCTGCTTGGCCCTTCCATATATACTCTTCCATTTTCAATCCATATGCATCTATCACAGATTTTTCTAATTTGGCCTATGGAATGGGAAACGAGCAGAACTGTAACGCCCTCTTTCATCATTGAGTTAATCTTTTCAGAACTTTTCTTCCTAAATTTTATGTCTCCTACAGCTAAAATCTCATCGATGATTAAAATTTCAGGATTGATTAAAGTAGCTATTGAAAAACCTAGTTTTGCTCTCATACCTTTTGAATAATTTTTAACAGGATAATCAATATGTTCTCCGAGTTCGGAAAACTCAACAATTTCATCATATTTCTCTTTGATGAAATTCTCTTCCATACTTAAAAGTGCACCGTTTAGAAAGATATTATTCTTACCTGTGTAATTCTTATCGAAACCGGCACTTAACTCAAGCAGTGGGGCAATCTTTCCATTGATTTTTACTTCACCTTCAGTCGGTTCGTATATGCCTGTAATAATTCTTAACAATGTACTTTTTCCTGCACCGTTAAATCCTAAAATACCGACCCTTTCACCTTTATAGATTTTGAAAGAAACATCATCAAGGACTCTAATCTTTTCATGATCTTTTTTAGTGCGTTTGAGGGTTCTGATGACATATTCCTTCAATGTATCAATCTTGTCTTTAGATACCTTAAATTCCATAGCGAGATGGTTGACCTCAATCATGACGTCCCTTTCAATAGGTCTTGTTAAAACTTCAATTTTGGACCTTTTAGATACTGGATTAAAACGTTCATTTCCAGGGAATGTCGCTTCAACAATATATGTTCCTTCAGTCAGATTTAGGTCCGCACCAACGAAACCCTGATTATCAGTGAATCCTTCATATAAGTAATTATTAAATCTGAATGTAATTCGTTCATGAGGAATTGGATTATTTTCATTATCCATAAGCCGAATCAGGTAATTCGGGTCATCATTAGCATAAACAACCATGTTTGGAGCATATAAATTCACGATTCTGTCTTTTTCATAGCTGTCTTCAACATCATCTGGCATGATTAACTTGGAGACAACCTTAGGAGCATACTCCTCGTCTGGCGGATAATATACTGAAATTTCTTTCCTTTCTTCTTTTGCTGCAATTTTCAATTTAGCATATCCGTTTTCATCGGTGATTTTTTCAAATATTTTTCCATTGAGTTCCAGAATCACCTTCTCATTTTCAACAGGGTTGTTATATCTATCCAGAACTTGAACATGATATCTTGTTTTTGAATTCATTACAAAATCAGGAGCATAAATCTTGAGATCTTTAAATCTATTCTTTTGATATTTGGTTTCAAGTGGAATCACTTTAGGTCCTTCATTTTTTGAAGTTCGTCTTAATAGATTTTTTATTTTTTTAGTTAATCTCATAATAAAACCCTAAATTTCTAATACTAATTTTTTCTCATAAATCTTAAACATGCATATTCCAATTCCCAATGTGGTTAAAGAGAATACTGCAAGATATAGTAATGTTGAGGTAGTTGGAAATATTCCATAACTAATACATTCTCTAAAACATGATATTGCAGAATATACTGGATTTAATGTGAATATTCTTTGAACAAGTGGAGGAACGATTTCCATTGGGTAAAATAGTGCAGATGCATACATCAGTACGAGTGTGAACACATTGTATAAGTGTCCTATGTCTGTGAAATAAGTGTTGCAGACTGCTAGAATTAATCCTACTCCGAATATTAAACATAACAGGAATACCATTGGTATAATTGACAAGATTATTGTCCAGTGGAATGTTGCTCCTGTTAGTATCATCACTCCGAATAAAATTACAAATGATATTAAAAAATTAATAAATTCATAACAGATAGTACTTACTGAAAACATATATTTTGGAACATATATCTTTTTTATAATATTCGCATTTCTTTTAATTGATCTCATTGCCCCTTTTGTTCCGGCATTAAAGAAATCAAATATAATTCTTCCGGATAAAAAGTAAACCGGATAATTTTCAATACTTCTACCGAAAAGCATTGAAAATATGGCAGTAAATACTAACATGATTAAAAGAGGATTGAAAAAACTCCAAAGGATACCTAGTACAGAATCCTTATATTTTGAAGTTAAATCTCTTTTAACTAATTCTTTCAATAAAAATTTTTTTTCTGCTATTGTATCAAACATTTTTCAACCAATATAATTTTATTTTCTTCTTCTTTCAAATTCGTCATAAATGTCATCAAGCGGAATTCCTTTGTATACTAGGAGTAATAATGTGTGAAAAATCAAATCAACGGATTCATATACTAAATTTTCATCGTTTTTTGAAGCTATTAACACTTCCCCTGCTTCTTCAGCGATTTTTTCAAGTATTTTATCTTCCGCTTTTTTATCACTATCTTGCATTATCTTTGAGGTATATGAGTCGATAGGGTTGTCACGACGTGATTCTAAAACTTCGTATACCTCTCTAATAATTTTTTCACTCATTTAATCATCCTCTTTACCTTCTTGTTCTTGAAGACTTTCTGTAAGTGCGATTAATGGATGTTTATCGTCATCTATAATTTCAATGTCATCAAATGTTCTGATTCCTGCCTTGTCGGCAGTTTTTTCCATTCCTAATCTGATGTCCTGTCCTAAATCAATTACGTATGAATCTACAGTTTCATAACCTTGCTGTGCTGATGCCACTGCTCTGTGGTGTCCATCTACTAATATCCATCTGTCACCAGTTTTCACAACAATTGCAGGTTCAGCCAATCCTCTTTTCAATTCATAAGTTCTTCCTTCCAATTCATCGGCATAAACCCTGTCTTGTGTAGGACGTAATTTATTAGTTTCAACACGCATATGTTTTAAAGTAGTTTTGATGCCGTATAACTGTTCCATGGTACTTTTAAAGTATTCTACTTTATTCGGGGTTGACCTTTCGATGTGGGATCTGACCATGTCTGTATTTGTAATGATTCCCACAAGCCTGCCATCTCCATCAACAACAGGCATTCTTGAGATACCTCTTCTAAACATTACTCTGGAGGCATCATTAATGGACAAATCTTGGTTGGCAACTACTAGTTTTGTACTCATTAGTCCTTGAACTGTCTCTGCCCATTCTTTAGCTATGATATCGAATGCAGTTACCATTCCAACCAATTTGCAATCATCAACAACAGGATAACTGTTGTGGTGACTTTCTCTCATCAATTCAATAACTTCTTCTGTTAATGTGTCGGGGGAAACGCTAATAACATTTTTTGTCATGTAATCTTTAACAAAAGATTTTTTTTCTGCCATATTGTTTCCTCCTTATTCAATGTTTTCTTTTAAGATTTTAACAGTCTCTCCAGGGTCTGCTTTTCCACGGGTAATCCTCATGACTTGACCCACTAGGAAGTTAAGTGAAGCTTTTTGTCCAGCTAAGTAATCTTCGACCGCTTTTGGATTTTCATCAATAGCCTGTTTTACAGCAGCTATTACTTCATCGTCTTTCACAACACCAAGCAATCCCATCTCTTCAGCAATTTCTTTTGGAGATTTATCGTTATTTGGCATTTGCTCAATAATCTTATGTCCTGCCTTAGCGGTGATTTCTTTATCTTGAAGCATGTTCAAGAATTCAACTAAGTTTTCAGCAGTAATTCCACTATCTGCGAAGTCTAATTTATTGTATGATAAAACTCTTTTAAGTTCATCTCTCATTATTTTAGCTGCAAATTTAGGGTCTACTTCTTTTGCAACTTCTTCATATGCAATAGCTAAATCTAATTCTGAAGTTAGAACTTTAGCGGATTCTTCATCAATGCTGTAATCGGTAACAAATCTTTTCACTTTGTTGTGTGGTGCTTCAGGCATTGTGTCTAAGATTCTTTGAATGGTTTCATCAGAAATTTTCATTGGTGGCAAATCAGGATCTGTGATGAATCTGTAATCGTCAGCATCTTCTTTCATCCTCATTCCCACGGTAATCATTTGTGATTCTAAGTAAGCACGAGTTTCTTGTTTTACTTCAACTCCTCTTTTCATAAGATTTTTTTGTCTTACAAGTTCAAACTTCAATGCTTTATAAGCTCCTTTAATGGAGTTCACGTTCTTCATCTCTACTCTGTTTCCTCCATTAATGGAAATGTTTACGTCTGCTCTCATGGTTCCTTCACCACGAGCTCCACCACTATATTGTAAAACACGGATTAACTCTTTTAAGAAGTTTCTTGCTTCTTCAGGAGATTTTATATCTGGTTCTGTAACAATTTCGACTAGAGGGATTCCGGAACGGTTGAAGTTAACGGTACCTCTGTCTGGTTTAAATTGACCAGGGTCTTCTTCAGCGTGAATTTCTCTTATTCTAATACCATTTAGTTCCCCTTTGATTCCAATAGGGACTGAAGTTCTTTGATAACCTGAAGGAAGGTCTGGATAATCATAGTGTTTTCTCATAAAGTAAATAACATCTTGATCAATTTCACAGTTTAACATTAATGCAATCATTAATGCGTTTTCCAATGCTTTTTTATTTGTTGGATGTGGTTTAGCACCTGGTTGGTTAAGACAAACTGGGCAGATGTTTGAATTAATTGGTGCGTCCTGATAGTTTGTAGGACAATCACAGAATAATTTTGATTCGGTTTCTAATTGTACGTGGATTTCAAGTCCACACATCATATCGACATCATCGCTAATAATAATTCCTCCACTTGATAAGTTATAATAATTTATATTATATCTATATTTATTATATTAGATTTATAAAGATTTTTAAAATTGGGTTATTTTTTATGATAATCTTAGTTTTAAAAGTAAAATTTGACGTTTCTTCTATTAATATTTATTTTTTAAAGATTCCTTAACATATCTTTTAATAAATTTATCTAATTCCGGTGAAACTTCACTTTTTTCAGGCCCCAATTTTGTTTTGTCGGTAAAAGTTCCTTTAAGCTGTCGATTCGCCCATTTGACTTCTTCTTCAACTCTCTTACCGTATTTGGTTCCAAACATTTTAAATAATGGGAATTTAGTTACTCCATTAGCTCCGCTTAAAATTAAAATTCCAATATTTGCCAGGTTATCAATCCATGTTCCGCATATTATTTCAATATCTGGAAATGCAAGTCTTATTTGTGACACGACTTGTGCATAGTAAAGTGAAGCGGGCTGTGATGAATTCGCATAAACTGTTTCCTTGTGAGGGTTTAGTGAATAAAAAATTACTCTATCAATTTTATGATCTCTTATGTAATCAATTACATAATCAACATCCTCTAATGTTTCACCAAGGCCTAGAATAATTGTTATAGCTTTTTTAAATCCTAAATCATGGGCTACGTCTAACATATTGCTAATGTCATCTAATTTTTTTGATGGACATACATTTTCATGAATTCTTGGATTTGCCACTTCGACGGCTCCGGTTATTCCTTTTATTTCTGATCCATATGCGTCCAGTTCATCAGTTATTCCGGTATTCAACCACACGCCGTCACCGGTGATATTTTTAATATTTGTGGCTATTTCTTTGATTTCCTGAGTGGTAAAAGATTCATATCCTCCGGATAGAAATTCTATATTCCAATCAAGACGTTTGCACATTTCAGCTTCTGCATATATGTTGCTCACGTTTCTTCTGGCTTTCTTTGGATCTTTTATCTTATCTTTTTGTGTAGACATATAACAGAATGCACAATCTCCCTTATCGCACCACCAGGATAAAAACACGGCTCTTTCAAGTGTGACTATATCGCCATGGTTTTTTAATGTGATTTCATTAGCTTTTTTTATTAAGTCAAATATGTTAGAATCCATGATGTTATATAGGGTCTTAAAGTTTATATATTAGTACATAGCAAATTAATTTATAGAATTCTTAATTTTTTGGATAAAGTTCCAAAAAACCAAAAGGTTTATATATTATGTAATATAAACTAATTAGTACTGTTTAAAGTCTTTTGATTTTTAAACATGGGTTTATTTGGTTAAGTATGATGGGTGTCATATGCCATCGTAGCTCAGTAGGTAGAGCGTTCGGCTGTTAACCGATTGGTCACAGGTTCGAG
>CAMNJW010000029.1 GCA_946541845.1 uncultured Methanobrevibacter sp.
GTATAGAACAAGGTATAGAACAAGGTATTGAGCAAGGTATTGAAAAAATTATTTTTAACTTGTTAAAATCAGGAGAAAATCCAACCGACATAGCCAAAAAAACTGAAGTTGATTTAGAAAAGGTCCTTGAAATAAAAAATAAAAATAAGTTGTAGAAAAGAAATTAATCTTTTCTATATTTCTTTAATATCGTTTTCGTCTAATATTTTAGCGGAGCTATTTTCAAGAGCTTCAATAGCTTTTTCCATATTCTCCAATCTCATAACAACAATAGCTTCATCGGTTTTGCTGCTTACAAATGCATAAAGGTATTCCAAATTGATTCCTTTTTCATCGAATATTGCTAATGTTGAGTTTAATCCGTTAGGTTCATCAGGGACTGCTAAAATAATGACTTCATTTTCTTTTACAATGAAACCGTCTTTTTCAAGAGCTTCTATTGCTTTTTCATTGTCAGAAACAATGAGTCTTAAAATTCCGTATTTTGTTGTATCCGCAATTGATAATGCACGAATGTTAATGTTTTCTTTTGCTAATGTGTCAATAGCTTTTTTAATCCTACCTTCTTTGTTTTCCACAAAAATTGAAATTTGTTTTACTGCCATTTTATCACCTTTCAAAGTCCCTTTCATCGATTACACGAATAGCTTTACCTTCACTTCTTGGAAGTGATTCAGGTTCACATATTGTTACGTCAACTCTGATTCCAATTTCAGACCTGATGGATGCTTGGATTTGCTTTTCAACTCTTTCCATTTCTTTCATCTCATCGGAGAATAGTTCTTTTGAAGCTTCAACTTTAACTTCCACTTCATCCAAGATGTCCGGTCTTGTTACATGAATCAGGTAGTTTGGAGTTGCTTCACTAACTTTAAGCAATGCTTTTTCAATTTGTGATGGGAACACCATAACACCTTTGATTTTCAACATGTCATCGCTTCTACCGGTTATTCTGGTCATTCTGACAGTTGTTCTTCCACATTCACATTTTTCGCCAATGAGTGATGTCAAGTCTTTTGTTCTAAATCTTAAAATAGGCATTCCTGTTTTGGTGAGGGAGGTTAAGACAAGTTCCCCTTTTTCATCATATCCTAAGGTTTCACCAGTTTCTGGATTGATGATTTCAGGGTAAAAATGATCGTCCTGGATGTGCATACCATTTTGTTCGTCACATTCCTGAGCAACACCCGGACCCATTACTTCAGTCAAACCGTAAATGTTGTGAGTTTTTATTCCAAGGGATGTTTCTATTCTTTTCCTCATTTCGGTAGTCCACATTTCCGCTCCGTGGATTCCTGCTTTTAGGTTAATGTCTTCAAGGGGAATTCCAGCTTTTTCTCTGGATTCTCCAAGATACATTGCATATGATGGGGTACAGGTTAAAATATCACTTTGGAAGTCTACCATTGTGTCAAGTTGTCTTTGAGTATTTCCTGCTGAAATCGGGATTGTGATTGCACCCATCTTATTTCCTCCGTGGTGGATACCGAATCCTCCTGTGAATAACCCGTATCCGTATGCATTCTGGATGATGTATTCTTTTTCAGCACCGGCCATCTTAAGTCCACGCGCAATACATTCTCCCCAAATGTCCAAGTCATTTTGGGTGTATGCAGTTACGGTAGGTTTTCCTGTTGTTCCTGAAGATGCATGGATTTCTACGATTTCATCGCGAGGCACTGCAAGCAATCCTAATGGGTATGCTTCTCTTAGGTCACTTTTTGTTGTAAATGGTATTTTTTCAATGTCTTCCAATGTTTTGATGTCTTCAGGTTTTAATCCGATTTCATCAAAGCGTTTTTTGTAAAACTCTACATTTTCATATGCTAGCTTTACAGTTTCCTGCAGTCTTTTGAGCTGCAATTCTTCTTTTTCTTTTTTGCCCATACATTCGGCTTTTTCATTCCAAAACATTTTATCCCTATCTTAATTTTTTATAAGCATGTTTAATTATTAATTTTAATTCATATAAAATTATGCAATTTTGTATAAATATTTTTGTCATAATGTACAAATTGTCATAAAGTAATATTCAAATAGGTAATGTTGTACATAAATGTACATCAATGTATACTTATGCTAATCTTTATATATGTATTTCTACTATATATAATGATTGTATAATTATTATTATATATTAGAGGTATTATTTATGGACGTAATGATTTTAGCAATTGTATTTATAATCTACATATTTGCACTTGTTTTTGTAGGTTATTATGCATACAAAAAAACTAATTCCTCTGAAGACTTTATGATTGCTGGAAAAGACACACACCCATTCATTATGGCAATGAGTTATGGTGCTACTTTTATTTCGACTGCAGCGATTGTTGGTTTTGGAGGAGTCGCTAGTCAATATGGTATGAGTGTTTTATGGTTAGCATTCTTAAATATTATAATTGGTGTATTTATAGCATTCGTATTTTTAGGAAAACGTACCCGTCGTATGGGGCATGCATTAGGATCATTAACATTTCCTGAATTTTTAGGGAAACGTTTTGACTCTAAATTTATTCAATATGCGTCAGGTTTAATTATATTCTGTGCAATGCCAATTTATGCGGCAGTTGTACTGATTGGTGCTGCAAGATTCTTGGAATCTTCCCTATTGATTGATTTCAGTATTGCACTTTTAATCTTATCCATTATCATTACATTCTATGTATTGTTCGGTGGAATCCGTGGTGTAATGTATACAGATGCACTTCAAGGAACAATCATGGTAGTTGCAATGGTATTCTTGCTTGTATTCGTATATTGGTTACTTGGTGGTGTTGACACCGCAAACACAGCACTTACAAACATGGGTAATCTTTATCCTGCAGATGCGCTGGCAACTGGAGGTACGGGATGGACATCGTTCCCAGAGTTCGGAACACCGTTCTGGTGGTCACTTGTTTCATCTACACTTATTGGAGTAGGTATTGGAGTTCTTGCACAACCTTCATTGATTGTTAGATTCATGACTGTTAAATCTGATAAGGAATTGAACAGGTCTGTTTTGATTGGAGGTATTTTTATTGCAATTATGCCAACAACAGCTTATATTGTAGGATCATTATCTAACGTTTATTTCATGGATAAAGTAGGTAAAATCGCTGTGGATGTTGTCGGAGGTAACATCGACAAGGTTATTCCGACATTCATTACAATGGCGCTTCCTGAATGGTTTGTTTACATATTCCTATTGTCATTGATTGCAGCAGCAATGTCTACAATATCTTCACAATTGCACACCCAAGGTACTGCATTCGGTGTGGATATATACTCAACAATCAGAGAAAAATCCAAACAGAAATTGGATCAGGTAAGTATTTCAAGAATAGGTATCTTAATAGCTATTATCTTGGCATTGGTGATGGCATTTTCACTTCCGGGAAGTGTCGTTGCACTTGGAACAAGTCTGTTCTTCGAAATCTGTGCGGCAGCGTTCTTGCCAGTTTTCTTGGGAGCACTTTACTGGAAAGGAATCACAAGGCTTGGAGCTATTGCAGGAATATTATCCGGAACATGTGTAAGTTTATTCTGGTTAATGTTTGTATTCAAGAAAACTGCAGTTGGACTTGGAATCTGTAAATTCATTTTAGGTGTTGAAACAATATTGCCTGCTGCACCATGGCCGTTCATTGATGTAATGTTGATTGCAGTTCCAGTTTCAGCGATATTTACTATTGTCGTAAGTTTACTTACCAAACCTCCTGCAGATGAGGTTATTGACAAGGCATTTTCACAAATCGATACAAAAGGAAGTGATGCCTAATGATGATTTTAGGAATTGAGGACCCATGGATTTGGGGAGTATACGTTGGAATTATCTTATCCACACTTTTATGTATTGTTTATGGTATTGTAAACTGGAACAAAGGAGATTAATTTCTCCTACTTTTTTTTATTTTTCTATTTTTGCTTTTATTTTTTGATACATTATTCAATAATTTTTTTTGAAAATGAAAATGTTTTAAACTGTATCCGTATGCAGTTATTGCTATTGTTTTCAATTTTGGTTTAATAAATATGTAAAAATCTTTTAATTTTTAATTAACTATATATAATAATAAAACTTAAATAAAAAATATTACTAGATGTCATAATAATTTAAAAATATTTATTAATTAGTCATTTAGTAAAATTTTAATCATGAACTTTATTTAATGGGTTCATTATAATTGAGGGTTGAAAATATGCTTCTTGATAAATTAAAAGAATTATTTGGGGCTCAACAAGTACAAGAAGGAGCTCCTGAAGTACCAAAAAAAGAAAAAGGAATGAAAGTGGCAATTTTAGGTGCTGGATGTTACAGAACTCATGCTGCAAGTGGAATTACCAACTTCGCAAGAGCTTGTGAAGTTGCAGAAGCAACTGGAAAAGAAAACATTTCTATGACTCACTCAACCATTGAAATGGGTGCAGAATTATTGGAATTAGCTGGTGTAAGTGAAGTTGTTGTATCTGACCCAGTATTTGACGGAGACTTTGTTGTAGTGGATGATTTCGATTACGCTGAAGTAATTGCAGCTCACAAAGCAGGAACTCCGGAAGACGTTATGCCTGCTATCAGAGCAAAAGTTGGAGAATTAGCTGAAACTGTACCAAAACCTTCCAAAGGTGCTATTCACTTTACTCATCCTGAAGATTTAGGAATGAAAGTTACTACTGATGACCGTGAAGCTGTTGCTGACGCTGACTGGGTTATGACCTGGTTACCTGAAGGTGGAATGCAGCCTGATATCATCAAAAACTTCGCTGATGCTATTAAACCTGGTGCAATCGTAACTCACGCATGTACCATTCCAACTACTGGATTAAACAAAATCTTCGAAGATTTAGGAACTGATGTTAACGTAGCTTCCTACCACCCAGGTGCTGTACCTGAAATGAAAGGACAAGTTTACATCGCAGAAGGTTACGCTGACCAAGCATCCATCGACACTTTAATGGACTTAGGTCAAAAAGCAAGAGGATCTGCTTTCACCTTACCTGCTAACATGGTTGGTCCTGTATGTGACATGTGTTCCGCAGTAACCGCTATTACCTACGCAGGTATCTTAGCTTACAGAGACACTGTTACCCAAATCTTAGGTGCACCTGCTGGATTTGCACAAATGATGGCTAACGAAGCTTTAACCCAAGTAACCGCATTAATGCAAAACGAAGGTATCGACAAAATGGACGATGCTTTAAACCCTGCTGCATTATTAGGAACCGCAGACTCCATGAACTTCGGTTCATTATCAGAAATAGTTCCTGATGTATTAGATTACTTAGGTAAAGACGAAGAATAAATGCAATAATGTAATTGTTGATTTTTATCAACAATTTTTTTACTTATTTTTTAGAATGTTACATAAATAACCGTTGTCATTTTCATAAACAATCATCTTTTAATTACATTAATATGATTTAAAATTATAACATTAATTAATGAAAATCTCACAGAATAACGATGAAAAAATTTTCACGAAGTCATTCTTTTTGATATTTGGTGCATTACTTTTTACAGCCCTTGTAATGTATGCACTGATGTCCACTGTTACGGAGTATGCCACATCAATGGGAACCACAGCCACAATTGCAGGGTTGGTTTCAGGAATCTACATTTTTGGAGGGCTTTGCTCAAGAGTTTATTCGGGAAATGCTTTGGATAGAATTGGATGGAAAAAGACAGCCATTATCTTCATGAGCATTCATTTTATTGCTTGTCTTTTGTACTTCATTGTCAATGATGTTACATTGCTTTTGATTGTTCGTTTCATTCATGGAATAGGTTTTGGAGCATCAGCCAATGCAATCGTAACGATAGCCACTTCAATTCTTCCGAAAAAACGTTTCGGCGAAGCTTTTGGTTACTTCATGCTTGGAACAACAATTGCTGTTGGTTTGGGTCCGTTCATTGGAGGATTTTTATATGATGCAACAGGTTCATATGGTTGTTTTGCGGCCGCAAGTGTTTTCTCAGCAATTGCATTAATATGCATGTCATTAATTGATGTAAGCAGATATGATCCAATTAACCGGAGCTTCGATGAAAAAGAGGAAAAAATATATTCCGGTCTTGAAAAGGTTTTTGAATATGGTGCAATTCCGGTTTCTCTTTTTACAGCATTGACAAGTCTTGGTTATGTTTCAATACTGTCATTTTACAGGTTATATGCAGTTGAAATAAATTTGACAACAGTCTTTTCATGGTTTTTCATCATATATTCAGTTTGTTTGATTCTGACAAGACCTCTTGCAGGTAAAATCCAGGATAGGGGTGGAGATAAGATAATTTGCGTAACTGGTATTATCGCACAGAGTATCGGTTTGTTTTTGATTGCATGGATTCCATCAAATGTTACAGTAATTATTTGTGCCATATGTGCCGCTTTGGGTTTTGGAACCCTGAACTCTGCCTGCACAACCATCATTACACGAGATGCACCTGAAAATCGCAGGCCTTATGCCGTATCTACATTTTTCATATTCTGTGATGCCACAATGGGCTTTGGACCAGCATTGCTCGGCAGTTTTGTATCTGCTAGTACTGGATATGCTCCACTATATTTCATATCATCATTCATTACCCTGTTGGCTCTTCCAATATGTCTGTACTACTTTAAAAATTAGAAAATAATATTTACTTTCTTTTCTAAAGTAATTCCATGAACGATTTATTCAAGTATTTTACTAAATTTGAGAAAAATGACCCTGAATTTTATGAAATCTTCAAAAATTTTGCTTATGGGGAAGTAATGGAACATTCTAATTTAAGTGAAAAGGAAACTATTCTTGTCACATTAGCCTGTTTGATTTCATGCCAGTCACCAAAGGCTTTTAAAAAGATATTAAGGGCCAGTTTGGATAAGGACATAACTCCTGTGGAAGTAAAGGAACTTGTTTATCAGTCAGTTCCTTATGTCGGTTTTGGCCGTGCACATAACTTTTTTGGTGTTGTAACAAAAATATTTGATAAAAAAGAAATTGATAATCCTTTGGAATCACAATCAAACACAACTCCTGAAAACAGACATTTAAAAGGCCGTGAACTTCAGGACAAATATTTTGGGGCTGAAATGATTCAGATGATGAATGACAATGCTCCTGAAGGCCAACAGCATTTCAACAGATTTTTGGAAGGATTTTGCTTTGGGGACTTTTACACCCGTGACGGATTAAACGACCAGCAAAGGGAATTAATCACTTTTGTATTCATCGCAACATTGGGCGGATGTGAAAATCAGTTGAGGGGTCATACCCAGGGCAATTTGAATGTGGGTAATGATAAGGAAAAACTGGTGTCTGCAATTACTGTAATTTTACCGTATATTGGTTTTCCAAGGACTCTTAATGCATTGGCTATTGTCAATGAGATTTGCGGTTAAAAAAAGAATATTAATGTTTTAAAACATTAATATTTAAATTCATATGATTCTTCAATTTCCATCATGTTTCTGATTTCTGCGGTAGCGTCATTGAGGAAGAAAACACCCATTTCAAAACCATTTGCCTTGTATACTTCAGCGATATCAGGCATGAGTTCGAACGCTTTTTCAACGACTTCTTCGTTTTTGCTCAAGTCCGCTTTTCCGTAGTATCTCAAGAAGTGTTCGCCGTCCCAAGCTGCTATTTCAACATTTGGATTTGCTTCCATTTGTTTGTAAACTTCTTTGTAGGTTCCAACACCAAAGTAAATCTTATCTTCAACTAATAAGTGGAAACCTAATGGTCTTACTTTTGGTTTGTCGCCGTCAACGGTTGAAAGATAGAACACTTCTGCTTTTGTAATTATATCATTTACTTTTTCAATGTTTGACATATTTGTACCTCTGATTATGTATATTGTTTAATTAATTATTAAAATATCACTATTATTATTTTATTAATTTTTCCATATTTAATTATATATTAACGTTAAAAATAGTTTTTTTTAAATAATATATTTTTTAAAATAGGTTATATTTAATTTAAATAAAAATATGTTATTTTTTTAAAATTTAAGTATTATATTAATAATTTAATATGTTTTTCAAATTTTTAAAAAGTTATTTAAATAACTTAGTGAATATATATTCTTATCGATATCATTTTATTTTGGGGATTTTATAATGGAAAAGAAAGTGAAAATAATCATTTTAATTTTAGTATTACTGGTGGCATTAGGTCTGGCTACTCACTTATTTTTAACTCCGTCAAGCGTTAAAAGTGATAGCTCTGAAAATGTCACTGATATGATTAATAGAACTGTGGAATTGCCTTCAGGGGTGGATAATATTGTTGCAACTTCACCTCCAATGACCACTGTATTGTATATGATTGCACCAGATAAATTGAAGGCAGTCAACTTCCAATGGACTGACGATGAACTGAAGTATGTGCCTGGAGAATATGCAAACCTGCCTGTTGTCGGTGGATGGTATGGAACACAGGATGGAAGCTATGAAGAATTCATTGCTGCAGAACCTGATGTTGTAATTGAATCCATTGATGAAGGTGGAGATGGTGATTTATCTACTGTTGAGGAACGTCAGGAGAAATTTGGTACAATTCCTGTCGTTGCAGTAAAGGACACAACAAATGTTGAAAAAGTCGGAGAGTCCATATCATTCATGGGTAAGGTTGTAGGTGCTGAAGATAAGGCAAATCAATTAAACGATTTCAACAATAAGTATCTGGACATTGTACATGACAGAGCGTCTAAACTTTCTGACAGTGACAAGAAGACAGTTTATTATGCATATGGTGATGATGGACTTCAGACAAGTCCTTCAGGTTCCACCCATGGTCAACTAATTGATTTGGTTGGTGGAAAAAATGTTGCAAACTCTCTAAATCAGGGAAATACAACCAGTGGAGTTCAAGTATCCATTGAGCAGGTCATCAGCTGGAATCCTGATGTAATCATTACTAATGACCAAGAGTTCTATAATTCTGTTTACAATGATTCAAACTGGGCTCACATTAAAGCGGTTCAAAATAAGGATGTTTATGTCTCACCTCAGTCTCCATTCAAATGGTTTGACAGACCAGTTGGTGCAAACATGATTATTGGGGTTCCATGGACTGCTAAGGTAATTTATCCTGAAGATTATTCAGACATTAATATGGTTGATGCAACCAAGGAGTTCTACAGCAACTTCTATCACTTTGACTTAAGTGATGATGATGCAAAAGAAATATTGTTAAATTCAGGACTTAAGGAATCAAATTTATAGATGGTTAATATGGATAAAGAGAATAAGGAAATTTTAAGCATTGTGCTTTTAATTTTCCTTCCAATTATTTTATTTTTCGCATCCTTTTTGATTGGAAGATATCCTATTAGCCCACTTGATGTAATTAATACAATTTTGTGCCCAATATTTCCTCAATTGGAGGTTTCTTCAACAATAACCACAATTGTTTTTGAGATAAGGCTTCCAAGAATAATTGCGGCATTGGTTGTTGGGGCTGCATTAGCTATGGCAGGAGCGGCATTTCAAAGTATCTTTAAAAACCCTCTTGTATCCTCTGATTTGTTAGGTGTATCTAACGGTGCTGGTTTTGGAGCTGCGTTGGCGATTATATTGAGTGGGTCCAATGTTGTTGTTCAGATATTTGCCTTTATTTTTGGTTTGATTTCTGTATCAGTTACTTATCTGATTTCAAGGGCTTACAAGGCCGGAGGAATATTGATATTGGTATTGTCTGGTGTGGCCATTTCAGCATTTTTTAATTCATTGATTTCAGCAATTAAATTCGTAGCAGATCCCGATGACAAATTGCCTGAAATCGTTTATTGGCTGATGGGCAGTCTGGCTTCAGTAACAATGGACAAGCTTGTGATGATTTTGATTCCGATAATCATTGGGTTTGCAATATTGCTGCTTTTAAGGTGGCATATGAATTTGCTTGCAATGGGTGACGAAGAGGCACAGTCTTTAGGTTTAAATCCATCAAGGGTAAGATTATTGATTATTGCCGGCTGTACTCTACTTACTTCAGCAGCAGTATCCGTCAGTGGTGTAATCGGATGGATTGGTCTTGTAATTCCTCACATGACTCGTATGATAGTTGGTCCGGACAATAGAATTTTAATCCCTGCATCTTTAAGTTTAGGGGCCAGCTTTTTACTGTTGATTGACAATATTTCACGTGCTGTTATTTCAATAGAAATACCGATTGGTATTCTGACTGCGATTATTGGAGTTCCGATATTTTTATATCTACTTAAGAAGGGGTATTCAGAATGGTCATAGATACAAAATTGTTTGAGGTTAAAAACATTGCATTTTCTTACGATGGAGAGGAAATATTTTCCAATATCAGTTTTTCCATCGATAAAGGGGATGTGCTGTGCATTTTAGGGCCTAATGGTACCGGTAAGACAACATTAATCAAATGTCTCAATGGATTGCATGAGATTGATTCCGGTGAAATATTGATTAATGGCAAGAACATTAAAAAATTATCATTTAAAGAAATTTCAAAGCATATTGGATATATTCCACAGTCCCATGTACCATCATTTCCATTTAAGGTTTTGGATGTTGTGCTGATGGGAAGGGCGCCTTATTTGAATTTAACTGACTCTCCTAAAAAGGAGGATGTTGATATTGCGCTAAAATCTTTAAGAACTCTAGGAATAGAATACCTCAAAGACAAGGAATACACAAATTTAAGTGGCGGTGAACGTCAGCTGGTATTTTTAGCAAGGATATTGTGCCAACAGCCTGACATATTGATATTGGATGAGCCCACATCTCACTTGGACTTCGGAAATCAAATAAAGCTATTGGAGATTATTGACAATTTATCTAAATCCGGTCTATCAATTATCATGTCTTCACACTTTCCCGATCATGCGTTTTTAAGCTCAAATAAAGTGGCAATAATGAAAAATAAAAGATTCATAGATTTCGGAACGCCCGATGATGTGGTGACTGAAAGTAACTTGAAAAAAGCATATTCGATTGATGTAAAATTGATCGAATTGGATGATAAAAGAAAGGTATGTGTACCTTTAAAAACAAATTTAGAATTAGATTTATAAGGTGATAAAATGAATGAACAAGATTATGATGAACAATTGGCAAAAGCTGCAGAGTTTCATGGACATATCTGTGGAGGAATTGCAATTGGAACCAAATTGGCAATGTATGGACTTGAGTTATTGGGTATGGAATTGAATCAAAGACATAAAAATCTGATTGTATTTTTAGAAATCGACAGATGCATGTCTGATGCGGTTCAGTCAGTAACAGGTTGCTCAATGGGAAAACGTACATTAAAACAAATGTATTATGGTAAATTTGCAGCAACATTCTACAATCAGGACACTGGTGAAGCATTAAGGATAACCGATGCAGATGCTAATAAAAAATTCAAAGATGAGGAAACAAAAGAGGAAATGATTGCTCGTTTCAGACGCACACCTCCTGAAGAATTGTTCAAAGTGGATAAAGTTAAGATTGAATTATCTAAAGGAGATATGCCTGGCAAACCTTACACTACTGCATTTTGTTCTGTATGTGGTGAAAAGGTGTCTGATGGTCGCCATCTGTTGAGGGGCGGAAAACCGGTCTGTAAATCCTGTGCTGAAGGATCATATTATGAGTTAATTGAAGATTGATTAATAACATTAATTTTTATTTTCTTAAAAATTAATTATTTTCTTTTTTTATTGATATTTTTCATTATTTTTTATTAAGGACTATTCTAATATTTTAAATTTAAATTTAAGCTTTATATGAATTGTTAATTTATTATTAAATTATTCATTACGATATGTTTATATATTCATGTTGTATAATATAAAATTAGAATAAAGAATGGTTATAGGTTGAAAAATATGGATTTGATGGGAGGATATTTATTAATAATTTTAGTTTTATTTTCAGCTAATTTAGCACTTCTGTTTGGGAATAATAAATTAAATAACTCAAAAATTGCTATTTTATCTTTAAGCTATGCTATTATTTCATTTGCATTAATAAATATTTCAAGCTATTTAAATGTTAATTTATTGGATTATTTTAGTTATATCTTTTTAATATTGGCACTTATTATCTTTTTAATCCTATTCTATGGGATAAAAAGGGACATTAAACTTTCGATTTATGCAAGTTCTGCTATATTTTTCATTTCAATAGTTTTATTCGCTTCACAAACTGAATTGATGTTTTTTGACAGTGTGATTTATTCTTTGTTAGTATTTGTTGTATTATTTTTTATTTATCAACTTTCAAAATTATTAATTCATGCAAAAAGGCCCTATGCTGTAATTATTAGTGAATTTATGTGTTTATTTTCAATTTTAATGTTTATTTTAGCATTAACATTTAATTCAACAATAAATCTTGATTATACGATGTTTAATTCATTCCTGATTTTAACACCATTATATCAATTGATGTATGTGGTAATTGGAATTGTTGTTGTTATAGTTATAGGTGTCCTTTTAAATGAGAGTAATGGGGGAAATTCATGATAATTCAAGGAACTGAGACATTAACTTCATTGATTCATATTATTTCAGAAAGTTTATTGACTCCTGTTGTTGTTTTACTGGTTATCGCAATTGTGATTGTGATTCTTTCTTTGGGAGGTATAATCAATGAAAAAATCTCAAGAAAACCGATTACATCAATAGAATTGGAGGAACTAATACGTAAGGTTTCCTTTTCGAAAAATGTCTCAGAAATGAAAAGTGAGATTGAAAACAGTAATTTGTTTGATTATCAAAAAGAGATTTTAATTAGAATAGCCAATAACCATGATATTGGCAGTGATGCAAGAAAAGCCTTAGCTAGTGAACTCATATCTAGTGAAGAAACAAGATTAATTAAAAAAACTAATAAAACTGACATTCTTGTAAAAGTCGGTCCGATTTTAGGCCTTTTGGGAACTTTAATTCCATTAGGTCCTGGATTGGCTGCTTTGGGCAGTGGTGATATTTTAACACTTGCTCAATCATTGACAATAGCTTTTGATACAACTGTTACAGGTTTATCTGTTGGAGCTTTATCTTATCTGATTTCTAAATTTAAAAAGCAATGGTATGAATCTGACTTGATTAATGTTGAAACTGTCGCTGAAGCAGAACTTGAAGCAATAAATAAATGGTGATTTAATGCTTAGGAAAAGAAGAAGGATTTCCGAATCTAGTGATGATGATCCTATGAGTGGTTTAAACAATCTTTCAGATGCAATGCTTGTTTTGGCACTGGGCTTTTTAATCTTTGCTATCATGGCATTGTCAGTTAATCCGGATATGATTTCAGACCAAACCAGTACGCAGGATGTTTCCACTGCAGATACATTTACTCAAAACTATACAGATGCTGGGGGGCTTGAGGATAGTGGTTATAGCGAAGTGGGTAAGGTTTACGAAGATCCGAACACTGGTGAGCTTGTAATGGTATCGGGAGGTTAAATAATCTGTTTAATTATTGGGAAATATAAAATTATTTCCCTCATTATTACTATTGATTACTTTCGAAAATCGTTTTATTGATATTTATTTATTTTTTATTCGAGTTTTATTTTGATATTACTTTATTCAGTCAAATATCGTTTTTTATCTATTTTTTTGCAAACGATATGTTAATCTTAACAAAGAGCGATATGAATTTTTATAAAAAATTTTCACAACGATATGAATAATTTTATATATCATAGTGTTCAATTTATAATCACTAATCATGATAATTAAATATTAGGTTAAGGTTCTGGTAAATAATCTGTAAAAAATAGGTTATATTTTGAAAAGATTATTCAGTTAAAAGATATTTTTTCAATAATTTTATCATAATATTTGATGTCTGATGGTGTTTAATTTAAAGAGGAGAATAATTATGAAATCTATGAAAAAATTATTAATTGCTGTTCTTTTAATAGCAGTAGTTGCAGTAAGCATAGGCTCCGCTTCCGCAGGTTTATTTGACTTTATGGGGGGCAGCAACACTACTGATGTAGATTTAAATGGACAAGAAGTTCATTTAGCAGCTGCAGCTAGTTTAAAAAATGTATTCGATGATAAATTAATCCCAATGTTTGAAGAAAAATACCCTGGAGTAAAAGTTACTCCAACTTACGCTTCAAGTGGAGATTTACAAACTCAAATTGAAAACGGTCTAGAAACAGATGTATTCATGTCTGCTGCTAACAAACAAATGGACGCTTTAGTTGAAGAAGACATTATTGACAATGATACCAATCTTCAATTCTTAGAAAACAAAGTAGTTTTAATTGTGCCTGCTGACTCAGATTCCAACATCTCTTCATTCGAGGATTTAAAAGATGTTGAAGGTAACATTGCTATTGGTGATCCTGAATCCGTACCTGCAGGTCAATATGCTCAACAAGTGTTAAACAACACTGGTATTTGGGATGATGTTGAATCCAAATTATCTTTAGGTACTGATGTAACTGCAGTATTAAATCAAGTAGCACAAGGATCTGCTGAATGCGGTATCGTATACGCTACCGATGCTAAATCCACAGATGACGTAAAAGTTGTTTGTAATGCTTCTGAAGATTCATTAGACACTCCAGTTATCTATCCTATTGCATCTCTTAAAAACTCTACAGATTCCAACGCTACAAGTGCATTCATGGACTTCTTACAAACTCAAGAAGCTAAAGATGTATTTGTTGACTATGGTTTCACACTTCACGAATAGATTGAAACAGAATTATTCATGTGAAATAATTATTAATGTTGAAGGATAATATAATGTTAGCATTAAATTAATTCATATGAATAATAAATTTTATTTTTATGAGGTATCATTATGGACTGGTCCCCAATTTTAATTTCAATGAAAACTGCAAGTTTATCTATTTTTATAACATTTTTTGTCGGTTTGATTGTTGCTTGGGGGATTATTAAACTTAAAAATGATTCAATAAAGATTGTCCTTGATGGTATTTTTACACTGCCTCTTGTATTGCCTCCTACTGTAGTGGGTTTCTTTTTATTGTATATTTTCGGAGTAAGAGGACCAATCGGCAGTTTCTTTATAGACTTTTTTGCAGTTAAAATTGCGTTTTCATGGCCAGCGACTGTAATTGCTGCTGTGGTAATGTCTTTTCCTTTAATGTATCGTTCTGCTCGAGGTGCATTTGAGCAGGTGGACTCTAACTTATTGGATGCCGGCCGTACATTGGGAATGTCAGAGTGGAAAATATTCTGGAAAATTTTATTTGCAAATGCGTTGCCGGGAATTATCAGCGGTGGAATTCTCGCTTATGCTCGTGGACTAGGTGAATTTGGTGCTACAGCAATGCTTGCAGGTAATATTGCTGGACAAACCAGAACACTGCCTATGGCAGTTTATTCCGAAGTAGCTGCGGGCAATATGGGTTCTGCTTTTGATTATGTAATTGTCATTGTTATCATATCGTTTATAGTTATTTTTATTATGGATTATGTTTCCATACGTAAGGAAAAGCAATGGAAATAATTTAAATATTGATTATATAAATATAATTTATTGTTTTATGTTGAATTGAGGATGAATTATGAGTAATAAATTGTTGAAAGTGAATATCCAAAAGAAACTTAAAGAATTTGATTTGGATGTTGAGTTTGAATTGAAAAAAGGTTGTTTGGGTATTTTAGGCCCTTCTGGTTGCGGTAAAAGTATGACCCTAAAATCTGTTGCAGGCATTGTGGATCCAGATACTGGTCTTGTGAGTTTAACTGCTGATGATGAAACAATTTACTTTGATTCTTCTAAAAAAATAAATTTAAAACCTCAAAAAAGAAATGTGGGGTATCTATTTCAGAATTATGCACTATTTCCTAACATGACTGTTGAAGAAAACGTAGCTATTGGAGTGTCCAAAAGCAGTGGGGAGAATACAGTTTCAGAAATAATTAAACGTTTTCGTTTGGATGGATTGGAGAAAAGATATCCTAGGCAATTATCTGGAGGACAACAGCAAAGAGTTGCTTTGGCCCGTATATTGGCTTACAGTCCTGATGTGATATTATTGGATGAGCCATTCAGTGCAATGGATACTTTTTTAAAGGAACAATTGCGTATTGAACTTCTAAACTCCCTTGAAGATTTCGACGGTCTTTCCATTTTAGTTACTCATGACCGTGATGAGGCATTCCAGTTTTGCGATGAGCTCATTATTTTGGATGAGGGCAAAATTATTGCAAAAGGAAAAACTTATG
>CAMNJW010000030.1 GCA_946541845.1 uncultured Methanobrevibacter sp.
CTACATTTGTGATTAAAAATATATTTTAAGTATATTTAAATATTTTGTAACTTAATTTGAAATTAAAAGTATAAATCAGATGGATGACCGATGTATTCGAAGTCGTCCTTGTTTTGCAGATATTTTACTCCTATGACCTTTCCGTCAGGGAACACTGTCACAACGCTCATTCCGTCGTTGACATCGATGACTATGACCTTGGTGTTTTTTTCACCTTCCACTCTTATTTTTATGATTTCATCGTTTTCAACAAGCTCAGCATCTTCAAAATCGTTGCTGATGTCTGTGGAAAACCAGTGCTGTGGCAATTTAAGTCTTAAATCCAAATCATCCAATAAATCTTTAACGTGCATCTTAAAATCTCCTTAATTGTAATCTAATCTATAATCTATGGAAAAGTATATTTAAATATTTTGTAACTATTCAAGGGTTAAAAGTAGTCAAGCTCTCCGAAAAACGCTTCCTTGATGGAATTTACCATGATTCTGAAATCATTGTTTATGTTTGATTCGACCCCGTTCACCATGCACTTGAATTGCGGATAGTCCTCTAAAAAATCAAGGGCATATTGGATTTGAAATTCCTGGGCCTCATCGCTTTTTCCCTCTTTTAAAAGTTGGGACACAGTTTCCATCTCCTGTTCATCCAACCTTTCAAATTCGGGATGTGCATCATAAGTTCGAAATCTTCGGATTTCCACATCCTCATCGATTTCATCCAGAATATTCAAAAGCAGAACGGGAAGGCCTGATGGAACGTTTACAAACTCCTCAATGAATTCCTCGTTTATGCACCCTACATTTTCAACCAAATTTCTTTTTGACATGTTATACTAAAAAATGAATCTTACTCTTATCGATGTCTTCAAGTGTGTGCGGTTGCGGAATGTCATCGGAGTGTCCTATTGCCAAAATTCCTGCAATCCTATAATGTGAATCGACCTTTAGGATATCCCTTACGACTTCCTCTGCATACACGCCGTCCTTTTTCCTCATGTGCACCTGAACCCAGCAGCTTCCAAGTCCCAGTTCGGTTGCCATCAAATGCATGAAAGTGAGCGCAATTGATGAATCCTCAGACCATGTGTCCGTAATCATTGTGTCTGCAAGAACAACTATGGCAAGCGCCGCACCCTTAATCAGTTCGGCACCGTGATCCTTGCATTGGGAAAGTTCTTCCAAAGTTTCTCTTCTCTCGACAACCATAAAATTGCACGGTTTCCTGTTTCGACTTGTTGGAGCCAAAAGCGCAGCCTGCAATATCTTTTCAAGCTCGTCCCTTGTGACCTTTTCATCTGTGAACCTGCGAGTGCTTCTTCTTTTAAGCATGATGTCAGTCAGTGTCATGTTTAAAAGTTAGCATTTGAACTATAAAAATATTAACATCCAATTTGATAGAGTTCAAAACCTAAATCCCTGATTTTTTTATTATATATATTCCTTCCGTCAAAGATAATGCTCTGATTTAGCTTTTCTTTTAGATACATCCAGTCAGGTGTTCTGAATTCCTTCCATTCTGTGATTAAGATTAATGAATCCGCACCCTGAACTGTCTCATACCTGTTGTCATAGAACTTGATGGACTCCAGACACCTATCGTCAATTGCCTTTTTAAACTCTTCAATTGCCTGTGAGTCATATGCCCTGATTTTAGCTCCTCTCTTAACGAGTTCACGTACAACAACAAGAGATGTCGCTTCCCTTACATCATCTGTTCCGGGCTTGAATGCAAGTCCCCAAATTGCAAATGTGAGACCTGAGAGGTCCTCACCGAACCTTTTAGTCACCTTATTTACCAGAACCATCTTCTGCCTTTGATTGACAAGTTCCACATGAGACAGTATTTCCGGTTCATATCCGTTGCTTTCAGCGGTGTTGATTAATGCCTGCACATCTTTCGGGAAACAGCTTCCCCCATATCCGCATCCTGCATAGATGAAGTGATATCCAATTCTCTTATCTGATCCTATTCCCAGGCGAACCTTTTGGACATCCGCTCCGGTGACTTCACAGATGTTTGCAATCTCGTTCATGAAGGATATCTTGGTTGCAAGCATTGCGTTTGCAACATATTTGGTCATTTCAGAGGATTTGACATCCATTAGAACAAAACGGTCATGATTGATTACGAATGGAGAGTAGAGTTCCTTTAAAGTCTGGAAAACCTCTTCCTTTTCGGCTCCGATGACTACCCTATCCGGACTCATGCAGTCCTCGATTGCCTTTCCTTCCTTTAAAAACTCCGGATTTGAAGCTATATCTATCCTTACATCGGACCCCTTTTCCTTAAGGATTTTTTCGATATGTTCCTTTACCTTGAAACCGGTGCCAATCGGAACGGTTGACTTGATGACCACCAGCGAATCCTTTGTGATGTTGTTGGCGATGTCGCTGGCGGCTGAAAATATATAGTCAAGGTTTGCGCTTCCATCTTCAGCCATAGGTGTTCCGACAGCGATGAAAATGATGCTTGAATCGTCAAGCGCCTCCCTGATATCAGTTGTAAAAATCAAGTCCCCACTTTTCTGACCATTGATTACCATTGTACCTAAATGAGGTTCAAAAATTGGCAAGATTCCCTTTTTGAGACCTTCAATTTTATCGACATCAATATCCACACAGTAGACCCTGTTTCCCATTTTGGAAAAGCATGCCCCTGTAACAAGACCAACATATCCAGTTCCAATAACAGTTAAATTCATAATAAATCCTCATTAAATAAAATTAAAATATAATTTGTGTTTGAAAACATAAAAAAGTATTCTTTAAACTAATAATAAAACTCATCATAAGATTCCAGGATTGCATCAATCACTCTTTCGGAGTTATTGTCATCAACATACTTGAAGAAGCCATTGACTCGCAGCACATATTCTTCATCCATGATACATTTATTTTCAATTAAACGAATTATCTCCTGTTTTAATTCGTCGCTTGTTCTAGTAACTGGGCCGAACCCCATAGTTTCATATTTAAAGTATGACTTATCTATATCAAAGTGATAATCTTTGTCATGATGATAGTAAATTAAAGGTTTGGCAAGGTATGCGAAATCGAATGCAACTGATGAGTAGTCAGTGACAATCAGTGAAGCATGATTAAAGATATCCGTATATGAAATGTCATCACCAAATTCGACATCAGCCGGAATGTCAAAGAGATGGGCGAATTTTAAAATGTTCCTGTGAGGCTTAAAAATGAACTTATATCCATTGGATTTTATAAATTCAAGCAATTCACGGTCGTTTAAAACCTCATTGATTCCCTTAAAGTAATTGGTTTTTATGAATTCGTCATCCTCAAGCTGATTATACTGCCTTCTCCAGGACGGCATGAAAACAATTTGCTTTCTGTCCTCAAGCTGCTCCAGAAAATCAAACCTTGGAAAACCAAGAACCTGAATTGATTCTTCCCGATAACCATAATTACTTCTTAAAAAAGAATCCTTTTCTTTTTCAGACACTGTGACAATCAAAAATATTCTCTTATCAAATTTATTAAGCCAATATGAAATATCGTCCTTTGTAACACCATGCTGCAGAAATATTGTCTTTGACCTTGCAAGACCTGAAAGGTGAGGGTAATTACCCCAAAACGGATAAATGACCATGTTGTCAGGGTGAGATGTGATTACATACTCTGCAAACAATAGATAAAGCCTGTGCTTCAATGATCTGCTTGGAAGAACATTGCCTATTTTCTTGATTTTATCATATTCATCATTTGAGCCTTCCCAACCCAACAACTTTTTAATTTTATCCTTCCTAGAGCTTGCAACATATAACTTCTCCATTTCAGGTAAATTAGCAGAAAGGTTAGGAGATTTTGAAAATACAAAATACTTCTTAATGTTTTTAAGCTTATCTGACTCGACAGCCTTCTTAAACAGGAAAAATCCGTTATCTCCTGCAACATTCGGCAAATCCATGAAAACCCATATGTGCCTGTTCCTAAAGAAGAAATAAGTCAAAAAGTAAGCCATCCTTAAAATTATGCCAGTACGCCAACCCTGCTTTTTTTCTCTTAAAATCATGGCGAAAACTTCGCGTTCCAACTTAATTCCTTTGGATATGGTTTTTTCAGTGATTTCAATATAGTTTCCACGATCTATTGCAAGATAATCCTTACCCATCCTATATTTTGAAGTCCTGCTGAGCCTTGAAGTATGATTATAATCAATGGAAAGGTCTCGTCTGCCTGTCTTAAATGATATCTTGATGTCATTCGCTGCAGGCAACAGCACTTCAAAGCAATGGTTATATGCATAATTAAAATTTAAAGAATAATTGTCCCTTTGAGGATAGTCAACCTTAGATGTTTCAAAATCATGGCCGTTTACGGTTGCATAAATCTCCTCATCCTTTATGAAATTGGTCAATATGCCTGAAATAAAGATCTGGCCTTCATTTAAGAACTCAAAATTGTCCAGATAAACCGTGTTCAGGTCTGAATCATGTTGAAAATTATCCTTATACAATCTATAACTGGTACCGTGGTCCTTTAAAATAGCCAAGTGATGTTTTAGCTCATCGGATATGGAAAGCTGACTGTAAATGACCTCCTTATCAATGTGGCTCAGAATGAAATATATCTTATCATATAGCTCATTGATTTCATCCCTATTAAGCAATTGATTTATGAACCTTATTTCAACAATCCACTGGAGGTCATACATCAGAAGATGCTGGATGAACCTTGGAACATGTCCATACTTATTTAATGTGTAATTTAAAAGATTGATAAAGTATTCATCGACTCTTGTGGTAAAATATGACTTGAAATGAGTTGAAGTTGCAATCAAGGAATTTTCAAGTGTGTTTTTTCTATAATGGTATTTGACGCCATGCAAAAATCCGATTTTCGGATTGTCCAAAAGCATTTGATTGATTAAAAGAGGATCTTCAGAGACCCTTAGGTTTTCATTGAATCTGTAATCCTTAAGTTTGTCAAATCTAAAAAAGCTGGAAGGTCCGGATAGCTGAATGTGGTCCGGATTTTCATTCAAGTCAATGACCTGAGTCTTTTTAAACTTATAATTCAAATTATGAGGTCCTTTTCTGACACCGAAAAAATAGATTGGAATTGAGACAATGTCAACTTCAGGATTTTTCTTTAGAAATATATATGCCTTTTTAAAAGCATGTCTTGAGATATAGTCATCACTGTCCAAGAAGTTTACAAATTCCGCATTGACATGATCCAAGCCCACATTTCTTGCATAAGCGGGACCTCTGTTAGTTTCATTATTTAAAACAATTATGTTTTTAGGATATTTTCTTTGATATCTCTCTGCAATTTCGAGAGTGTTGTCTGTACTTGCATCATTAACTATAACGACCTGGATATTCTTTTCAAAGTCAAAACTTTGATTAATCAGGGAATCCAATGCCTTTGAAATATATTTTCCAGAATTATATGCAGGCATAACAACTGCAAAATTAAACTTCAAGTCAAATATCCTCCTATACTATTATAAGATATACATAATATATAAACAAATATCGTAAAATCAATAATACTTCCTTAAATCACCAGATAATTTATTAAACTATGGAAAAAATAATAAACAGAGTTTAAATCCCATATTATTAAAGTGAACAGGAATTAAATGAAGATTAAATGTCTTCATCATTTGTTAATTTTTTCAGCAGTTCCCTTTTAGAACATGTCACAATGGCATTCCTGTTAGGTTGGCGATTCTCATCAAAGCCGAAGCATACGTAATGCAGCTCTGGAGACAAAATTCTGTTCCATTTAAGGTTTGACAAGTCCTTGTTTTCACTAATGTAATATTCTGCATCAAACCAGTCCCCTTTTTTCAAACATTCATAAAGATTCCTATTCAATTCCCTTTCATCGCCTGATGATGAAAAGAACAGATAAATTCGACTTAAAGGAGATGAACTATTTCCAAATGAAGATTTGTTTGATTTATAGTAATCCAATTCCTTATTTTTTTCATCGATTATTTTTTCCTTGGTTTCCAGAAGGTCAAATGAATTCCTGGTTATCCTATGCAGCTCCTCATACTCTTCAGCCAAATCGTCCCTTTGGGAAGTGACTGAATCCAGCTGATTTTCCAATTCCTTAATATTATTTTGAATTGCTTCCAGTTTGTCTGACAATTCCACAATTGATTTGTCCTTACTGCGAACAGACTCTTTCAGGGAATTGCATTCCTCACTTAAAGAATCTATGGATTTTTCCTTAAGGTCAATATCCTCTTTCAGGGAATTGATTGAATCATCCTTCAGCTGAACTTCCTCAATCAAAGAATCACAGTCTTCAGTTACTGCATCAAGTTTTTCGGATTTGCTTTCAAAATCGGCCAACAACACTTCATATTTATCAGTCAACTCATCCAGCTCAACAGTTTTAACATCAAAATCCTTGGATAACTGATTGAAGTTTTTCCTCAATAAACCTGATTGGGAATGCCAGTACAGTCTTTGACCGTAGAGCTGGTGAAGCGCATTATTCAGATTGGTCAATCTGTCCTGATAGTACTCGGGACCGAGAAGCCTATCGAATACCTCATCCACATTCAACTTATCGTGCACTATTTTACCAAGTGCATCCCTTGAGGAATCATAGTCATCAATGTAGGATTTATACTTTGCCTCGTTGGAATCCATTGAGCTTCCTTTTTCGCAGACATACCATATGTCACTGCCTGATCCCAAATAGTCAGACACCTTTGAAGGCAGGAACGGGTTGATGTCAAATGTGCCTTCAGTTAATGTATCATTAACGATTAAAACGTCCATTTTTGTTGTCAAGTTCAGAAACTGCAGAAACGGCAACTTATTGCCTATTTCAATATTGTCAAGCACATCCAAGCCTGCCAAATTCATATTAAGGTTTTCAGGGTTCGGGACAAATAGATGCAGTTTGATTTTGCTTCTGACTTCAGGAGTCAGTTCCTCAAATGACTTGAAAAGGTACTCTAAATGTCTTTTTCCGACATAGGTTCCAAAGTATGCCATGTTGAGATAATTTGCATCCATCTCATAATTGGCACTTTTCAGGAAGTAAAATTCCTTATCCATGGTAGGGTGAACAGAAACTTCAGATTTGGCAAAAACAAATTCCTTGATATCGACCGGGAAGGAATTGAGCATTATTTCCCTCTGATTATAATTTGTGAATCTGATGACATCGGCAAATAGGAAAGGCAAGTATTCAACCAGGAAATACAGTTCATCGCCTGAATGGATTTCAGGGAAATATTTATCAGTATCTCCACCGAATGTCTCTTTATTAATGTCTGATAACAGGTCATTTAGCTTGGAGAAATATTCTTCCTCGGCTTCGAATGGATGATTATCCCTAAACTTATTTTCCATGTCCACACGCAACGGATCTGAAAACTCAGCCACCCATGTGACATCAGGATTTTCAAGCTTATAGTCCAATGCCAGGAAATGTGATTCAAGAGCCCATGTTCTGCTTATGACCCTTTCGTATTTCTTACCCAATTCATTTATTAAATCCATTCCTTCTTTCCTGAAATAATTAATGCCGGGAACGGAATTGGGCACATAATCTCCATCGACAAGGAGCTTGTCTTCTATGAAATTATCAATTAATGCATTGAAGTCATTATCTTTATCCCCTTCCAAATCTGAACATAAAACATCGACTTTTCTGTTTTCAACCATGATTCTTTTTGAAAAAACAATTCCGCTGACGTCATTCAATGGAGGGAATTTGGAGGTGATGTACAACTCCTTGACTTCATTGTCCAACTCTTCCTTTAATTTTAAATCATCCTGAAACCTTTCAAAAATACCCATAATATCACTTAATAATTAGCGCCAAATCTTTCAAGATATTCGAGCTCATCAGAACTCCTGGACTGTATAACATGAATGAAGGAATCCCTATTGCTCTCAGTCAGGTTTTCCATGAACATTTCATGCAGTTCATTATTCTGCTCGATATTGAGATAATCCTTTTTCATCTCTTTCCAAAATTCTCGTTTGCTGCTGTCGTCCATGCATTCAAATTCATGCTGAATGCATTGAACCTTATAATTAGCCAAATATTTCTCAAATAAAGATTGGAGGTTATGTTTTTTGAAAATGTTAAATAGGGAATTAGTAAATGAAATAACATTTGAGTTTGTGTGACCTAAATCTTTATTAAAACTCCTGTTAAAACATAAATTTTCTTCAGTTAGGGAAATGCGATTTGATGATAGAACTGCATCCCAAAAGAAAAGATAATCATTAAACGCTAACTCATTAAAATCCATCTTTTTTAACAAATTAGAATCATATAACACCTGATAGGAAGAAACAGGGATTTCGAATATGTTTCCTTCCAAATCATCAGGACTGAAAATTTCACTGTCTTGCATATCTTCAAAGCCTTTAAAATCAATAGCAGACTTATCCTCTTTTTTTGAAAGTAAAATATCAAGATTATTTAATTTTGCATCCATGTACATGGTTTCACATGCATCCAATTCCAACCATTCGTTAGAATCTAAAAATAGGACAAAATCACCAGACACATCATTCAAATAGGACATGTTGCTGCCATTGCTTTTAGGTATGATCTTAAATCTGGAATCTTTTTTGGCATACTTATCCAGGATATTCAATGCGCCGTCGGTTAATCCATTGCCAATGCACAATACCTCAATATTCCTTAATGTCTGGTTTGCAACACTGCCCAGGCATTGCTCTAAATTATCTGAATTGAAAAATGATAGGATAATGGAAATTTTTGGTCTTATTTTACGATTGGACTTCAAATCGTCAGCCTGTTCCAATAGCTCCATTTCCCTTAACTTTAATAAGTCGTTTTTTCGAGAAAACTCTTTTTCAAACTTGGCCTGCATATTGGCAAGCTCCAGTTCCTTGTCTTTCAACTCTTGTTCTCTTTTTAATAATGATTTTTCAAGTTCGGCCTGCTTTTCCGCCAATTCCTTCTCACGGACATCCAAATTGGATTCCTTTTGATCCAATAGCTCTTCAAACTTACTCTGTTTTTCATCAATGCCATAATTTTTATTTAAAATTGATTTTTCAAATTCGGCCTGCTTTTCCATCAATTGCTTCTCACGGGCATTCAAATAGGATTCCTTTCTTGCAAAATACTTCTCAAGATTATCATGCTTCAATTCAACTATCCTGTTTTTTTCATGAATCCTATTGTTATCTGCAATAAGCCTTGCACTTTTGGACATCACATCCTTTTCTAATGATTTGAGATAGTTGGATCTGGAATTTAACTTTTTATTCTCTTTTTTGATTCTATTTAATTCATTTCTCTTTCTAATCTCGAAATTAGCTCTCAAATTATAGAAATCCAATTCCTCATAATTTGTGGATTCAATAGTGTTTACATAAAAGTTTTTGCGGTCTTCCCTAAGATTGTTTAGGAACTTGTTATGCAACTCAGTATCCTCTGCTATCCTGCAGAAGTCATCATGCATAATCCTCCAGAATTCAGCCTTGTATTGCTCATCCATCCGGTCATACCACATGATGAGATAACTTAATTTGTAATCTACAATCTGCTTTAAATAAAAGTCAAACTGATTATATTTCTTGAAAGCATCGAATATTAGATTACTTACAGGAATCACATCAAAGAACTTGTCATCCAATGCAGCAGTGATTGAATCATCACGCCTTCTCCTTAATGTAAAATGTCTTCTTATGATGGACATCCTCTTTGCAGCCAATAATGCCTCATAGTGAAATGCATTATCCTCAAAAAAGATATTTTCAGAAAAACGAATGTGATATGTATCAAGTAAATTACGTCTACAGAACTTGTTGTATGCAACAACAGCCAATGCAAACACATCTTTCTTAATATCCTTGTGAGTAAAAACCTTATTCTCAAAATCTTCAGATAAACAGTCCATATTATAATAATCTTCTTCATAGAACCTGTCACTGCTTTCATCATAGTTTTTAACCAGATAGAACAGCAAGTCCAAATCCTGGGATTTTGCTTTTTCATATAAAACCTTTGCAGTGTCCAAATCCACCCAGTCATCGGAGTCGACAAATAGAATATATTCCCCTTGGGCACGGTCGATTGCATAGTTACGTGTAGCTCCCAAACCGGTATTTTCCTTTGAATATACTTTAATCCTATCGTCTTTTTTGGCGTAATTTTCCAATATTTCCAATGAATTGTCTGTAGATCCATCATTAACGCATATTATTTCGATATTGTCCAATGTCTGATTGATTAAACTGTTTAAGCAGTCCTCTAAATATTTTTCAACGTTATAAACTGGAACAATAATCGATACTAGTGGATTCATCATAACACCATTTTGGCATATTTTAAGCCGGTTATAATAAATAATAATATTACATTTATTAAAACATATCTTATTTAACAATAGTTTATTAAAAGGATTATTTAAATGTATTGTAAATATGAAATAAAAGACAGATGATTATCTAAATTAAAAATTATATGTTTTAATCAATAATCATATTTTATTGAAATTTGTTCAAATAATGATGATTAATATTATGTTACCATAAATTCATGTCGTGACTGGATAACAATATCAATTGACAGAACTTTTCTTGCTGAACGGCTCCCATTCCATATGAACAGACATGAACTGGCCGTCCTTGACATCACAAACATGGACTATGGAATCATTATGGGAAACCAGCCTGCGCTCCTCAATAATGGGCTTATCATCAATGAGAATATTTGTAAAGTCGATGTAAACGAGGAATCTGTTGCCTTCACTATCCTTAACGTCCTTACCTCTAAATGTGAATTTTGCTTCGCCGTCCCCGATGCATCGGATGATTAAATCCAATGATCCTTTTATGCTTTCGACAACTATTCCATTTCCTCCGACAATCCATTTAGGAATACGGAGATTATCCACACCTGAGCTGTATACCAGTTCAATATCGGTTTCATCACCGAAATTAACGATGTCCACACGACCCTCAAAATACATCTGCAAGTTTTTGAACTGTCCATTCTTCAATAAATCAGTATCAAGATTGTTTAAAATTTTATTTTCATCAAAAAGACCCATCTCCTGATTTAACTTATCATATCTTTTAGTGAGATAATAGTTCTCCATAAACAGGTCATCAAACTGTTCATCAAGGCCACTAGACCTGTCTGAAATGAATCTTTTAAGATTGCTTACAGAATTAATTATTAATCCGTCATTCTTAATGTCTTCACATAAATTCATCAAATTCGGGAAATAATCATAAATCTTGCTTGCCTCCACTTCAACTGTGATTAGCTCGCCATCATAGCACTTCTTGGAATATCCGACTGCATTGTCATGCCATAGCAATCTCTTGTCCTCAAGAATCATTTCTTTGTTAACTTTAATTTTTTCATAAGCAATCTTGATTGGAATCCTGTTGTCATAATCTAAAAAATGCCTGAAATCGGAACCTCGAAACTTTATGTTTATTTCACCGTCGCCAATGCATTTAAATGTAAATTTAATCTTATTAAGTTGGGTGGTTAGTTTAAAGCCATTGCCGTTTGCATCATTCAGCCAATTAGGAGAGATTATATCCAAATTGTCATCAGCATTGAGAACCCTAATTGAATTGGATGCATTCCCCTGATTTCTTATATCAATACGAATAGTGTCCCACACCTTAACAAACAATGTCTTAGTCCTTATAAAATCCTTTAATGAGAGATTCTCCTCTAGAACTTCATTGAATATATCATTGATATAGTGTGAAAATCCGGCCAGCATTTCAGATTTGAATATTTCATCCTTTTCCAATTCATTATTGTTATCACTCTTTTGAATACTGAACACCCCAAGTAATAAAATAAAATACACTTTAATATCTTTTAATCATTATTATTAAAGTTATCTAAATTAAATGTAGCTCTTTAAAAAAATAAGGGATTTTACAAGGCATTTACAATTCAATATAATTTGATAAATATTTAATCCAAATAATAGCTTTTAAAAGAAAAAATGAACATTATCCACAATTTAAACATAAAATACACTCAAATCATCGAAATCATCAGAAATGACATTCATATAATTAGAACTGTTGAAAATCACGTTCTTAAACTCTTTTGTCTTAGAATACGAATATCTGCTTTCAGCATTTTCCTTAATTCCAACATCATCTTCAATATATTCATAAGAAAGGACTGCCTTTTTGATAAAATCAGCATTGAGATTCAAATCTGCAAAACAGAAGTAATAATTGTCATCGAAATCAATTTCACTCAAATCTGATTTTTGAATGGAGCCTGACAAATAGCTATAATTCTCATCAGTGACTATTTTTAAATGTTTAAATGGATAGTCAATGGATAGGAAATGATTCTGAATGTGGATTAAATCATTTAAATCGTTCAGCTCATAAAACAGTACAATGTGTCTCAATTCCGGAACATATCTGAAGTCAATAGTGTCGAGGATTTTTCTGAACCTGTTTGAATATGTGTGATTTTCCAGGACATCATATAGATTTTCCTCTTTAATCAAATTCAGATTTCTGCTTAAATCCATATCCTGCCTGTCCAAATAGAATACATTATTTTTGAATAATCTATATACTCCTTTTGAATAATTTGACAACACAAGAGTGTTTGATGCCATGAGCTCGAAAACCCTTCGTGCAAACATGGTGTTTGACTTTGTCACGGTATTGAAATTCAATCCAAATTCAGATTCCTTATACGCCTCAGGAATTTGGGAGTAATCCAAACCATCGTTAACAAATTTCAGATACTTTTCAGGATATTTCATTGCATCCCAATCCTTGTTGCTGAACCTGTCATAGATTTTCAAATCAATATTGGAATCTAAAATCTTATCGAATATGCTTTCCATCACCCTGCAGCGCTCAGGAAACTTCTCATACCATGAGCCTGCAAAAACAGCGACATCTTCAAGCCTTGGTTTATGTTCTATAGGGTTGAACAATCTTGGCTGTGCAGCAAACATTAAAGAATCTGTTTTGCCATGACCCAATTCATTATACAGCGGAATGCACTCTTCACAGCTTGTAAAGATATAATCAAAATTCATGGATATATCAGTGAAGTTGAATGCATCATTGAATGAAATCGGATCCTCCTTATTCCAAAAGACTGTTGGAATATTCCTTTCATTGCAATACTTTATGATTTCCCTTAAAATATCGTTGTTTTTAAAAACCTTATTGTTCCAAACGCCGACATCCCCCTCAATCACAACACCATGATATGCGGATTCACAAAAGAACAAATCTGGTTTTTCTGTTTCGAACTGGTCAACCCATGAATCCGGAATGACATCAATCAACTCAAACTCATATTTAAATGAATCATGAGAAAACTTATCCAAAATAGCGGCAACCTTGATGTTTCTCTGTTTTGGAATGTTTTCACCGTAAATTTTTCTCAATGCATTTTCAAAATCTCGCTCGGCAATATGCTTAGCTAGCTGCCCAATATCTTCATTGAAATCAATGCGATAATCTAAGGAGGTCTTGAACAGAGGCATTGAATGAATCAGCACTTCCATCATTTCGCTTACCGGCAAGTTACATTTCAATATGCACTCCTTAACAAGATAATTCAGTTTGCTTGAAATCAAAAACCGTTTAAACTCATCGGACATATTATTTTGAATGCTTGAATAATACATCTTAAAATAGATGTCGACTGTTTTCATAAGCGCATCTTTGGAAAAGTCAATCGATTCCTCTTTTAAAGATTGGGAAATGGGTTTATCGATAAATTTGATGCTTTCTGCATTTAAAAAACAATTGAAAAGGAAAAGTGAATTTTTAATGTCATCAGTTTTTGGAAATTCAATATTATCGATTATGAAATTCCTGTTGAAGATTTTGGAACATAATTCGCAGTCCTCAACTGCATAAAGACATTTATCATCATATGATTCGTTGGGAACATTTACACCCTCACTGACATGAACTCCACTTGCAAAATCAGCCTCGCCATCGGTTATTTCACTATAAATAATCTCGCATGCATCTTTAAAAAGAACATCACAATGATTCAAAAACATCACATAATCTGCAGAAGCATTTTTGATTGCCTCCGTTAGTAGTTTGGCGTGAGAATTATAGCTATTCTCCAAAACAATTAAACTGACATTATCATACTTGTCTGCATATCCCAAAATCAAATCATCGGACTCAACATCCACAAATATGACTTCCAGATTGTCAAATCCAATGCTTTGATTAAGCAATGAATCAAAAGCATCAATTATGTGATTGTTATTGTGTGCTTGAACAATAACCGAAATTTTAGGATTTATCACCAATCAACTCTCCTGCAATGTCATCGAATTTGAAGAACTCCAATACGCCTTCATCAACATTTTCCTTAATGTCCTCATAAATTCCATACTTTTCGATATAAACCTTAAAGGAATCCTGGACAGCATTATAGAATTTATCCTTTAACCTTTTTTCAATCTGATTATATTTACCTCTGAATACTGAGGTGAAAATGTAGGTCAATACCTCTTTTTTATAATACTCATACAATTTTTTATCCTCAAAAAAGACATCCAAAACCTTGTACATGACATCAATATTGTCAAACAGCCTTTCATTATTCAATGTCATGATTGAATCCGGCCTTCGTCTCCTGTTGTGAAGATACTTGTCAATTATGGAAACCCTCTTTGCAGAGGTTATGACCTTATAAAAGAAAGGATTGTCTTCATGAATCAAGTTTTCATTTGGAAAACGAATTTTGTTTTCATCCAAAAATGACCTCAAGTAGAATTTATTCCATGGAGCATTAGACATTACAAACAATTTTGTTTTATCCAAATCCCAATGATTAAAAACCTTATTTTCAAACTTGTTCATGAATTTCATGTCATAATATTCTTCCCTTCCAAATTCACGAGGCTCTTCGTAATATACGACATTTTTAAACATTAAAACATCAAGATTGTCCTTTTCTGCTTTTTCAATCAATAGTTCAAAAGATTTTGGACTTAACCAATCATCACCGTCAAGGAATGAGATATATTTGCCTTTAGCTTCATCCAATCCCCTGTTTCTTGAATATCCTGGACCTCTATTTGAATCGTTTTTGAGAACTCTGATTCTGGAATCCTTATGAGCAAAATACTCTAAGATTTCTGCAGTGGAATCTGTTGAACAATCATCAATGCAGATAATCTCAAAATCCTGATAAGTTTGGCTTAAAACACTGTTTAAGCAAACATGAATATAATCTTCAACATTATAGGCAGGAATTATAACTGAAATCAAAATTTCACCTTACATACATTCTAATACGAAATATTTCAAGATGTTTATAATATGTATAAAATATGTTATATGATAATTATAAATATTATTACTTATCACAAGTCAATAAATAATCCAATAACTCTTTTTTCGAGTTGGTATTGAAATATTTCTTATTAAACAGTCTATCTTCCCTAAAACCTTTACATACATAGTGCAATTCTGGTGAAAAATATTTACACCATTTACTGTCAATCAAATCTTGGTTTTTATTTAAATAAAATCCAATGTCAAAGCATTTGCTGTCCTTAAGCGCCTTATATAGATTGATGTTTAATGACCATTCCTTAGGAGAGGACTTTAAAATCAAATACAAATATGCTGCAGGGCTTAAGATCTTTCTGAGCATTGTGTTATTTTTTAGATATTGAATTTCCTGATGATTATTTGAAATTTCATCCTTAAAGCAACTGATGCAGTATTTATTGGAATCAAGTTTGGATAATTGCCTATTATAACTATGCTGCAAGTTATCCAATTTAGCCTCCACATCTTCAAGTTCCTGTTGTTTTATTTGAAGTTGATTGTCTTTTTGTTTGATATTTGATGATAATGAGTTGAATTCATCCTGTTTTCTTTTTAGTTTATTTTCAAAGGAGATTACCTTACTGTTAAGAGAAATTTCTCTTTGAGAGAAATCCGCATTAGCAGATTCGAGCTGGTTTTCAAGAGAGTGAATCTCCTCATTGAAAGAAGATTCTTTTTGTGATAAATCCGCATTGGCAGATGCAAGTTGATCTTCAAGAGCACTAATTATATTTT
>CAMNJW010000031.1 GCA_946541845.1 uncultured Methanobrevibacter sp.
CCCCATACCCAATGGGCAATTGGGACGTATACTAAGCAAGCCCAGATTAGAACAAAAAGGACCCAAGCTTTTGTTTTCATCCTTCCTACAAGTGCACCTGAAACCAAAGCCACAGTTAAGCCTGCAAATGCACATTGAAACATTACAAATAATAAAGTTGGAATAGAACCTGTCAAATCATCAAGACCAATTCCCTGCAAGAAGAAATTAGTAGGAGATCCTATCAAACCGCTGACATCATTTCCAAATGCAAACTGGTAACCGAATATCACCCACAATACGCTTACAATTGAAAATGCTATAAAAGTTAAAAAAATTGTGTTTAAAACATTCTTACGTTTACTTAGTCCACCATAGAAAAATGCTACTGCAGGAATACTCATCAGCAATACTAAAAGACTGCAAATAAGAACCCATGCAGTATCACCAGCACTAAAAACAACCATTATATCTTATCTCTTAATTTTCAATTATTTATCAAAAATTTATTTAATCGGAAGATAACTGTCGGAAGTATCTTTCCGATATATGATAATTAAACATCATAATATATAAACTTTATGTAAAAATTAAAATACATGTACAAAAAGTAACAATTTGAAAAAAGCTTAAACAAACTTAATTGAAATTACAAAAATGATATACAGAACCATAAAAATACTAAAAAAATAAATATAAAATTACTTAAAAGCCTATTTTTTAAGAAAATATTAAATATTAGCTTTTAAGAAAAATAATAATAGTATAGTTTAAATTTTTAATAAAAATAAAAAAGTGTTATTATGAAAGACTCAGTTAAAGCAAATTTAATAGTATTTTTAATCATTGCACTTGTTGCATTCGGCGTAAGCAGTGCTTTTGCTAGTCTAACAATTAATGAAGATACAGATTCATATAAAATTATTCCAATCAAGAATGATTCATTTGAACCTAACTACATTAATAAGGTTCCAACTATCATTCCGAAAGTTGAAACCAACTATACCAATAACACAACAACAAACAATACAACAGATTATGATATAAATACCACTATTGACGACTGGGACGATGAGGACTACGGATGGAATGACACGGACATTGAATATGAGGACTGATAAAATGAGCGAAAAGAAAAAATTTATCAGAGACAGTGTGTACGGTGATATTAACTTGAACGATTTTGAAGTAAGAATTATGGACATGCCACAATTCCAGCGCTTAAGAAGAATAAAGCAGCTAGGTTTGATAAGCTTGATATATCCTGGAGCGACACACACCAGATTTGAACACTCAATCGGGACCATGAATCTTGGATCCAAGCTATCTCACGAACTTGGATTGATCAATGATGAAATAGAGTTGATTAGAGCCTCAGCACTATTGCATGATATAGGCCACGGCCCCTTTTCACATGTGTCCGAAGGAGTATTGTCCGTTCCCCATGAGGAGCTAACCAAATATGTAGTCACAAAAACATCAATGTGCGATTTGCTTGAAGAGAAATTTGATGTTAATGAGATTGTAGATATTGTCAATGGAAAAGGTCATCTTGGACCAATCGTTTCCGGAGAACTCGATGTCGACAGAATGGATTATCTTTTAAGGGACTCACACAATACAGGTGTGGCTTACGGAATAATCGATTACGAAAGGATTATCTCAAACTTAAGATTAAATGATGGATTGACACTGGACATCAAGGGAGTTCAAGCTGCTGAAGGAGCTCTTGTTTCAAGATATTTCATGTACCCAAGCGTTTATCAGCACCACACCACAAGAATCGTCAATTCAATGTTTAGAAGAGCCCTTAAAAAGGTGATTGATGAGGACATAATCAATGAGAATGATATCTACAAGTACGATGATTCAGACATAATAGGAATATTCAGGCACTGCGAAAACAAGTTCGCAAATGACATCATGTCCAGACTCGATGAAAGGCGCATCATGAAAAGGGTCAAAACCATCAGATTGGATAATTTCAAGAATCCTGAAAAGATGTATAAAATCGAACAGAAAACCCTTAGAAAAGCTGAAGAGGAAATTGCCGAAGATTATGGTTTGGACAAGGATTATGTGTTCATAAACATTGCAGAGTATCCTCGTTTTGATGAGATGAAAACCCAGGTAAGTGTAGATGGCAAACTATACCCGTTAACTGAAATCTCAAATATCATCGGAGCTCTCAGTAAGGCAAGATTCAACATTCCTGATATCAGCGTATATGTCAAGGAAGAGGAAAAAGTCAAGTTTGAGAAGTTCAAACTGGAAAATTATTTAGACTTACCTGAAATCGACCGTGAAAAATTCCACGGAATTCACTATGACCAAATTAAATTATTCTAGGAGATAATATGATAGTTGTTGCAATTACAGGAGCAAGCGGAGTAATATATGGAATAAGACTCCTCGAAGCTTTAAAAGAATTGAATATTGAAAATTCATTAGTAATAAGTGATGCTGCAAAAATAGTCATTGAATCAGAAACCGATTACAAAGTAGAGGACGTAATCAAGATTGCAGACACATATTACGACTTCAATGACTTGACCGCTTCAATAAATAGCGGATCATTTAAGGCGGATGCACTTGCTATTGTGCCATGTTCAATGAAAACATTGTCATCAATAGCTAACGGATACGGCGCAAATACAATAACCCGAGTGGCGGATGTAAGCTTGAAAGAGAGAAGGCCTACAGTTATTGTTCCACGCGAAACTCCGCTTAGAAGCGTTCATATACAGAACATGCTAACATTATCACAAGAAGGGGCTATAATTTTACCGGCAATGCCTGGCTTTTACTCAACACATGACAGCGTTGATGACCAAATCAATTTCATTGTCGGGAAAATATTAGATTCCCTCAAAATTGAAAATAACTTATTTAAAAGGTGGGAGTAAATGTTAGAAGATAAGGATTTTATCAAATCCTGTGACGTACCCGGACCTACAAAGGAAGCCATTAGAGCAATAATTTTGTACAAATCAGGAGTGACCTGCGAGGATAAAGTTGTTGACTGCGGTTGTGGAACCGGAGGAATTACCTGTGAATTCTCACAGCGCGCACGCGAAGTGATTTCCATTGACACAAACCCTGAAGCTATCGAGGTAACCTCCAAAAACCTTGAAAAATTTGGTCTTGGAGACAATGTCACATTAATCAATGATGACGGAGCAAATGCCCTAAAAGATATTGACGACATTGATATTGCCATTGTTGGGGGCAGTGGCAGGCAACTTGAAAATATCTTGGACATTGTTCACGAAAAACTAAATTCAAAAGGCAGGATTATAATTACTGCAATTCTTGTTGACACAAAAGTTGAAGCCATCAATAAGCTTAAGGATCTAGGATACAATCCAAAGCTTATGGAAGTTAACGTTTCAAACGGAAGGGTTCTTGATCGTGGCGTTTTGATGATTAGTGAAAACCCAATTGCCATTATAACCGCTAAAAAAAGATGAAAATACTGGAGATTAAAAATGGATGAACATAAACGTTGGAAAATTAAATTTTCCATATTGATGGTTATTTTAATTATTATAATATATGGATCAAACTACCTTGTGTTAGGTGATGGTGAACATATTATTTCCTACATTTGGACACATTTAGGTTTCATACCTGTGGACATTCTTGTTGTGGCATTCTTGCTTGATGAGATAATCGAAAGAAAAGAAAAAGAGGCCATGCTTGAAAAACTGGATATGCTCATGAGCACTTTCTTTTCTGAAGTTGGAAATGAATTGATTAACCAATTAAGCACAGTTAACAAATATAAAGCAAGCACTGAAAACTTGAAATCAATCAAAAACTGGACTGAAAATGACTTCGACAACAAACTTGCAGAACTCAAAGATGCAAATATTGACTTTAGTGCAGACATTTCTAAAGAGGACAGGGAAGAATTTTTGGAAAACTTAAGGACCTTGCTTGTTGACAAAAGAGAATTTATCATTAACCTGATAAACAATCCTAACTTGCTTGAAAAAGAGGAATTTACCGGATTGATAAATGCAATCCTTCACTTAGATGAAGAATTGGAGCACAGGTCAGATTTGGCATTGGTCAATGATGCTGACTTTGGACACCTGAACGGAGATATGCAAAGGGTATACAACAAACTGGTTCACGAATGGGTCTACTACCTAAAATACCTGTACAAACACCACCCTTATATGATTGCATTGATAATACGTACCAATCCATTTGATGAAGATGCGGATGTTTACGTAAAAGAATAGATTTGGAGGAGATTTAATATGAGTAATGACAGCAAAAACCGTGAAAATATTAAATCTTGCATTATTTTATGTGGAGGGCAAAGTAGAAGAATGGGTAGAGACAAAGGTTCTATGATTATTCAGGATAAACCTATGATTAAACATATTCTTTCTACTTTAAACCATCAAATAGATGAAGCTGTAATTGTTTTAAATGACAAAACAAGAATAGCGAAATATAGCGAATTTATCGATCCTCAGGAATATGAGTATCCCATCATATTTTGCGAAGATAGGATTAAAAACAAAGGCCCGATGCCAGGAATCATGACCGGACTTTCAAACATAAAAGGCAAATATGCATTAGTATTGCCATGCGACAGCCCTTACGTTTCCAAAAATTATATACAAACTATTTTTTCAGAAATTGACGAATGCTATCAGGCAATTGTCCCTTACCACGATGATGAAAATAAACTAAAGACATCAGAGCCGTTGCACTCAATCTACAATAAGGACATTATCCCTGAAATAGAAAAATTAGTGAAAAATGATGTATTGCACATAAAGGGACTGATAGAAAAAATAAATACAAAATTTGTCTTAATTGATAATAAAAAAATAGAAAAAAAAGAATTTAGAAATCTTAATCGTCCCGAGGACATTTAAAGATGTTCTATTAACTCTTTTACTTTTTCAACAGCTGTGTGCACACAGTAAAGAATATCTTCTTTTTCCAATGGTTGTTTTCCGCCTTTTTGCATGGAACAGATGTGACCATCTTTTGTAACACCAACATTTAAACGAGCGCTAGCAACTCTTTCTTCATCTAATGTTGGGTCAATAACCATTTTATCACCAATTTTAACAAAAGTACATAAAGCTAACTCATTGTTGATTGGTAAGTCAAAGGTTTCATCTTCACTAAGTACAACTTCTTCATCAACGATAGTTGCAACAGGTAATTTAGTGGATTTAAGTGCAGCCATTACAGCCAATTCACATGCATCAAAGAGATTTCCACAGTTGTCGATAATGTGTAAATCAATGAACAGCATCCAAACGTGTTTTCCTTCTTCAACACATAATTTGTCCAATTCCACCAATTCACTTTCACGAATACCCCTGTCGACTACACGTGCAAGTTCAATAGAATCGTCACTAGGTGGTCCTGGTTCGAAATTAGGATCAGCCATAGGTAACATTTCACAGTTGGTCATTAATACTCCTAAATCAGGAGTGTCTGGGAATGGGCTTCCAAGTTGTGGTTTAATACCTACAATAACTTGAGTTCCACCAAGTTTTACACGAGCAGAACCTTCAGCTTTAGAAATAACATTAGTTTCAATAGAAATATCCCTATATTCAGTTAATTCCCTGCCATCTTCTCTTTTATCGTTTTTGACAAGGTTAGTAATACTTTGTCTTGTAATTTCTGGTACTATATCCATATTTTCCACCCACTATTCTGTAGAATACTTTTTCATTAAAGCTTCTTTTTGAAGTTTATTTACTTCAAGACATCCTTCCATAGCTAAATTGATTGCTTTTTCAAATTCTTCTTCAGTTAAGTCACCGTCACTTTGTAATAAAGTAATTTCACCGGTTCTAGGCATCATAGCTATAGGAACATCTGCTTGACCTTCCTTATCTTCATATTCAGATAAATCAAGTACAATTTCATCATTAACTTTACCTGCAGCACAACCTACTACAATATCTTTCATAGGAACTCCTGCATCAACAAGTGCAACAGAAGCTGCTGTAATACCAGCACAACGGGTTCCTCCTTCAGCTTCTATTACTTCAATATAAATATCAATCATTGAACGAGGATAATTTTCCAACATTAAAGCTGGCCTTAAAGCATCAGCAGTGATTTTAGATATTTCAGATGATCTTCTGTCTGGACCAGGTCTTTTTCTGTCATCCACTGAAAATGGTGCCATATTATATCTGCATCTGATAACACCAGTATTTGGTTCAAGTAATCTTCTGATGTATGACTCTCTAGGACCATAAACAGCTACTAAAATTTTATTTCCACCAACTTCTAAGTAAGCTGAACCATCTGCACGTTCAAGTACTCCTGCTTCAATTTTGATAGGACGTAATTCATCAAATTTCCTACCATCCTTTCTTATAAATTCTGACATCATATCAACCTCTTAATCTACGAAGAATCATTTATTATTCAATATAAAAGAATTATTTGAGTTATCATCATAAGATAATGAATTATCTTTTTTGCTTTTGTTTTTCTTTTTTAATTCTTCAATAACCTTAGCAATATCAGGTTTATCTTCATTTTTCTTTTTCTCTTCTGCTTCTTTTTCTTCTTGTTCTAATTCTTCTTTAAAATTTTGAAGTTTAGGTTTTTCCAAGACAAATTCTTCTTCCGCTTCTTCAACTTCTTCAGGTGGCAATTCACCATCAATAGCTAAGTATAATTTGTTCTTGATTTTATTAGTTAAACCAGAAGTATGAGCTTCAGCTTCAATCAAGTGAATTATGTTCTTGGTAAGTTGTTCCATGTCTTCGTCACCTTTTACCCAGACAAGACCGTTTTGACCAACAACAATCTTACAATTTGTTTTGTCTTTAATCATGTTGATCATAGAACCTTTTTTACCAATTAATCTAGGAACTTTGGTTGGAGCAATATCTACAATTATTCCTCCTTTGAATTTTCCCATTCCTCTTCCTTTTAAACCGAGTTTTGCCTTTTTGATTTCATCAACATCGACAACTCTTAAAAATAGAACATCCCCAACATCATAAACTTTGTTGAGCTCTTTTTTCTCACGACCAAACACTTCAAAAGCAGGTAAAATTCCAGAATAAGGTGAATTAATGTCTACATCCCACATTGAGAATCTAACATCATTAATTTTACCTATTACAACATCTCCTTTTTTAGGAACATATTTGCTTTTAAGAGGAATAACTCTAAGTTTCTTATTCCTCAAAGAAACAAGCCCCATTAAAGAAGAACAAACCTTACCATTCTCTTTAAAGGTACCTCTTCCTGAATAGTATTCATCGTCAGCTAATATCTGACCAGGAATAACTAAATCTTTATTTTCCACATATATCATAATAATCCCATAAGCTTAATTATTTAATAGTTCTAGTTTCTGCTTCTCCACCTGAAATCTCAGCCATTTTTGCAGCAAAAGAATTTTGAAGGCCACCCGGCATCTCTATAATACCAATCCATGAACCATCTTGTTGCCATTCCTCATTTATTATTTCACCAAATCCATGAATAACAGAATAAGCGCCACCCGCAGCAGAACCTGGGAGCCTAACAGCAACTTTTACTTTTTCAAATCTAATTGGAATAAGTGGCTTAATAGCTTTTAGGGCTGTTTGTACCTGTTGGTCAACTGAAGTGAATGGGTCAAACTTAACTTTTGCCTCATCACAGGCATTTTCAATTCTTTGAACTGGGTGTGGCAAACCATTTTGAGGATTGATTGCTTCCTTGGCTATTTTATTAATAACCAATTTTCTCTTATCCTCCTGCATTTTTCTTTTTTGGTCTGCAGTTAATTGAACAGTTCCTTTTTCAAGTATAATTTTAGAAACTTCAATAGGATCTGTAGTTTCGAATATTTTATTCATTGCTTCATCAGAAGCCTTATCTCCTTTTTTGGAGTCTTTAAATATTTCTTCAACAGCTAAAAGATCTTCGATGGCAACATCCGGACCATCAGGATTACGAAAATCTGCTGCTAAATCAGGGTCAACTAATATTTCAAAATGTTCACCACAATATTCATATTTAGCGATAATAGCTTCATCAACATTTACCATCAAAGCATCCCCTAACTAATTAATCAGAAAATAATTATTCTTCACTTTCTTCTTCAGAATCTTCTTCAATTTCTTCTTCAGATTCTTCCTCTTCTTCGACTAGTACTTCATCAATGTATTTTTGTACTTCATCTTGAGAAAGTTTTACGTATTTTTCATCTTCGATTTTGATAACTGCTATTTCAACATTGTTTGAAGTGGTATCATGGTCAGTAGCTTCATTTATTGCAGTTAATGCTAATTCAATAGCATCATCCAATGATAAATCATCCACGTATTTTTCTTCAAATATTTCCATAGCGGCAGATCTTCCTGAACCAATAGCGGTAGCCTTGTATTCAATTAATGCACCACTAGGGTCAGTTTCGAATAGCTTGCATTTGCCGTTGTATACTCCACCAATGATTAAAGCGGAACCGAATGGTCTTACTCCACCATTTTGAGTATATAACTGTAACATGTCACATAATTTTTTAGATAAGCTGGTTACGCGAATAGGTTCACTATAGGTGATTTTGTTTATTTGTGCTTCAACTCTTGCTCTTTCAACTAAAGCTCTTGCATCTGCTACAAGACCTGAGGTTGCTGCTCCGATATGATCATCGATTTTGAATATTTTTTCAATTGATGATGCTTCAACTAGTTTAGAAGTAGTTCTTTTATCGACAGCTAAAACAATACCTTCAGAACTTTTTACACCAATAGATGTAGTTCCTCTTTTAACAGCTTCTCTTGCATATTCTACTTGGAAAAGTCTTCCATCTGGGCTAAATACAGTAATTGCTCTATCATATCCAGCGTTTTGTAAAGGTTGCATAAATAATACCTCACATTTTTATAAATATTTTTTATAAATTTTATATTCGACTACTAAAAAAAATAAAACCAAATCTTCCATGAAAAGGCAAATTTTAATTTAATTACTACATTGTAGAAAATTAAAATAATTTTTTATTCTTTTTCCATAAAATCCAATTGATATTTATATAAATAAATTATTTATAAAGTTTTCTATTATTAAATAACAAAAAGTAATTAAATGAATTTTTGTGATGCCTTGATAGTTCCGGACAAACCTATTGTGGTGATTGCAATTCTGTTGCCGTTATACTTGTTCGCCAATGCAAGTGAAGATCTGACCTCTTCAACAAAATCCCTTTGGCATCTAACAATTGCCTTATAGTGATAATATCCGTCAATTTTTTCAAATTCAAAAAATTTCATTACCCATAAATTGAAATTGGCAGTGTTGTTTTCGCCCTGAAAACGAATGCATGCATCCCATATGATTGTAACTAACTCTTCCTTAACGATAGGTGATTCAATTTTAATATCCAAAGTGAGATACCTATTGTTTTTTCTAAGTGTAGGTGGAAGGACCTTAAGCCTCATCATCAACCCTCCTGACACCTTTTAAAATCATTTTATCCCTATTCTTATTGAATTCAAGAATATCTTTTGAAGTTTCAAATGATTTTGCAATTTCATCTTCACCCAATCCAGTCTGCTTAAAAAAAGAGATGAAGTCATGAGTTGTCCTTATATCGAAAACAGACTCTGCTCTGGATGAGAGAACCAATGGAAAATCAAATTTTCTGTATAATTCATAAATGTCGGCAAAATTAGAAAGCACTTTAGCCCTATGTGACAAATAGCTTCTCAACACATCCTTAAAACACAGCTCGATTGCAACATTATTCCTTACTGCCTCTTTTGAAAGAACATGATTAAGGCCACTGTCATATCTTCTCAAATAAGGCCTTGATAAAACATCAATCCTGATATTTTCAACGACAGCACGGTTAATCTTCAAATCTCCTCCCACAACTGAAATGCAGGAAGCCTTATTTCGGAACTTATTTGTAATTTTTCTAATTTCATTAACGTTTGTTGACTCTATTTCCAGGGTATAATCAAAACTGATATCTGACAAATCCTCATTCAATTCATCTTTAAAATCAAGAGCATCTTTAAAATCGTTTTGATTATATGAAAAATTAATATGGCTCCAACCATATTTAGCAGCTTCGTTAGCTAACTTAACGTTATTGTTTAAGCTACTTCCCTTAATATTCAAATCAAAAAACATAGTAGATACTTTATTATTCGATGTATTAATAATTTTTTAAAAAAATAAAAGAAAGTGATTGTTAAATCACTTATTGATAACGATAAAATTCAACTTCCCAACTTACGGTTTCATAATAGTCAATGGTAAACACTTCGGATGAAGATGAAGTGTATGTGAATGAGTCGGATCTGGTTTCAACTGCACTCTTTGAACCCCAGTCAACCCCTCCAGACTCACCGTTAGAACCTGAAACGTATAAATGGTTAGTAGCGTAATTTTTAATTGGATATGCTGAGAGTTTTACCATTATTTTACCTTCAGGAACTTCGATTGTTTGTGAACCTGAACCTGAACCTGAATAGCTTCCGATGGACTCCCATGATTTGGACTCACTCGCCTTTGAAGTTGAGCTTTTAGATGATGAAACTGATTTTGTTTTAGCATCACTGTCCGAATCATCACTGCCACTAACAGACTCATCGCTTTGAGAAGCAACACTTTGAGAAGCATCACTATCCTGAGCTGAATCGCCACCACTTAAGGCAAAATATCCAATAACCCCTGCTAAGATTACGATTATCGCAATTAAAGCAATTATCAAATATTTGGAATTATCACCTTTAGATTGTGTTACTACAACTTCCTCATAATCTAGTGAGCTTCCACATTTTGTGCAAAATTTTGCACCTTTCTTATTGTCAAAACCACAATTTTTACATATCATAGTATCAATGAACAAAATTATAATTTTAATATAATATTTTTCATTACATAATTATAAACTTAATTGCAGATTTATATTAATTCAAATAGTGTGTAAGTTAATTATATTAAAATAATAAAGTGTTATAAAACATTTTATAGTATAAAGAATATAATATTTAGATATGACAAAGGAAAACGATGAGCTTTTGAAACTAACTTCCTATGTTCAAATTTCCAAATATAGAGAAAAAACATTAAAATCTATTGGAGATGAAGTAAAAATACCTACAAACATCGCTAAAGACAGTGGCATTAGAACTAATCATATTTCAAAAGTTCTAAGTGAATTAAAAAGTAAAGAAATCGTTGAATGCATTAATGAAGAAGCTCGTAAAGGTAGATTATACAGATTAACCGACACAGGTAAAGATGTATTGGAAACCATCAAAGAAAAAGAAGAAAAAGAAAACTAAAATATTTCAATTCTTTCTTTTATCAATTCTATTTTTTTACGAGTTTCTAAATTAGACCCTTCTTTTAAAATATCATATAATAATCTTAAAATAATATCATTTTTAACATTTAATGGGAAACAATCATCTGATTCTTTTAAAATTGACTCATAATTTGGTTCTCTCAAATCCATTTTATACTGCAATTTAATTTCCTGCCTTAATGAGTCGTCTATATATTTCTCCAAATAAACTATAATCTCATTGGCAAAACTGTTTCCAAACTTGATCATGCTTTTAACGGATTCCTCATCAAAAGTTGTATTTTCCACCAATACATTGAAAGATCCGTAATTCTGATAGCCATATGGAATGAACCTGCCTTCAACCGTGTGGGCGCAGTATTCATTCATTATCTCAAACTCTGGAAGAGTTAAAAAATACCATACAAAACTTTGAAGGACGGTAGAAGTCTTGACTTTAAATATATGACATAATAAGGATTCAATAATGGAAAATAATAAGTAATGAGCCAATTCATGGATTATAGTTGCGATTTGTACTGAATCATCTAATCTATCATCATAGCGAATAACGTTTCCCAGAAAAATATATCCCCTTTCATAACCTCTTGACTTAGGAGTGCATTGAGTGAAAACACTTGCCAAGCTTAAAATTTTGTCCTTAACCGAATCACCGTAAATATTCATGAATTCTACCCTGGCAAATATGTTAGACAAAATCTGATTGTATTCCTCATCACTGATTTCCGCATTCAACAATAGCTCCTCATTGTATTGACTGAATAAAGTATCATAATCCTCAATTGATATAGGATTGATTTGTCTTTTGCAATTGCAGCAGTGAGTGGCATAATCCAGATTAAATTCGCCGCAAAAAGGACAGATATGTTCAATAATTAATCTATTGCCACAGTGAGTGCAATAATTATTCTCTTTAAGGTTTAAAGTTCCGCAAACATCACATGTCTTCATAAAAGTTACCTCAACATCTCTTTTAGAGTTCTAACAGAACTTTTAATCATAAGTCTATTCTTAATGTTTTTACCGCAATTCGGACAGAACTCAGTTCCCCATTCCAATATCTCACCACAGGAGCAAATAATTTTTGACTTAATGGTTCTCTGTGGATTTAAAGGCCTTTCACATTCCCTGCAAAATTTAGAATGAACAGGGTTTTTATGACCACACACGCAAACAATTACTGAGTTTTCCTGCTTCAGGTTCGCTCCGCATTCAGTGCAAAATGAAGATGACCCCTCATTGATTGTGGAGCATGTGCATAATATTGAAACATCTCTCATTTGCCCATAATTTATTAATGGAAGGCCGCAATTTCTACAGAATTGTGAGAATCTTTCATTTTCTTCTCCGCAAAAGCAAAATACAGAATCGTTAAATTCCCTATTGAAGTTACTGTAATTGTCACTGGATTGTGTATAGTCCTCTTTCAATTTTCGACCACACATCTCACAGAAGACATTGTCTTTATGATTAACTGAACCGCATTCACACAAAACAGTATCCATGGAAAACTTAGGCTTGGATTGCTTCTTTAAAATCCTATGGAGTTTGCTTTCAACTCTTTTGGCACCGCACATATAGCAATATTCATTATCAATATTGTTTATGTATCCGCAGGAGCAGATTTCATATTTATAATCATCCCTTTCACGTTCTATATATGGTGAAAAGTCTATATCAAAATTAAAAAATCCGATATTGTGGATTGGAGGTGTGAAAATATGGTCTCCCTTTTTGGAGAGATAACCTGTTTTACGCCCGCAGCCTGTGCAGTAAGGCTCGCCGGGAACAATTCTGTGACCACATTTTTTACAGTAATTCTCTAAAGTCATTTTCCATCTTAATTTTTAGATAAGGATTGTATTTCTTGAACTACCTTGTAGAGAACCTCTTCCCCAAGTCCCTCAATATATTTAATGGAACCTGCACATTCGTGTCCTCCGCCATCTACACCTGCCTGAGGAACAAGTTCAATCATTTTTGATACAATCTCATTAACATTAAATCCATATTGTTCATTTACAGCATCAGTTGCCCTGAATACACCGAAATCAGGACCATGTCCTAAAGTCACAATAGGCTTGTCCTCACCCAGTTCCTTAATTACCTTATCGTGGACAAAACCGCAAGTTTTTCCAGGAGCAGGGAATGTGAATTTATGGGCATACTTTTCGACATCAATAAGATTGAAGTAAATGCCGTTTTCAAGCTGGGTTCTCTTGATGTTAGGAAGAGCAGCCTTAAGCTGGGTATCAACCCTTCTTTGATATTCCCTATACAATGCATCAATCATTTTTTCATGTTTATCTATATTATCGACCGCCAGAATGGTGTCCATTATTCCCCTACCATTCATGAATCTTAAGAAATAAGCTTCAAAATCAACACATTCGGCTATTTTTGCCAAATGGTCTTTTTCAAAACCTTTTTCGGATGCCAATTCAAGGTATTGATAAACTTCACCACATTCCGCACGGTCCCCCAATGCTGCCACTGCAGGCAAATGCTTTATCAGTTCTTTAACATTAGGATTTATAAGGTGTGCAACCTCGGTTGCCAGACATCCTGCAGTCAATTGAGAGTCTCCGCCGACTAAATAGGGGTTTACATGGCAGTCAACATATTCATCAACTGCAACTGTTCCACCGTAAATCTCACCGTCCCTTTCATCTTTTGTAATCAGTTCTCCTGGTGAGTGGTGGTCAATTACAACCACTTCAATATCATAAATCTTTGCCTGCATTAATGCAACGATATCTTCCTCAGTGGACCCATTATCCAAAAGCACAATTAGAGGTAATTTTTGACCGTGCCTTTCCTGGTCTTCCAAGGCAAATGACAAGTCTTTAACAACATCTTCAAGTTCATAAAATGGTGCTTTACTTGGAGATCTTTTGAAATAATAATATTGAGCGTCATTACTAGGATTTACTTTTTCAATCAATGGGACAATGGCTTTTTCCATTGCAACTCCTGAACAGATTCCATCTGCATCATTGTGATGTCTGAGCAGAACTGTTCTTCCATCAAGAATTGCCCTTCGAATCCTTTGCGCTGCCTCTCTCATCTTTGGTTTGAGTCTGTTTAAAACATCACTTTTGACCAAGAAATCAACATGTTGAGGTTCAGCCTTCTTGTTTAATGCATCATCAATTAACTTATGTAGCTTTCTGGTGTTTTCCTCATCAAGTTTCATCATTGAAGATGATTCAATTTGTGTTTTTCCACTATGTTCGTTTACCTCACCAATTACCTGCACTGCATCGCCAAGTTCAATTTCAGGATAAGACCTTTCACCGGCCTTATCGAATGCAGCGATTTCTGTTGTACCGCTTTCATCACTGATGATGAATATTGTAGGACCTGAAGTCTGTTGGATTTGCTGGACTTCACCGTCGATTCTAACAATTCTTCCCTTTTTCTCTTCAAGCTTATTGATTAGAGTTCTTGGAATTGATTTTGTCATTCTTTTAAGATTATATGATTCAACGTAAGCTGGAGCCAAGTCTATTTTTCTTTCCCTGGACTTGATGGAAGTAATAAATACAATCACCTCATCACCAACATGATATTCGGATACATCACCTCTCATAAGACCCCATACATTATTATTTAAAGTAACAAAAGCACCGTATCTTTCTATTCTGGTAATTTTACCTTTGTATAGCTTATCCTTGTCCATGTCTCTCATTTCACAAAGTGAATCTAAGACATATACATCACGTGCAGCATTTCTGCGGGCTTCAAATTCATCATGCTTTCTTTTTTCTTCTTTTCTTTTCTCTTCACATTCAGCGCACAAATCGTGCTTGTCACTTATTGATTTACCGCAGTCACGACATACGTTAATCTGACCTGTCCCATGGCAGTGAGGACACTCTTCATAAACTTCAACCTGTCCTTTTCCGTTGCATACCTCACATGGAATGTCTTCTTCACCACCAAGATCAAACTTAGCTTTTGCCTTACTGTTCACACCTTTAAAATGGTTTCCAATATTAAAAGCATCATCTTCGTATCCTGTTCCTCCACAGGCATCACAATCTTTATAGTCCACAACTACTGAACCTATTCCTTTACATTTTGGACATTTTGTTTTCACTTTAAAACCCCTTGTTTATATAATGAAATTTTGTTTAAATAAATTCGGATTATCTTTAACTATAGTATCACGTTCATTTTGATAATTTACAGCATCATAAATTAAATCGTTAGCTTCAGAAGCATAATTTGTTCCAGTATAATTTGAATAAACTTTAAAACAATCAATAGATTCTTTTAATTTATCAACAGCCTTAATTTTCAATTCCAATTCCTCAATAACAGTATTAATATAATCATCCTGAACCTCATTTATATCAGCAGAATATTCATTCTGAATATCTCGTAATTTCTTAAGGCTATCATTATAATTATTGCCTGCAGATATTGCCTTGTTCATTGATTCATCGAAACTTTTATCATTAACCAACTGGACAGCTTCATTATAGTCGCTGTCTCCCTCAACAATGGCATCACTAATTTCTGGCATGGTTTTATTAATACTATCTACTGAACTATCAATCAAAACGATAGCAGCGGAAATTAAAACTAAAACTACAATAAAAATTATTAATTTACTATAACTAGACACGATAT
>CAMNJW010000032.1 GCA_946541845.1 uncultured Methanobrevibacter sp.
AGAGACATATGTATTCTTGAAGGTGCTTTAATAATCATTTTTTCACATCCTTAGTAAAATAATATCTCTTTTATATATGTTTTTAAGGCATATATAATACTTTTCATATGTTTTCAAGTAAACTTTAAAAAAAATAAAAAATATTTTATATGAGATATTACAAAATACCCTTATGGATTTACAAAGCAATATTCCAAAAAACATGAATGAAATCGATGTAACAATCGCAACCGTATATGTAACCTTAATTATACCGTTGATTCTTGCATTGATTTACGCATTTTAAACTTGAGAACAAAGCGTTCTCCCTTTTTCTTTTTTTAAAAAATAGATTTTAAATTTGTTCTCTGACAATCATCAGGGAAAATCCCAACAGGTTCTGGCCTTTCCATTTTGAAATATCCAACCTCTCGTCGTCCTCCATGGAAAAACCTATGCCCCAAATCTTGTCATTGACAGAGCATTCCGCAAGGATTGAATCTCCGGTTGAGTTTAATTTCTCTTTTAGCATTTCATTTTGAGAAAATTTAGACAATAATCCCTTGAATACGACAACCTGGCGAATGCCGTTCCAATACACATTATTGAAATTGGATACCTTTCTGCCCAATGCCTTAATCTCTTTGGGATTATCCGTTTTTAGAATCTCCTCCATCATTTGCTCATCGTTGAAATATCTTGCCTTTTGATACATCATGTACTGTTCCATAGAGGAATATCGGATTCCATCGACTTCAAAGTCAGACATATACCAGTTTGAAAGGTAACCGTTTTCATCTTCTGGAAATCTAAAGCAGATTACATCCACAAAATCACCTTAAAACAGGCTGTCAACAATGTCAATCAATTTCTCCGCCAGCCCACATGTGATTTCCATCGGCTCGGATGAATAGCATTCATAAACTATTGTCGGAATTCCGGCTTCGGCTGTTGGTTCTGTAATGAATGACGGACTTGATCTGAATTCAGGTGCATAATACTCAATTTCTGAAAAGCTGCCTAAAATCTCCTCCATATATCTGGTGGATTCATCATCAAAGCCAGGTGAAAATACGAAATTGGTTATCTGATACTCTCCCGGACCCTGTGAACCACGGTTGGAATGGATATCCAAAAACAAGTCATATTCTCCATCAATGATATGCGGCGCTACAAATTCCTGAGCTAAGAGCTGACCCTCATCACGGCCCTCACTTTGTGAATTCTTATCATTCACATTAATGTTATAGAGATAATAACAGCAGTTCAAATCATCTTTTGATGTTAATTTCTCAAACAATGCCCTGTGTGACTTGCTTTCAAGAGGATGCATTCCTATTAGATATGCAATTTTGACCTCTGAGTCCCCATTGCCAAAAGGACCATGGATATGGACGCTTCCCAAATCGTTTTTGCCTAATAATTCCGCATCGTATCTTGTTGAATCAACCTGAGCCAAATCTGTGGGGCATTCTGGATAAATCATCATGACACCTTAAAAAAAATAAGTAGTGACTAGATTGAATCTAGTCTTCGGAAGGTGCACGTGCACCTAATTCTTTGTTTAATTCGTACATTAATCTGTTGTCGCCGTCAGCGAATTTGATTTTAGCTACTAATTCCATAGCGTTTTCTTCTTCTTCGACTTGTTCTTCAACAAACCATTGCAAGAAGTTGTTGGTAGCATGGTCTTTTTCTTCGATAGCTAAGTCAACTAAATCATTGATTAATCCGGATACCTTTTTTTCATGTTCCAATACGTGTTCGAATGCTGCAACAGGAGAATCCCATTCGGTTTGTGGTCCTTCGATTGTAGTCAAGGTTACGGAAGCTCCCCTTCTGATAATGTAATCATAAAATTTCATTCCATGTTCCAATTCTTCTTCAGCTTGGACTCTCATCCAGCCGGCAAATCCTGCTAAGTCTTCATCTTCAAAGTAGGAAGCCATGGATAAATATAAATATCCTGAGTAAATTTCAGCGTTTAATTGTCCATTTAATGCTTTTTCCATTTTTTCTGATACCATAATATCACCAATTATAATTTTAGATTTGATTTCATATATAGTTTAAGTAACTGTTTACTAACTTACTTAAAAGCCAAAAATAAATAGTTAAACATGATTGAAAAATCCATTTACGAAAATTACGAAATCGGCTTTAGCGATGAAATTACACCAACATCAGATGATTGCATATTTATTTTTAATCAGGAAAGGGAACTGTTTTTAGATGAGAACAGGGAATTGCCTAACAGTCTGGGCGATTTTGACGTTGAATTTTGTTTATACATCGGGAAATTCAATGATAAAAAGACATTTGTTGCAAATGTTAAAAGTGATGAATCATTCTATCCTCTTCATGAAGTTTACAAATTCAATAAAGATCTCTATCTTATGGGTGGAAAAGCCGTTTTGGTTCGTGACTGGTATATCTCACACCAGTTTTGCGGAAGGTGCGCAACCAAGACCCAACTAGATGAAAAGGACATGATGTTAAAATGCCCATCATGCGGTCAGAACCATTATCCTCGCATCGCCCCTGCAATTATTGTGGCAATCAGAAAAGGTGATGAATTGCTCATGGCAAAGCACAGCTATCATGACAACATCAGATATGCATTGATTGCAGGATTTGTTGAACCTGGCGAGTCCATTGAAGAAGCAGTACATCGTGAGGTTTCAGAAGAGGTTGGCGTGAAAGTCAAAAATCTAAAATATATGCGCAGCCAATCCTGGCCGTTTCCAAATTCACTGATGCTTGCATTTACAGCAGAGTATGATTCAGGCGACATTAAAGTTGACGGTGATGAGATACTCAAGGCAAAATGGTTTAAAAAAGAAGAGATTATAAGATATGAATCCGATGTCAGCATTTCCGACTGGCTGGTTCAGGATTTCATTGACAATGCGAATTAATTAATTCGCTTGCCAACAATTTTCGTTTTTGTAATATTTAATTTAACATTCCAATTAATACAATTCGGAATTATCAACTATCAGACCGCTTTCACCAATTGCCTCGAGGACCTGATTTTTGTACCTGACATTAATCGCAATTACATTGCTTTTTTCTCTCGGCAGGAAACAGATTGAATATCTATTGATTAAAATATATTGAATATCTGACATTTCCATCCTGTAATAATCATCAGCCACATAAAACTCAATGAAATCCTTTTCAATCACCAGTCTTTTTGCAAAGTTACTGTTTCTGAATTTTGAAATCCTGTGATTAATAAGAATGTAATAAACAATTCCTAATGCAAAGGTGACCAAAAACAAAAGCATGACATAAAAGTATAAAGTATTTTCTGGATTTGAGTGATTCAAGAAAGCGAATATTACCAGGAAAACAAATGCAATTCCTGTTAAAAACAATGCATATCTTTTAAGGCTGCCTGCCTTTTTTCTCGGATTTTTGACAAATTTGCTATAATTTGATGCTACATACAGCACTTCATCATAATATTGGGAAGATTCAACTCCATCTATTAAAATTTCCATGTTAAAACGCTCCATTATTGATAATTGTTAATGCAGTTATTCCTGCCTTCAGTTTTCCTAATCCCTCTTTTAGAAGTTCTTGAGGACAGGCAATGTTCATTCTCAGGAACCTGTCGCCATTTTGTCCAAAGTCAATGCCTGCAGATAAAAACAGTCCCTGATTTTCTCTTAAAAAGCCGGACAATACTTTTGAGGGAACATTCAAAGCAGAACAGTCAAGCCACAGGAGGTATGTGGCATTGCATTCAACCAGCTTCACTATAGGCAATTCCTGAGTTAAATAATCTTTGACAATCTTCTTATTCTCATATAAAACTTCTTTCAGCTCTTCAAGCCACGCTTCTGATTCATCATATGCCGCAATCACCGCTGCTGTTGCAAACACATTGCATGAATCGGAGTTATCGATGTGCATTTGAGTTTTGATTTTTTCAAGCAAATCCTCATTAGTTGTATGTACGATTGAACTTTGAAAACCTGCAATATTGAATGATTTTGATGGAGACAGACATCTGATGACATTATCAGCAGCTTCAAACGGATTGTATCTGACACCCGGATCAGTCAAGTCACAGTGAATTTCATCGGAAATGATTACCACGCCATGTTTTTTGCATAACTCATTGATTCTGTCCAGCTCTTCTCTTGTCCATATCCTACCGACAGGGTTGTGAGGATTGCAAAGTATCATAAGGTCAACCTTAGATAACTTTTCATCCAAATCATCAAAGTCTATTTTGTATTCACCGTTTTCATAAATCAGCTCATTTTCAAGAACCTTACGACCGTTGTCTTCAATTACATAATAAAATACATGATAAACAGGAGACTGTATTAATATCTCATCACCGACTTCAGTCAAGCATCTAATCATGGACGATATTGAAGGCATTACGCCCATTGAGTACAGCATGTCCTCACGGGACATTCTTAAATCATATCTCCTGTCCCACCAGCCAATATAGGCTTCAAAGAGTTCATCCGGAACAATACTATATCCGTATACCGGATGACTTGCCCTATTACTTATTGCTTTTTGGATTGCTGGAGCCACCCTGAAGTCCATATCCGCAACCCACATCGGCAAATCGTCATCAAACAAATCCCATTTCAGGGAATTGGTGTTGTGCCTGTCAACAACACCTTCAAAATCATGCTTAGTATTTTTCATAGTGAATCCTTTCTTCATCAAACTTGTCCATGAACTTGTTTTCCCATCCTTCTGCCGGATATCCTATGGTTATGATACAATACGGTTTAGTTTCAGTTATATCATCAATTCCGATGATTTCACCAATTGCCTTCATTCTCTCTTCTTCAGGTGCAACTCCATTCCATAAAGCACCTAAACCAAGGTTTACAGCTTCAAGCAACATGTTTTCTGCAGCTGCACCCATGTCCTGTTGCCAAACCAGTTTGTAAAATGCCCTTTCGATGTTTGCAACCAAAACAATAGCTACCGGTGCATTGGTGACTCTAGGCTTGATTTCACCAAGCTTTGCTAATGTTTCTTTATTTTTCACTACAACAAATTCCCAAGGTTCCGCTCCAAGCCTTGAACCCGGTGCCTGCATTCCTGCTTTTAATATTTTTAAAATATCTTCATCGCTTACATCCTTATCAGCATATTTACGAATGCTTCTTCTTGTGTTTATTATTTCTTCAAAATCAGACATATTTTTAAATAACATTCTCATCATATAAATAATTAGTTTTATTTAAATGGAGGTGAAATGATGGATTTAGATAAGAGTGCGGGAATATTTTTCATTATTCTAGGTTTAATATTCATTTTATTCCCAATGTTTTCAACAGGGCTGGTTTCTGTAATCGTGGGCTTAAGTTTAGTGTTCTTCGGTATTTCAGCTATTTATATGGGATACACATTAAGAAAAGAAAATATGGTAGCTGCAATAATAATCCTTCTTATAGGATTGATATCCCTTATTTTAGGATTGCTGTTCATATTCTACATTGATGCAATTTCATTCCTTGTTGCATTCGAATTCTATATTGTCGGATTTATCATGATAATATTTGGAATAGCAGGATTAGTATCACATGCAAGTAAAATTTCCACTTTTACTTCAATACTTGTTCTGTTAATGGGTATTGTCGCAATTGCACTTGCAGTTTTTGCCAGCAACAATCCAATATTCCTTGCAACAGTAATAGGCATTGTCTTAATTATAGAGGGAATCTCTTACTTGATTAATTGATTAAGGCCTGGTTAGCTGGGAAATCAAAAAACAGTACTTAACATCAACCATCACCATACACGACTTTTTTCTAACCAAGCCTGGATTTCGTCAAATCCAGTTAATACTTTGGTTTTAGCGTAAATAAAAATAGTTGAAGTGTGAAAATGTGATTTTGCACACTTCCGAAATCTTTTTAAAGGTCAAATTCTTCAAAAGATCTGAAGTCAATATTGTTCTTGGTACAATATTCCTTAATCTTATCGGTTATTTTTGAAATATCCTCATTCGGATATTCATTCTTGAAATAATACAATACCGGCTGCGCATTAGTGTAGACTGTGATGATTATATATTCTTCACCGTAAACGCTGACATCCACAGTATTATATATCTGAATATCTCTGATGATATCCTGTTCGACCTTTCCTGCTGGAGATTCATTGCCTATCTGCTTGATTTCAGTATTTTTATACTCATTTTGCAATTTGGCTAATTTATCTCCGTCAGTTGAAATGTCCATTTCAGATCCCATATCATTCAGTTTGTCACGGAAAAGTCTTGCATTGTGCAATTTTTCCTGAACTTCGACCAATTCCTTTTCAAGATTTTTCTCATCTTCGATTAGGGAATTGATGAATGCTTCGGAACCGTTGTTGTAGTTTTCATACATCTCAAGGACATCTCTTGGAGATAGTATGGAATGTTTTTTGAAGAATTCCTTGGTATGTGGCTTTACACGGATGCTTAATGGTTTCAAGTTTTCCTTTTTGGACTTGTGGTCAAAGAATTCCTCTGCAAAGTCATTTCCCTTTTTGTGCAATGCTTCCATTCTTTCGGAAAACATTTTTTCAAAGTCCTGGCGGGATAAGTCATCTGCCCAGTTGAATTCAAATTCACCTGGGGAGTAATATCCGCCAAATCTTTCATTTCCGAATACAAATTTTCTTGGATTTTCAGTTCTTTTTTGGTTTGTCATTTTATCACATCCAATTTGTATTACAAAATGTATTTTTGTATACAATTAATTATTGATAAGAACTAGTATATAAATGTATTCATTTTTTAAATTTGTATACGCATAAATTTCTAAAAAAAATAAGCGAGTTATCTGCATAACTCGGCGCCAATTTCAAAAGCTTTATTCAAATCCTTTTCAAATTGCTTCTCTTTCAATTTTATTGATTCTTCATCATCCTTAGAGTAGACATTTTGTGAAATATTGGAAAAAGTATCTATGACAACATTGCCGTTCAACATTTCAAGCAGATCTTCAGACTGCTTAAGATGTGGCCTAACTGACTTTTCAAAGTAGTCCAGAGGATAATTTATTGTGTATAACAGACCGACATTAACGTTTCCCCTGAATGCATTTCCAACATCATATGACACAATGCAGAATATCAACCTTTCAAGAAACGCCATATAGTGACTGGTCGGATTGGAAAAAAATATTGGGGCACTTATCAAAAGGCAATCAGCATCCAAAATCTCATCTATCAAAGGTGACAGCTCGTCCCTCCAATAGCATTTGCAGGATTTGCCTTCCTTTTTACAAATCAGACAGCTCATGCACCCATGCAAATCCATCTTGTACAAGTCCACATACTTAACTTCACATCCTACAGATTCCGCTCCCTTAAGTGCAGACTTGGCAATTTGAGCATTTATGCCTTTTCTTTTTGGACCTGCATTAATCACAATAGCTTTCATTTGCTTAGCTCCGCACCAATCTCAAAAGCCCTTTCCAAATCCTTAGGAAACTGCATGATCCACTGCTTTTCCTTCATCTCTTGAGAAAATCCTGCCATGTTAAACTTGGAATAATCGCTGACCTGTATTGTATCGCATACAGGATATGTCACTATCTCACCATTCAGGAATGAAAACAGATATTCAGTTGTTGAAAGGCTGTCCTTCATGGCCTGCTCGTAAAACTCAAGAGGAGCATTCATTGTATAGAATATTCCCACATTGACCTTGCCTGTGAAATAGCTTGACCCGTCATCATATGACATTATGCAGAATATCAACCTTTCTACGAGAGCACGAAACTCACTTGTAGGCTGGCCAAAGTATATCGGTGAGCCTATAAGCAGACAATCGGAATCCAGAATCTTTTCAATCAGTGGTGAGAGGTCATCTCTCCAGTAGCATTTGCCTTTTGTTTTTTCCTTAAGCTTGCATGCAAGACAACTCCTACATCCCTTAAAGACAACATCATACAAATTGACATACTCTGTTTCTGCTCCGACCGATTCGGCACCCTTTTGGGCAGATTGCATGATTTCAGCAGTGTTCCATTTCTTTCTCGGACTTGCATTGATAACAACTGTTTTCATAATACAAACTCTCCTTTAATATAATAATTATCAAGTGCATTAATAAATCTTATTAAAAAATAACAATATTCAACATTTTATCCAAATTTTAAAAAAAATGTATTAAACAAACCTAAAAAAATATGCATCTTAAATTAAAAATGATACAATTATGTACTAAAAAGTAAAGAAATATATTCATCGACTTGAGGCAAACATATGTTAACAAGAGACTTTGATTTTTTAAAGCATAAGTATCGGGAGCTATTATGGCCGACATTGCTGATGTTGCTATCCGACAAGATATGTTTCATCATAGATGTTGCCATAATTGCACTATTCATTTCCGATTCAACATTACTGGCTGCAATAAATCTGGCTAGTCCTTTCATTTATTTTTCAGCCGTTTTATACACATTATTTGGAGTGGGCGGAAGCCTACTGGCATTAAGGGCAAAGGTTAATCAGGACAACGAAAAAGCAAATTACTACTTTACAGCATCAATTAGAGGGGTGCTGATATTAAACATTTTTTATATACTTTTCAGTATCTTTCTAGGAGATAATATAATCATGGCCCTTTACGGTCCTCCGAATACAATTTATAAAGTCTTTTTAGTGTATTTCAACATTCTTGTATTTTATTTTCCGTTTAACTGTTATGTATTGACAATGGGTTACTTCGTGCGTTCTGACGGTTACCCCAAACTTCCCCTGATAGCATTGTTAATTGCAAATATTACAAACATAATCATCAGCCTAATCCTGATGGGAGTGTTTGATTTGGGCGTTGCAGGTTCATCATTAGGAAGTGTAATAGGCTATGCATTAGGATCTGTTTACATTTCAACTTATTTCTTTAAAGAAAATCGTTCCTTTTATTTAACCACCAAAATCAAAGTAAGGCAAATATTTTCAACTCTTAAGGAATTCCTAATGAACACCCCCGAAATTATTTCAAGAATATTCATCACAGTCAAAGTACTCTTTTATACTGTTCTTTGTTCAGAATATATTGGGATTGCAGGTTTGATGGCATTTTTAGTCTATGACAATAGTGAAACCGTAGTTTACATGTTTTTATCCGCAATTGCAAAAGTTATGAGTCCAATTGTTACAGTATTTTATAAAGAAATGGATTATGAAGCTGTTGAATACGTTATCAGGAAGTCTCTAAAACAGGTGCTCATTATCGCAGTACCTCTAAGCGTTCTTTTTGCAGTGTATCCCGAAGTATTTGCAATGCTGTTCACTATTGATGACCCTGCAGAAATTGAAGTAATCTGTTCAGCACTCCGTATCACATCAGTCGGTTTGATTGGAAGAAGCTTATCACTGCTACTTTCCAATTACGCGCAAGCGATAGAACAAAACAGGTTGTCATCTCTTATGAGCTTTTTAGAGGAATGTGTGGTTGCATTTGCCGGAGGAATCATATTCACTCAAATGTTTGGAGCAGTAGGAATTTGGTACGCACTTGTTGTTGCCGATATAGCACCATTAATCCTATATGGAACCGTTTCATTCATATATCAAAAAAATAATAAAGACAGGACTAAGTCAATGCTGTTGCTTAAGGATACAAACACAGTTACCTGGACATACATGCGCGGAAAAAACGAACTGGACCATTATTTAAATGATGATAAAAAAGGTTTCATACAAAATATAGAAAAAATGCTCAATGAGAAAACACCAAAAACAATTGACTCCCTTGAAGAAACAGTTGAAAACATCCTAAAAGATGAAAAGATTAAAAGCATTGACGTGACCATAATAAAAGTTGATGAGAAAATCACAATTACATTAACTTATGAGGGAGAACTGATAAATCCAATTACTGAAGAAACCATCGAACATATTGAAGAAATAGATGGAGATATAGAATACAATCCGATTTTAGGATTCAACAGGGCATATATCAATATACCTATTTAAAAATGTCCAAAAAAAAATTTAAAAAGAATGTGGATTCATCTCCACATTTCAATAATTTATTGATAGCCAGTTTATTTTTTAGCCTCAATGACTGTTTTTCCATTCATGTAAGGGACTAACACTTCAGGAACTTTAACGCTACCGTCAGCTTGTTGGTAGTTTTCCAAAATACAGCACATTGTCCTTTCGGTTGCAATAGCAGTACTGTTCAAGGTATGTAAGATTTGAGCATCTCCAGAACCTGCCCTTCCGACACGAGTTTTGGTTTTACGTGCCTGATAATCCTTACAGTTGGTACATGAGACCAATTCCCTGAATGCACCGGAACCTGGGAACCATGCTTCCAAATCATATTTGATTGCTGCATTATCGTTCAATGCAGATGATACGATAGCTATAATCTGATATGGGAGGCCTAATTTTTGATAAATTCTTTCAGTCACTTCCATCAGATGATCATGCTGGTTTCTGGAATCATCAGGTGCTGAGTAAATGAACTGCTCAATCTTTTCAAACTGGTGAACCCTGAATATTCCCAAAGTATCCTTTCCGTGAGACCCTGCCTCTTTTCTGAAACATGTTGAAAGAGCGCAGTATCTTAATGGCAACTCATCGGGAGAGATGATTTCATCCCTATGTAATGCTGCCAAGGTCTGTTCAGCGGTTGCAATCAGATACATGTCCTCATTTTCGACCTTGTATAATGTTTCCTCAAACTCACCGAGCTCTGAGGTTTCAGCTGCAACTTCACCTTTTACAAAGAATGGTGTCTGCATTGGAATGTATCCTTCGCCTTCAAGTTCGGATAAAGCAAATTGAATCAACGCTAAATTTAAATGCAAGATATCTCTTTTCAAGTAATAAAAACGAGCCCCTGCGATACTTGCTGCAGTCTCAAGGTCAGCACCGTCAATTTTGTTAATCAAATCTACATGATTCAACAGCTCAAAGTCATATTCTGGAATTTCACCGTATGTCCTGACAACCACATTGTCGTCTTCGGTGTCTGATATTGGCACATCATCATCGATGATGTTTCCCACTTTGTATCTGTAGTCATCCCTGAGCTTTAGATATTCGGCATTTTTAGCAGTAAGATCTTTGATTTCAGCAGCGACTTCTTTAGACCTCTTGATTACATCTTCCAAATTGCCTTCTTCTTTTGCTTTTTTGAATGATTTGGATAATTTGTTCTTTTCTGATCTTAAGGAGTTGAGTTTCCTTTCACCCTCTCTCCATAATGTGTCATATTCAATAACCTTTTCGACATTTTCTGTGTCTCTAAATCTTTTCTTTTCAGAGTCTATGATTAATTCTGGATTTTCTCTGAACAATTTTATATCTAACAATTTTTGTCCCCTAAAAAATTTTTAATCATTATATAATATGATTTTTTTATTTTTTAAAGTTAATGTTTAATTTTTAGAAAAAACAGAATTTTTAGGAAAATATTTATAAAAAAAGTGGTTAACTATGGGGCACCGCTCCCCACAAATATATCAAAATTAGTTCACAATAATTTTTCGCGAAATGTCGCTTTTACATCATTTTTAATCTTATCTGAATAGCTTTCGCCATCCACACTTATCATTGCGATTTCATACAAAACCTTGTTCAATGATTCGCCTTTTTCAGTTAGAATGTATTTTACGTTCTTCTTATCAACCTTATCTACAATACGATGGATCAAGCCATTCTTCTCCATGTCTTTTAAGCAGTTGCTTAAAACCTTGTTTGAAAGATTAGGCTTGTCTTCCTTGAATTCATGAAAACGGGATTTACCGAAAAATAAATCACGAATGATCTGAATTACCCATTTTTTATTGATTAACTTAACAACTAATTCTATTGGACATGATTTAATGTGCTTCATAGTTTCCATAATGGTATCCTCCTAAAAATTGATAGGTTATATTGACTTCTTTTTCATAGTATATAAACCTTTGCTTTTTTATGGTGACTAAATGGTTACGAAAAGCATTTATATACTATTTACCTAAGTCTGTATTGAAAGTTACAGAAATGTGGCTTTCAAAATCTAGGAGATGGCAAAAATGTATAGAAGAAACGATTGGAATGAAAATGAAAAATTTTCCCTTAAAAAAATTGCACAGGATGTATTAAATTGCAACACTTACCAGATATCCTGTGTGAAAACAAGCTGCTGTATCGACACAACTCATATTGCTGCAGGCCCATGTGGCAGCGATATCCGAACAAGTTGCTGCATCGATACAACCAAAGAGTAAGATCTTCCCCATCTTACTCTTTAATATTGTTTAAAACAGTATTTATAACTAATGTTTTTGCATGAATCAGCTAAAATTAACCTCCAAAATAATTAGTCCCCATAAAATTTCATGGGATTTCCAATAGAAGGAATTTTTTGAGGTAAAATTGATTTACCGCCATTTTTCTATATCGAACTTAGAAGCCCACATCTAAAAAAAAATAAAATCAAAAAATTCCTAGCTATCTTCTTTCAATAGAATATTTTTAAAAACAGATTTCAGTTCAGTGACCTTTTCATCACTATAATAATCATTTGCTATATCAGTTGTTAATGTAAACATTGCAAGTTCATACAATACTTTATTTAAAGCCTGTCCTCTTTCAGTGAGTTTATATTCAATTGTATCATTAAGTTCATGTCTTTTAATCAGTTGATTTTCTTCCATATCTTTTAGACAATGACTCAAAACCTTATTTGAAAGATTCGGTTTACCTTCCTTGAATTCATTAAAACGGCTTTTACCAAAAAACATGTCCCTCAATAATTGAATTACCCATTTTTTGTTTATCAAATTTAATGCCAATTCTATTGGACAAACGCTTGCTTCACTAGTTACCATTTAATCACTTGATTAAATTTTTATAAATTAATATAAATAACTTTTAAGTAACCTTAAGGTAACTTGATTAAAAAAAAGAAAAAATAAAGCTATAATTGAATTATAGCAGTCATTGGACAGTTTTCAAAGCATCTTCCACAATGTAAGCAATGCTCTTTCATGATTTCAAATGGTGTTCCCTCATTTATCGCATGCTGAGGACATGCTCCAAAACATGTTGCACAGCCGACACACTCATCGGTGATTTCAAATCCCTTTGGAGTAATCTTTCCACCGTTTAAAGTGAAGGATTTTCTAAATATCGGCTTTTGTGTCAAGTCAAAGTACTCCATTTCGCCGCTTTCAATGCAGAACGGCTCCAGAATATACCTGGCAGCCCCAGGATATACATTGTTCAGGAACTTATTTTCATCAAACATCAGATCTATCCAGTACTTCTGGTCATCCAGTTTTTTTGCCTCACCGCTGATTCTAATGGATTTGTTGTTATTCAAGCACAGATAGCTTACCTGAGGATGGTTCAGGATTTCCTTATACACATGCTTTCCACGGGCAGTCAAGAAAAATATCTTTTCATCTTCAATATGCATTATGTCAATGATTCTTGACTGAGGATTGCCTTTCTCATCAACCGTTGACAATGTTGCATCAATAACACTTCTCAATTGCTTAAAACACTCTTCCTTTGTAATCATCATATCAACCTAAATATTATTTTTCCTTGAGCCTCATTTGACTCCATCAGTTTATGAGCCTGACTTATTTCGTCTAAATCTGTAAATATTTTGCCTATTTTAGGAGAAATATCATTGTCAATGACAAACTGGAACAGCCTGTCCATTATTTCCTGTGTAGGATAGTTTGAAAAAAATGAAGTCAAATACCTGTTATTCGGAATTGTCTTAATCGGGTCAAACTCAGGAACATATTCCATTCCACCCAATATTCCTGTATTGCAGCATATTCCAAATTCCCTCAAGCATTTCATGGAATCTTCCAATGTCTTTGGACCAATTAACTCCAAAACTTTATCGACACCATCCGGAATCTTTTCTTCTAGTTTTCCATCATCCACAAGTACTTCATCAGCGCCGTTGTCCTTAAGCATTTCAAACCTTGATTCATCCCTTGATGTTGCAATGACCGTTGCACCTATGGCTTTTGCAAGCTGCATTGCAGTTATGCCTGTTGCGGATGTTGCTCCCCTTATCAAGATGGAATCATCCTTCTTGAGCTGCAGACCTTCAATTGAACCGTATGCAGTGAAATAGGTTTCAGGAATTGCTATTATCTCTTCCAGACTAAGTGAATCAAATACATCCTCCTTGATTTTGAAAACATTTTTCTTTGGAAGCAATGCATATTCACAATAGCTTCCGTCAAAAGTCCTTCCCATTCCACCCATCAAGGCAACAACCTTATCGCCTTTCTCAAATGGAGCATCAGAAGGGTCGACCACCTCGCCGACACATTCAATTCCAGGAATTACAGGCAGGTTAATGTAATCCTCATCAGCCTCATAATCCCTTAGAACTATTTCTGCACGATTGATTCCAAATCCCAATACCTTAACCAAAATCCAATCCGGCTTTATTTCAGGAATCGGAACCTCACTGACTTTCAGTTCATCTGCCTTACATGTTTTTTCCAACACTACTGCCTTCATACTATCACCTTCCAGCATTGAGGATCTGCAGAATACATGTCATTTGTGTATCCATAGCTTACAGCAGGACATCCTCTGCAAAATCTCAACAGCTCACATTTGCTGCACTTTTCAAAATTTTCAAATTGCCTATACTCATTCATTTCATCGCTTGTGAAAACATCGAACAAATCATCGTTAATGGCATTTCCCACCTTGCTGTCCATCCTGCGACATGCAAAGACATCACCTGTCGGAAGTATGGTCAAATGACTATTGCCGCAGTTGCAGCCGTCATAAATCACATCATCCTTCAAATTTTCAGGAATTTTGAATAATCCCTTTTCATATAAAAATAGCGTCCATAAATGGTCCTTTAAATTGAAATATGTGCCTGAATCACTATACTCATTATATTTTTCCCATACTTTTTCCAAAAGCTGTTTGTACTCTTCAGGAGCCACATGAGAATCTTTTTCATCTCCTGTCGGACAGTATCTTGCAAAGCTGAATAAATCTACATTATTTGCTACAACAACATCAATCAATTCGGGTATCTCATCAATGTTGACTTTTGACACTGTGGTCATTATGCTTGCCCTTACGCCCGCATCCTTTAATGTTTTGATTTTTTCCAGTGTTATGTCAAATGACCCCGGTTTTCTAAAATAATCGTGAGTTTTCTCCAGTCCATCCAGAGATAATTGGTATTGTCTGCAGCCTAAATCAGCCAAACGTCTGCAAACGTCATCTGTCAAGTGAAATGGATTTCCCATTATGCTGTAATCCAATTCTTTTTCATGCAATAGCTCAAGCAAATCCCAAAAGTTGGGATGTAATATGGGGTCTCCTCCGGTAATGCTGAAGTAGGGTTTCCTGTCTGTTTTTTCACACATTTCCAAAGCGTTGTCCAAGACAATTTTCATGTCTTCAAAATTCATTGTGTGCAATTCCTTGTTATTGTCTTCAGCAAAGATGTAGCAGTGTTTACACCTTTGGTCACAATCGTCTAAAATATGCCATTGGAATGCAAAATAATCTGCCATTAAACTCCTCCTAAAAAAAATAGAATTTTAAGATTAATTAATAATCTTAAAATCTGTCTGATCCACATGCTGTGGTAATATCTGA
>CAMNJW010000033.1 GCA_946541845.1 uncultured Methanobrevibacter sp.
TTTGAGTATCTGGCAGATTTTCCCCAAGACTCAGTCCAGTCCAGATTAATCTAAATAATTAAATAACTTGTTTTTTAAATATTTATATGATGAATTTCAATGATTTCAACATTTCCGATGATATAAAAAAAGCTATTGGGGATATGGGCTTTAAAAAGGCAACTCCAATACAAAGATTGGCCATTCCGGAAGCCTTGAAAGGTATAGACATTACTGCACAGGCACAAACCGGTTCAGGCAAAACAATTGCATTTGCCGTTCCCATTCTCGAAAAGGTATTTATTCCTGACAGGTCACCTCAGGCCATTGTGTTATGTCCCACCAGGGAACTGTGCATGCAGGTGGCCGATGAAATATCAAAAGTTGGTTCGAAAATAAAAAAACTCAAGGTTTTGGCGGTTTACGGTGGCCAGCCGATTGGAAAGCAAACAAGAGTCTTAAAAAAGGGAGTCCATGTTGTTGTGGGAACTCCCGGAAGGGTAATCGACCACATCGAAAAGGGAAACTTGGATTTGATCGGCATTGAAACAGTTGTTTTGGATGAGGCTGATGAAATGTTGGAAATGGGATTCAGGGAAGACATTGAGAGGATTCTTGAAAGTACTCCTCACCAAAGACAGACCCTGCTGTTTTCAGCAACAATTCCAAAAGAGATTAGAGAAATCGCAGGCAAATATCAAAAAGACCCGAAATTTATCAGGATAGCGAATAAAAAGCAAAACATTCCAAAAATAACACAATATTCTTTCAGATGTAACATTGAGGATAAATTCGAATCGTTGACTCGTTTGATTGATGCATATGATGTAAGGCTAATGCTGATTTTCTGCAATACCAAAAAGAGTGTTGACTTTGTAAAGAAACATTTGAAAAAGCAGGATTTCTCTGTTGATGCGCTTCATGGGGACATGACCCAAAAGGCAAGGGATAAGGTAATGAACAAATTCAGAAACGGAAACATTGATATTTTGGTTGCAACTGATGTTGCAGCTCGAGGACTGGACATTGACGGCGTTGATGTGATAATCAATTATGACGTTCCCCAGAATGCGGATGACTACACTCACAGAATTGGAAGAACTGCAAGGGCAGGAAAAACTGGTTTTGCATTCACATTGGTTTCCAAAGATGAAATTCCAAGGTTCAATAATATTAAAAAATCAAACCGGGGGATTGTCGAAAAGAAGGTCCCCACGCTTGGCGAGATAAATGAAATTAAAAATAATCTGATTTTAAAAAAAGTGAAAGATTCAAGAGACAATCTTGATGAATATATAAAAATAATAAAAAAGAATGAAGATAATGAATTTGGCTCATTGGAACTGGCAGCAGGCCTATTAAAAATGATAAGGGAAAATTAGCTATTTTGCCCCATCAATAATATTATATTTAATTTTTTCAGCTTCAAGCTCGCGTGTAAATGCTTTGCTCATGTCACCAACGCAAATTGCTAGAACATTCAATCCTTTGCGGGCAGCATTTGCAGTAGCCTGAGGGGCTGCATATTCAATATCTAATGGTAATTCCAATTTGTTTATGACAGCACGTGAAACTGTACCTGCAGCAGCTACCTTATCAATTTTTTCACCGCTGTTTGTTCCTTTTTCATAAACATTCTTGATTAATTCTAAATCACAGGCCTTTGATCCTCCATCCTTGATGGTTGGAACGTTAATGACTGTAACTTCACCAATGCTCATGTCAATTATTCCTGTGAGATTTGTTAAGGAAACGTCCATGTTGGCTTCAGCATCGTCTAAAACAACACCAGTTGCATTTTCCTCTTTTTTATGAGCATATAACACTCCATCATCCATGAAAAGACCGACGATATCATCTTTTTTTAGGTCTTCTTTTGCAATGGCTGGCCAAATGGTCTTGTAATGGTTCATTGTTTCCAATACTGAATCGGAATATTTTCTTAAGCTTATTGCATCTTTTTTAACTTTATCGATACCTGCTTGTGTTATTTTATAAGGGGATCTGCCATCTTTTGAAGTTATGTATCCTAATTCTATTAGTGTTTTGATATTTTCGGAAACAGCCTGAATGGTGATTCCCAATTTGTTAGCCAAATCTTTTTGTTTGAGGTGTGGGTCTTGCTTTGAGATTTCACTCAAAATTTGAAAGTGGGTTAATGCACCTCTTTTTTTAAATGCTTTCATCATAATTCATTCCTCAATTTAAATTGATTAATTTATATATTTCATTTTCATATTATATATATGTTAATTACTTAGTTTACCATTTAGTTCAGCGTTAAATCGTTCAATAAACTCTGATTTTTTATCAATTGGAATGTAAGCACCACAGGCCATTGCATGTCCTCCACCACTTCCTCCGACTTCACCTGCGACCTGTCGAATGATGTTTCCAAAGTGGATTCCATCATATGAAAGAAGTCTTGAACATCTGAGTGAAACTTTCAATCCGTCGCTGTCTGTCTGTGTAAATCCTATAATTGGTTTTTTCCAATTGCAATATCCTAAAATCATTCCTGTAATTGTTCCAACAATTTCTGGCTTGATTCCTGTTCCGTCAAAATATTGAAGGTTTTCAAGTTCAATTATATTTGAGTCTTCACTTTCGGCAACACTTGAAATAGCTCGAGCAAGGTTTCTTCTATGGTTGAGGCTTACGGCTTCCAACTCGTCCAGGGATGCAAAACGGTCTCCCTTCAGAACTTCCATTGCCACTTTTTCCTCATGATTTCTTCCACAAGCATTCATTGCAGTTGAAAATTCAGATCCGTCCCTTAAAAAGCTGGTTTCATCCTCTTTAAGGAATGTATAAGAGTCTCCAAGTATGAGTCTTGGAATATACTTGACGTATTTTCCAGGTACTGCCTTTGAGAGCATTTCATTAAGGCGCTTGTATAGTCTGCCCTTTTCAGCCATTGTCAATTGGTTTAGTGTTTTCCTGTTGTGCTTTTCATCAATTTCCAATTCCTCTAAAATGGCCATTGTTTCGGAGGTATTGTTGGTAATAGGCAATTTGACGTCACTGAAGTATGAAAGGGCTACAAACAATGGGCGGGTGTTTCTTCCGTAGATGTTGATGTCGTTTTTTACAAGTGAAAGGTATCCTCCGTCAATTGCATCCTGCTGGATGATTTCGTTGAGTCCTTCAAAATGCCCGGTTCTTGTATTCTGCATATCTCCAATGGCAGATAACACTCCAATCCAGCTCAAGTCAGTGTATCCGAATTCCTTTGCCAAAAAGTAGCATAATCCTCCGCCACATACGTAATATGAACCGTCAATCCCGTGATGAATTGGGTTGATTTCAAGATAAGTGTAATCCTTGTCGTTTCTATAATCCAAATCCCTTAATGGTGGGTGGTGGTCTAGGATAATAATTTTCTGTCCTTTTCCTGCTTTGGTGTCAATGTGCTGGCCTGAGCCAAGGTCTGAAAATATTGTAAGTTCATGGTCCAGCTCCATGTCGTCCAAAACGTCAAGGTTAACGAATTCTATTTCATGTTCCTTATTCTGTCTGTCTAGTATGGTTGATAGTATTGCGCCTGAACAAATCCCGTCGCAATCGATATGGGAGTAGACCTTAATGTCCTCGCTGTTTTCGATTATTTGCTTTGCTTCGAGATATTGCTCATGCATTTTTTGTGGTATTTGCATATTAATCAGTTTCTAATCTCTTTTATTTTTAAGCTAACTTCACGTATAAGTTCCAGTTTTGTTTTATCCCATTCAACAAGTATCCTTCCGGATTTCTCATACCATTTTCCAGGGTATGACCTTTCCTTTTGAACATTGTATTGAAGTCCGAGTCTTTTCAGGGCCTTTTCTATTTCACTCAATTTAGGATCTTTTACGCAATCCTCCTTTGAAATTTTACGACCTTCCTTTAGGGATAAATTCTTATCTAAATATTGTGGCCATATAGTAATCATATTATACACCTGCTTTTATTCTTTTGAAATTTGAATTTTTGATTCGATTGCTGTTGTCATTGATGACAGCAACATCTTTGTCTTTAAATCGCTTTGATGGATTTTCTTAAGTTCATTGACTTTACTTAACAACAATTTGTTTTCTTCCTTTGTGAACGGGGAATTTTTCCATGAGTTCATCCAGTGAAGAAGATGAGGGTTGACAGAAACGGTCTGCACGTATCTTGAATATCCCTCAGTGCACTTTCTGCAATAGATGTAGGATTCCATGAGCTCGTCAAGAAGCCTTACATTCACGGTATTTGTAATTGACTTGTCGTTAGGCAAGTCTCTGATGTAGTAATCGTAACACATGAAATTATTAAGGAATACGATTCCGTTCGCTTTTAATAGTGCTTCAAGGGAAAACGCCATGTCATCTCCTGAAACGAATGGCTGGAATCTTATTTCGTTATCCATAATCAGTTCCCTTTTATAGATTTTACTCCACACTGCCGGAGCCATTTTCAATAAATCTGGTTCTTGCTCAATATTGTCAACGTGAATTGTGTCGACAGGAATGTCCCTTGGATATGTCACCTCCAGAGTTTTCCCGTAAAGGAAACGCTCTATGAAATTGTCCCATATGAAATCCGGAACGTCGAGGAAGTTTGCTGTTTCGAATGTCTCGTTCGGATATGCATTTTCTAGATTGTCCAGATATGGGGAATATGACTTTTGAACCTTTCCTCCATACTCGAATATTCTTCTGAAACGCCCAAAGGCAACATCGGAATCGTTGTTCTTTGCCGCTTTGTATAATGTTTCGCATGCATCCAGTGTGTATCTGTCATCAGGGTCTAGAAACATTATGTAATCTCCTGTGCATGCTTCAATACCGGTATTGCGGGGAGTATATGCTGCGCCGCTGTTCTTTTCATGATGTATTGCAATGCAGCAGTCATATTTTTCAGCATACTCGTCGACAATCTTGTCTGATCCGTCGGTTGAGCAGTCGTTGACCATGATGATTTCCAGATTTTCATTGCCGATTGTCTGGTTGATAAGAGAGTCGATTCCTCCCCTGAGGTGAGGTCCAACATTAAATATTGGCAGGATAATGCTTATTTTATCATTCATTTTCTTCTCTCCATGTATTGAATAGCAGTTCCATCATGTCCGGAACTGTGTAAGTATCGGGGTAGATGTAGTCAATGTCATATTTTTCCAATACTCTTGCGGTGATTGGGCCGATGCAAACTGTCAACAGATTATCGGATAGCAATTTAGCTATTTTCTCCTTGTCCTCAACGATTTCAAAGAAGTTTTCAACAGTCAGAGGACTTGTGAATGTTATTGCATCAATTTCCTTGTTTTCAATTTTTGAAATCAAATCCTCAACTGCCTTTTCATCCATTGGGAAAAGGGACTTGTACGCTTCTGCAAGGATTATTTTATTTCCAAGTTTTTCCAGCTCTTTAGGAAGCACGGGTCTTGCAGATGCAGTTCTTGGGATTCCAATGGTTTTTCCGGTTATTCCTCTTCTTTTGAATTCCTCAATAAGGCCTTCTGCAGTGAAGTCATTAGGCATCAAATCAACACCCAATCCATTCTTTTCAGCTAGTTTTCCAGTCTTATTTCCAATAACTGCTAGCTTGCAGTCCAATGTCTTGATAAAATCTGGATAAAACTTATTTAAGGAAACGATTGTTGTTGGGGATGTGAAAATAATCCAATCAAGTTCATCTTTTCTTTCAACCAATTCTCTTAGAGATGAGGTATTGACTGGTTTCAAATCAAGAGTGGGTGCCAAAACGGCACTTCCACCTAATTTTTCTACAATATCACAAGCTTTCTTCGCTCTGTCTTTTGGTCTAGTTATTGCAACGACAGGTCTTGACATTATTTACCCTCATTAATTTATAATATTTATATTATGTTTTTGTTAGTTTATATTATTTGTTACTGAAATTATCTTATTTTGAATTCTAAATTTATATATTTGTGTAGAATAAAAAATATTAATAATTAAACTATTCTGTGATAATATGGTAAAAGATAATGATTTTAAGCATAGTCATGAGCTAAAGTTTTGGGCTGGAAGAGTCAAAAAGGAAAAGACATTAAAACAAATTTCAGGCGGAGCCCCATACGAGAGGTTTTACATTAAGGACTTTAACTTAAGCTATGATGATTATCAGGATAAAAGTATTCTTGACATAGGATGCGGTCCCCGAGGAAGCCTGGAATGGGCCGACATGGCTGCATTAAGGATAGGCCTTGACCCATTGGTGAACGATTACTTCAAGCTGGGAGGAGGAACCCTATACCATAAGATGCATTATGTAAGAGGATACAGCGAGGACATGCCGTTTCCGGATGAGATGTTCGACTTCGTGTTTTCAATCAATTCCCTTGACCATGTCGATGACTTGGATGAGACAATCTCTGAAATGAAGCGTGTTTTAAAGGTTGGAGGGATTTGCGGAATCATCGTCGATACAAATCACAAGCCGACACCCACTGAGCCGATTACCATTGATTTGGATTTGAAGGATAAGTTCCTTGATGTCTTTGAAGTGATTGAGGAGAATGTCATTGAGACAGTTTACAAGACAGGTTTCAGGGACAATCTTGACGACCCGACACCATATGACTTTGAAAACAAGGAAAAACGCCCTGCAATTCTGCTTTTAAAGTTCAAAAAGGTTAAGGAATATAAAAGTGAAGGCTCTAAAAGCAAGGTTGCAGATGCAGACACATTCAATAAATTATTCAATGAAAATAAGAAACTTAAAAAGTCAAATTCAAAACTGAAAAAGGAAAACAAGGAATTGAAGGAGGAGCTCAAGGCATTCAAAAACAGAAAAATTGTAAGGTTAGTTGATAAAATCAAATAATTGTTGTGATAGTAAACATTATATCTTATAATTTAAATATTCATATTTAGGTGATAAAATGAGTGATGTTTTAGTTACATATTTCTCAGCCAGCGGAGTTACAAAAAAAGTAGCGGAAAAGATTGCTGGTGAAAACGGATATGACATTTTTGAAATCGAACCGGTCGACCCATACACTGCTGAAGACCTGGACTACACCAACAGCAGCTCAAGGTCAACTGTTGAAATGAATGACAAGTCATTCAGACCTCCTATCGCTGAAACCTGTGATGTAAGCGGATATGATACAGTTGTAATCGGATTTCCGGTATGGTGGTACACCGCACCTACAATAATCAACACATTCATTGAAAGCGTTGATTTAAGCGGAAAGACAATCAAGGCATTCTGTACATCCGGAGGATCTGGAATCGACAAGTGCGTAAGCGACCTTCAGGCAGAATATCCTGAACTTAACTTTGCAAAGGGAATGAGGTTCATGGGCAATGTGTCTAAGGCAAAGGAATGGATAGAAAACGAATAAATAATAAGTGAGAGTAGTCATATGTCAAAAAAAGTTATTGTAATAAGTTCATCACCAAGAATCGGCGGAAACTCTGACACTTTGTGTGATGAGTTTGTAAGAGGAGCCCTTGATGCGGACAATGCTGCAGTCAAATACAATTTGGAGGATATCAGATTCCATGCGTGCAAGGCATGTTACAGATGCAAGACTCCGGAAATGAAATGTTTCCAGGAAGACGGCCTTGCAGAAGTCCTGGACAAGATGATGGAAGCTGACGTGATTGTATATGCAACACCGGTTTACTATTATTCCATGTGCGGAACTCTAAAGAGATTCTTTGACAGGTGCTATCCTATATTCAGACATCTTGAAAACAAGGATTACTACATCATTACTGCTGCAGGATCTTCTAATGGTGATGTTTTGAGAGGAATCAGGGATTTCATCAGCTTTTCAAAAAATCCAACAGAAAAAGCAGTAATTTCAGGATTTGGTGATGTGAAATCACAACCAGAATTATTAAAAGAAGCATACGAAGCAGGTTTTGACTGCTAAACTCTTTTTTTTATTTTTTTCATCAACGTGTTTTTGTGCTTTTGCGCACTTCAAAAAATTATTTTTTTAGTTTTCATCCATACTAAATGTGTAGAAAAATTAAACACCTTAGTTAACTATCATTCATTGTTTAATCATTATGTCTACAAAAATTTAATGGAGAAATAGTATGGCAAGACAAAAAAGACTGCATAATCCCTTTGATTTTGCATTTGGGATGTTATATAATGAATATCCTAAAGAATTGCATGAAAACTTATGTATTCCAGGTAAATTTAGAAGAAAATCGAACGTTAAGGCACGGTTTCAAAATGGAAAGAGGTTGGAAATGGATGCATCTTATGTGGTGGATCCGGATTTTGAGATTTTGTTTGAACCTGCGGTCGTTGATTTGGAGCATCAGTCCAAACCTGTTGACATATCCAAAATTCAAACAATCGGAGAATATAATATTCAACAGATTGCAGATGAACGATTGCCTACTCTAAATATAATCGCTTCACATCTAAATGAAGAATTGTCCGTTAAGCAATTCAAAAGAACCCCAACAACTATCGTACAACTTCAGTTTCTCAATCTTGGGAAAAAGGAAATTGAAAAAAGATTAAATATATTAGAGAACATAATTAATGATAGAAAGCAAATTACAACTAAAGATGCCATTAATTTGGGAATAATTGTATTATTTGCCCCAAGGGAAGATGCATGTGAAATAACACGAAAAGCATTGACATTATATCTTGAATTTGAAAACAGGTCATCAAGATTGGAGTATACATTATACTCTGTGTTTAGTGCGATGATTGATGCATATTTTGATAATGAACACGAATATGAGGAGTTGATGGTCTTGATAAATAAGGAAACAAATGATGAAATAATTGGGAAGTTTGAAACAGAGATTATTTCTGAAAATAAGATTAAGGAATTGGAAGATGAATTAGTTAAGTCTAATAATGAAAGAGATAGTGCATATATTGAGCGTGATAGTGCTTATGATAAAATAAGTGAAGTCAACCATGAAAATATGCAACTTAAGTCCAGAATTAAGGATTTGGAAAATCAGTTAAAAAAGAAAAATAGAAAAGATCAAGCTCTTTTCTAACCTTTAAATGGATTTGAACTGTCATATGTTTGACCATTGACAGTCAATGAGTAATCACCATATTCAATGTTTCCGGATAATGTCAGGTCAGAAACTGAACTGTCACCGGTTAAAGTCCATGTTGATCCGCCCTCAACATTGACGGTTGTGTTTCCGGTGGAATTGATTGCTCCGTTGAATTCGGTATTTTTCATGTTCCAGGTAAGGGAGCTTATTGAATCGACAATTACGTTTCCGTCTATTTTTTCATTGTCGGTGTTTACTTCAGCCACTCCTCCATTGGAGCCGGTGTTTCCCCATTGATTTTGGCTTGAAACTTCCAAAAAGACATTGCTTCCAAAGTTCAATTCGGTATTGTCCAGGTTAATCACACATGCTGTGTTGGTCACGTGAAACATTGGAGCTTCGCCATACACTGATGAGTCTTCAGCTATTGAAAGCTTTGAGTTTTTGGCAGTAAAAGTTGATGTTCCGACATCAGCGTCTCCGCTCATGCTTTGATAGATGAATACTCCTCCCAAATCAACCCATGTGTCTCCGTCCTGCCTGTTACCTTGAGCGTAACCTGTAAGGTCGCAGTCTGTCAATTCTATTGAATTTTTACCTTCAATGCAGGCAATCTGTGAAACGTATGCGGTACCTTTTGTGTTTTCAGCAGTAATGTTTCCGGTTGAGTAAATCAAAGGAGATCCTCTGCCACTGTCCTTGCTTACGCCAGTGTTGATGTCGGAATTCTTAACATGAACTTGACCTTCTCCACGGTCTGTTGCAAGAGCAGCACAGCTTTGTCCGTCTGTGTTGATTATGACATTTTCAGCATTGATTATTCCGTTGTATGTTGCATCAAGGCCTCTTGACTTGTCTGAATGTGTTGTGATTTTCACGTTTTTAACTGTTGCTTCAGTGGTTCCGCTTACATCACTTGCACCTGATGGGTCTGCCCCGCCATTTTCAGGGGCTTGACCTCCTTCGCCTGAGCCTTCGCCGGATGGCATTTCAGGAGGTTGTCCTCCATCTCCGCCTTGACTGGAATCTCCTCCGGTAGCTTCAGGAGGTTGTCCTCCATCTCCGCCTTGGCCGGAATTTCCACTATCTGATGAAGTTGAAGCTTCGCTGTTGGTTACAAAAATACCGTTTGACCCTTTGGAATTGGTGTTGATTTCAACATCTGAAATGTCCAATGTTCCATTGGTGTTTACTAAAACAGCAGAATTGACACCGTAAAAGTCAGCATCATCGCCGCTTGTGGCAGTGTCACCAGTCTTATTTACAATGGAATTTTTGAGAGTTAACTTACCATTGTTTGTCACTAAAATTGAATTCAAGTCACTTGCACTAGCTGATATCAATCCGTTATCCTTGGATTCTTCACTAGCGTTCACTACAATGTTTCCCATTTCTTCAAGCGCATTTGCATCAATGTTAACTGATGCACTACCTTGGGAGGTGGTCGTGTTTGCAAAAGCAAATGCACCTACGCATATTATAATTATGATTGCAATTGCTGCAATCAGATACTTTTTGTTCATAGGAATAATAACTCGAATGTTATATTTAAGCATTTTTGAATATTATCAAAAAAACATTGAACAAATTATAACATGGATTACAAAAATGACATAATGGTATTTTTGTATTTTCTTTATAACTGCACATATTTTTATTAAAGATTTTTTTAAAATTATTAAGTATGAGAAATTATGCCTGCTCAATTGATTTAGGGGGAACGACAACAAATTTTTCAATTTTCATTTCAGATGAAATAATCTGCGAATGGACAGTTCCAACTCCAAAAGAAAACATAATCGACATGCTTGAATATGAAATCAAAGATAAAATCTCAAAGTTAAACATTAAAAGCGCTGATTTTAAAGCTATTGTGATAGGTATAGCTGGCATTGTAAAAGAAGGCATTGTCCGGCAGGCAATTAACTTGAATTTATCAGAATGTGATTTTGCACATCTTCTGCAGTCCAGACTCAACATTAAAGTGATTGTCTTAAATGATGTAAATCTGCAGGCCATAGGGGAGTCTAAAGATTACAGCAGTCTCTTTTTAGTGACAATAGGAACCGGAATTGGAGCCGGTTTGATTGTCAACAATCAGATAGTAGAAGGTCATAATGGTGCTGCAGGCGAAATTGGCCATATTTATCTTGATTCAAAAACTCCCGAGGAAAACGCATCAGCAAGAGGGCTTGTAAAAACTGCAGAAAACTATCTGGACTCACATAATGATTATTCATCACTGAGAGATTTTGAAACCTTAACTGCTGAGGATATTTTTACACAGGCAAAAATAGGTGATGAAGTTGCCTTAAAAATAGTCAATGATGTCTATTTCAAGTTCGGAAAGCTTTTAGCAGTAATTTCCAGTGCCTTTGATCCTGAAGTCATAATAATTTCAGGTGGTGTTTCAAATGCAGGAGACCTGCTTTTGGATATAATCAAGAAAGGTTTTAGCGAAGTCGCATTTAAGAATACTGAAATACGTATTTCCTCTTTTAAAGAAAAGGCAGCTATTTATGGGGCTATGAAAATTGTTGAGGATTTGTAAAAATAATTAAGTTTTTTAATGGCTGATGATATTCAGGAAGTTAATTAGTTGGAGCTATGCTCCACTAAATATCTTCACATATGGTATTTTGCTTAAAATATAAGGCATCAGCCATGACAGGAATATTATAAGCACGAACATCACCGGAAACATCAGATGAGTATGTGGATTGTGGTAAGACAGGAATTTGACCACAAGAACATGTGAGAAGTACATTCCATAGCTGTAAAGGCTCAATGAACTGATTGCTTTGCCGATGAAATTGCCTTTGATTGAATCGAATTTATGTGTTTTATCTAAATATTGGACAAACAGGAATAATCCGGTTCCCATGAATATTATCGGAACGTTCTGATAAATCAAGTCGATTGCAGGGCTTTTATAGTAATTCAGGTAAACGAACACGCTTAAAGAGACTATAAGCATGATTAGTCCCATCAAGCAAACCTTCGAATCGCTCATCTTGAACTTCCTGTTGGCCAGATAGTATCCCAAAATCGGATATCCGATATATCCTGCAAAATAGCTCAGGTCGAAATAGCTCCATAAAGGATAAGCGTTGAATGTCTTTAGAATCATTGTAATGAACCAGATTGCCAGGAAGTATTTCAAACCCTTTTCGCCATATTCCTTGATGAATGAGTTGATTACAGGTATGAACAGATAGATTCCAATCAATGTCCAGAAATACCAGGTAATTGAAGGCTCTCCAATGAACACCTTCCAGATGAATGTTGAATTGTAATTGTAAAAGTATAGCTGGCCTAAAATCAGTATGATCCAAAATATGAACGGATAGATGATTCTGGCAAACCTTTTCTTTAGGAATTGGGAAAGATCAGGATAGTCCCTGTTTAAAAGAAGCGCACCGCTGATCATCAGAAATATCGGAACACCGATTCTTCCGATGTCATGGAATGTCATCTGGGCGATGACTTGTGTTGTGCTGGTCAAGGGTCCGAAAAATCCGTCTACATGACAGATTATGACTGCGATAATTGCAAATGCCCTCAGTGCATCGTAATAGAATATTCTTTCCTTTTTTGTTTTCATGTTACCCTCAATGAATTAATACTCTCCGAAATCAATCCTTTCAGGTGCAGGCCTGAATCGGGATTCTTTAGGAGGCAATTCCATATAATTTCCATAGCTTCTAGTCAATACCTTATCGTAATCATTAGGTATATTGACTTCCATATCCTCAAATTTAGCTTTTTTGGCAGGTAGCCAGTCTGTTTTATAGTAAACAGGCATTTGGCAAAGTGCCGGAAAATCACAAACTTCTTTACATTCATCATCTTTGTATTTTGAAAATGATTTCACACATAAGTGTTTCATTTTTTTTGGTGAGATAGGGATGATTTTAAGTATATAATATGCGGATTGCTGTATAATCTTTTTCATTTTGGAGAAATTGTCATATTTTATATATGAGTATATTGTAAGCTGGTTGAGTGAAAAGCTAGTCCATTTATGAATAAATCGCTTAATTTTGTTGTCAGGTATATTGTCCAATATAAAGACATCAATATAGATATTAAGGTCATAATCTGCTTGTTCTCCCCACCAGTCTTGGAAAAGAGTGTTTTTTAAAGTTAATCTGCCCCAAGTTGAGAAATATCCGTCATCGTTTAACACATCAAAAAATTTATATCTTTCATCAATATCATTTTCAAAAATTTTTGATAGCTTCTCGAAGTCTTCTCTAAACATTATGACGTCTATGTCATCATCCCACGGGATGAATCCTCCATGTCTTACTGTTCCAAGTAAACTTCCGCCATAAATAAAGTAGGTCAAGTCATTTTCTTCACATACTTTAATGAAATATTTTAAAATTTTAATTTGTACTTTTTGCAGGTGTTTTAAAGTTTCATCATCATATCTCTTTGATTTAAACATGTAGTGCCCCTATTTATTTAAAAAAGTTATTTGTGTGTTAATAATTTTTATTTATTATAATATTTAATCTGATACGGATAATTTTTAAATATTTTCTTTTTAATTTGAATTATGTATAAATAGGATAATAAAATAATAGAGTAGTAGTTATAAATATATTTATTAATTAATTTTTGGCGATTAAAATGAGTAATTCTGACGAGCTATTGCAACATATTAAAGATGTCGAACTTCTAATTTTAAAAGATTTCATTGGGATTTGTGATGAAAATGACATCGATTATTATTTATTTTTCGGAACTGAAATCGGTGCGGTTAGACATCAGGGATTTATCCCCTGGGATGATGACATAGATGTGGCAATTTTTAGGGAGGATTATGAGAAATTCCTTAAGGTTATGGAAGAAAAAAACTGGGATAAATATACAGTTTATGATTGTCGTTATAATGAGGAATATTTCTTTCAATTTGGCAGATTGTCTTTAAATGGAACTTATTGGTCTGAATTTTGGGATAAATATGTCTCTTTTAAAATGGGGATGCATATAGATTTATTTATTTTAGATAAAGTTCCTAAAAATAAAATTAAAAGGTTTTTATTCATGAAACTTTGTTTGGTATTATGTAAAATGCAAGCAATATCTATGATTAAATTTGATGACGGATCAAAAATTGTAAAAACAATTGTAAATGTGCTGCATTCAGTTTTCAATGTTGTTGGTTTGACTCCTAAATTCTTTCAAAAAAGGCTGACAAAATTCTTTAGAAGATATGAAAATGATAATTCCGAATTTTTTGCTGATTTAACTATGAATGAACAGCCTTACTTTAAGGTTACAGATTTTAAACCCGCTAAAAAAGTAAAATTTGAAGATATTGAAGCTTATATACCTAATAATCAAGATGCTACCTTAGGTCAAATCTTTGGAGATTATATGCAGCTTCCACCTGAAGAAGAACGTGTTGCTCATATTTTAAATGAGGTTGACTTTGGTAAATATTAATTTTTTTTTTTATTTGTTCAATAATGTTATAATTTAAATTATTTTTGACATATTTATATATTTAGTATTAATAATATAGAATATAGGTGTATATATGTCTAGATTATATGGCGATAAAGAAAACATTGATAGTAATTGGGTAAAAGATTTTTTCAATGAAAGAGCTAAAAAAGATGTTGACAGTGACTTATCAATTGTTTTATTTCAAGACAAAGAAAACTCTGAGCAAAGACATCTAGAAGAAAAGAAAATATTCCATAAGTATATTGATGTTTCAGGTAAAAAAGTTTTTGAATTTGGTTGCGGTATTGGAAGATGGGCAGAAGCATTGCATGATAAATGCGAATCATATTTAGGTATTGATTTTTCTGAAAATCTATTGGATATTGCTAAAAGAACTTATGCTGATAAGGAAAATTGCCATTTTCAGTTTATGTCCGCAACTGATATTAAAATTGACGAATTATTAGTTAAACCGCCTTTTGATGTATTTATTACAAGTGGTTTTTTATTGTATCTTAATGATGATGATTTAAAAATCATTGTAGACAACATGAATTTACTCGGGTCTGAGGATAAGAAGGTTTTTATAATGGAACCTACTTCCTGTATGGATTCCCGTTTAACCCTTAAAGATTTTTATTCAGAGGGTTTAGAAGTTGATTACAGTGCAATTTATAGAACTAAAGATGAATATTTGGAATTCTTTGAACCATTAAATTATAATTCTCTTATTGTGGATACTATCTTCGATGATTTGAGTGACCATTCAGAAACAGACTATAAGTTTTTTGTCATGGAATAATTGACTTATTCCATTTTTAATCTTTTTTTTAGTTTTATTAATATTCTGTGCCAAATATATTTGATATATGTGATTAAGTAAATTGCAATATTTAATTAGTTGGCAGTCCATAAATAATGGCAATTTTTGTGTTTTTGTCAATTTTCAATCAATGAAATTGTCCTATTCAAAAAATTACCTATTTTTTTTCTAATTAATTCATTAATCTTTCATTAAACTGCATAAACAATAATGTTTTTAAAATTATAAGTAATCTATTTAATACTTAAACTACAAAAGTTAAGTACATAATTTATAGGAAAATGGAAATTATGGCAGACAAAAACGAATGGGG
>CAMNJW010000034.1 GCA_946541845.1 uncultured Methanobrevibacter sp.
TTAATGTTATATTTATTAACAAATTATTTAATCAAAATTATTAAGGAGCGTAATTATTATGGCTGTAGATAACGGTGATTTTGTAAGAGTAAATTTTACTGGTAAAGTTAAAGAAACTGATGAAGTATTCGACACTACTTATGAAGAAGTTGCACAAGAAGCAGGAATTTTCGACGAAAACAAAACTTACAAAGCAATCCCTATTGTTGTAGGTGGAAACCACTTATTACCTGCAATTGAAGAAGCAATTACTGGATTAGACGAAGGAGAAACCAAACATGTTGAAGTTGATTCTGAAAATGCATTCGGTCCTAGAGATCCTAAAATGATTCAATTAGTACCAATGAAAGAATTCAAAAGACAAGGTATGACTCCTGTTCCTGGTATGAGAATCCAATCCGAAGGTGCTACCGGTAAAATCTTAACCGTAAACGGTGGAAGAGTAAAAGTTGACTTCAACCACGAATTAGCTGGAAAAGACTTAATCTACGATGTTGAAGTAACTGAAATCATCGACAACGAAGAAGATAAAATCAAAAGTATGATTGAGTTACACTACTCCAACCCTAATGTAGATGTTGAAAAAACTGAAATCGACATCGTCGATGGCGTTGCAAACATCAAATTAGATGAAATGGCTAAATTCGATCAACAATCCTACATGGATGTTACTTTCGCAAGATTCAGAATAGCTAAAGATATTTGGGATAACATCGATGAAATTACCAAAGTTAATTTCGTAGATGAATTCGAAAAAAGAGAAGAATCTGACGACGAAGAAGAAGACGAATAAGTCTTTTTCTTAAATAATTTTTCCATCCTGGACTGCAACAATTCCAGGAATTTTTTCTACTTTTAATCTGAACATGGCTTCCATGCCCTCATTTTCAAATAAAACGCACTTTTTTTCAAGAACTTTATTTGTCAATAATGCTGCAACAGGTGGTGTTATTACAAAAATGGAATTATTTTCATTCAATGATTGTATTGTCTTATCGCTTAACATTCCTTTTCCGATATGAACTTTAACGCCAGCTTCACTTAATGCAGGTATTGTTGATTCAATTTCTTCCTTGTTGCTTGTTGTAGGTGCAATTCCCGCTTGACTGAATGCAGTGTGCATTATTGCAGTTCCATTTAAGTCGAAAGGGACCTCATCTTTTTGGATGAGTTCAACAAGTTGGGGCAGTGCTGCATCGCGCCCGGTATACATTGTTCCTGAAATTGTAATTTGGTCACCTACTTTAAGGGTTGACAGATCCTTATCGCTGATTGGTGTAGTCAGATGTTTCATGTTTAATTATTATTACTTTTAATAATTTTAAAATTTTTGAAAATATTCCTATTTTTGATAAGATATTTAAATGCTTATTAACATAAATATAATACATTCTAGATTTATTTATCAAGAATTATTAGGAGATTAAAAATTGATTATTATTGACGAAGATTTGTGTAAAGGATGTCATCTTTGCTTATTTATGTGTTATAAAAACGTATATGCAATATCTCCTGAAGTTAACAAAAAAGGAGTCCAATTACCTTTCGTTAAATTTGAAGAAAGATGTACCAAATGCGGTACCTGTGAGATTGCATGTCCTGATCAAGCAATAACTGTTGATTTGCCTGAAAATTGGTGGATGAACGATGACAAAGATATTAACTTTAATCCTAATTTCACAAAGGGGAAAGCGTAGGTGTTAGAAAATGGCTGAAGAATTTTTTATTCAAGGAAATGAAGCATGTGCTAAAGGAGCAATAGCTGCAGGCTGTAGATTCTTTGCAGGTTATCCTATTACTCCATCCACTGAAATTGCAGAGACTTTATCCCGTGAATTACCAAAAGTAGGAGGGTCATTCGTCCAAATGGAAGATGAAATCGCTTCTGCAGGAGCTATTATTGGAGCTTCATGGGGAGGAACCAAATCAATGACTGCAACTTCAGGTCCGGGTATTTCATTAATGCAAGAGAACATCGGTTATGCATTCATGACAGAAACTCCGATGGTAATTGTCAATGTTCAAAGAGGTTCACCTTCAACAGCCCAACCGACCATGGCCGCTCAAGGTGATATGATGCAGGCTCGCTGGGGATCTCATGGAGATTATGAACCAATTGCATTGTCCCCATCAAGTGTTCAAGAGTTCTTTGATTTTACAATCAAAGCATTTAATTTAGCTGAAGAGTACAGGGTTCCTGTTTTCGTAATGGCTGATGAAGTTATCGGACATATGAGAGAAAAGATTGTTGTTGGCGATGATATAGAGATTATTGCAAGAAAAAGGCCAGAAAAATCCGATGATTACTTGCCGTTTGAAAATATTGAAAACGGAACAACCCCAATGCCGTCCTTTGGTGATGGATTTAATATACATGTAACTGGTCTCACTCACGATGAAAGAGGTTATCCTGACACTAACACTCCTGAAACTCATGACAAACTCATCCAAAGAATTTGCGACAAGGTTTTAAATAACAGAGATAAAATCTGTTCCGTCCAATCCGAAAACTGTGAAGATGCTGATATTGTCATTGTTTCTTACGGAGGACCTGTTAGGTCTGTTGTCGAAGCGGTTAACAGAACTGATAAAAAAGTTGGTTATATCAAACTTGATACTCCATGGCCATTCCCTGAAGATCAAGTAAAAGAACTCACAGCAAATGCAAAGGACATAATTGTTGTGGAAATGAACTTGGGTCAAATGTATTATGAGATTGACCGTGTATGTAAAAGAAACGCTAATGTTCATTTAATGGGTAAGATTGGCGGTTTATTACCAACCCCTGATGAAATTTTAGATGAAATTGATAAAATAGGAGGAAACTAAATGTCAGAACATAAACAAAATAGATTTCTCCCATACTTAAGAGAAGATAGGTTGCCTCATATTTTCTGCCCTGGTTGTGGAAATGGTGCAATCATCAACGCATTTTTGGCAGCTATGGAAAAGGCTGAAATGGATTTCGATAATGTTGCAATGGTGTCCGGAATCGGTTGTTCCTCAAGAATTCCGGGATATTTGAATTGTGATTCCCTACACACAACTCACGGAAGAGCATTGAGTTTTGCAACTGGTTTAAAAACAGCTAACAAAGATTTGGATGTTGTTGTATTTACTGGTGATGGTGATGCAGCTTCTATCGGTGGTAACCATTTGATTCATGCTGCTAGAAGAAACATTAACTTAACTGTTATCTGTATCAATAATAATATTTACGGTATGACTGGAGGTCAAATCAGTCCTACATCTCCTAAAGGCAGTTTCGGAACAACTGCACCATATGGTAATCAAGACACTCCATTCAAATTAGCTGAACTTGTTGCAGCTGCAGGTGCATCTTATTCTGCAAGATGGACAACTGTTCAAATGGAAAACTTGGTTCTTTCCATTAAGGACGGATTGAAAAATCCTGGTTTTTCATTCATTGAAGTTGCAACCCAATGCCCAACTTATTACGGCCGTAAGAATAAGCTTAAAACTCCTACTGCAATGGCCGCTGTCATGAAGGCAAATACCATATTCAAGTCTGAAGCGGATAGGATGAGGCCAAGAGATGTTGAAGGTAAAATTGTTGTCGGTGAATTTGCAAATACACAAAGAGATGAATTCACTCAAAACATTGAAAAGTTAAGTGTAGAAAAGTCAGGTAAGAAAACTCTTATCAATTCTGCATATGAAACAGAGTTATAGGTGGATAAAATGAGAACTGAAATTAGAATTTGTGGATTTGGAGGTCAAGGAATTATTCTTGCAGGTATTATCTTAGGTAAATCTGCAAGTCTTTTTGATGGTAAAGAAGCTGTCCAAACCCAGTCTTATGGTCCTGAAGCTCGTGGTGGAGCTTCCAAATGTGAAGTTGTAATCAGTGATACTGCAGTTGATTATCCTAAAGTTCAAAGTCCGGATATTTTAGTCGCTATGTCCAACGAAGCTCTAATTAAATATATTGTGGATTTAAAAGACAATGGAACCTTGATTGTTGATCCTGGAACAACTGATGTTGAAGACGTCAAAGACTTCATTGAAGAACATAATATTAAAGTTTATGAAGCTCCTGCTACAAAGACTGCTACAGATGAAATTGGACTTAAAATTGTAGCAAATATCGTTATGGTTGGAGCAATTACAAAAATTACTGGAGTAATATCCAAGGAAGCAGCTATAAAAGCTATTGAAGCTAGTGTTCCTAAAGGAACTGAAGAGAAAAATATTAGTGCTTTCGAAGCAGGATATGCTCTAGCGGAATAGGTGTTAAAATGAGATTTTTTGAAAATGTAGCAAAACAAATTTTTAATGATGAAGGCATTCCAATCTTGGAAGGTCATGTTGCTTACTCTCCTGAAGAAGCAATGACAATATCCTCTGAAATGGAAGTTCCTGTTGTTATCAAAGCACAGGTTTTAACAGGGGGTAGAGGTAAAGCTGGGGGTGTTAAATTTGCTGATAACCCTGGTGAAGCTTTAAAAGTTGCTGATGAAATTTTAGGAATGGAAATTAAAGGCGAGCAAGTTAAACATTTATTGATTGAAGAAAAAGCTGAAATTCTTAATGAATTCTTCGTAACAGTCTCTGTTGACAGAGGCGCTAGAAGGCCTGTTATTTTGGCAAGTAAGGATGGTGGGATTGAAATCGAAAATCTGGCTAAAACCAACCCTGAAAAGATTATCAAATATTATCCAAATCCATTACTCGATTTCTTGCCTTATGAAGCACGTGAAATTGCACGTAAAATGGGCCTTCCATCAGAATTGATTTCTCCAATGGGGGATATCATCTGGAAATTGTATAATGTTTTCACAAAATATGATGCAGATACAGCTGAAATCAACCCGTTGGTTTTAACTCCTAACGGTTTAATTGCAGCCGATGCAAAGATGGTTGTTGAAAACGATTCATTATTCAGACACCAAGACCTCGTTGAAAGATTGCACTATAAGAAGAAAGCTGTGGACTTTGTTCAATTAGACGGTGATATTGCTGTAATCGGTAATGGTGCAGGTTTAACATTGACTGCAATGGATATGATCAAGCTCAATGGTGGAGAACCGGCAACATTCTTGGATATCGGTGGTGGAGCTTCAGAACACATCATCAATCAGGCATTAAATATCGTATTGAACTATGATCCTGTTAAAGTTGTTTTCTTAAATGTTTTAGGTGGAATAACTAAGGCTGATGATGTTGCTCGTGGTGTAATCAAAGCTTTAGAGCAAGCTGAACGCAGAGTATACATTGTTATCAGATTGACCGGTACCAATGAAGAGGAAGGTCAAAGACTTTTAGAGGAAGCTGGAATTCCATATGAAACATCAATGGAAAAGGCTGCTAAAAAGGCGGTTGACCTTTGTAATGAATTAAAAAAAGAAGGAAAATAATTAAAAATTTTGCTATATTGCCTACTACGTTGTAGGCTGAATTTAGATAAAATCTCTAAAGGAATTAAATCTATCCTATAGTGGATAGGTTTTACCTATATTCCTTTATAAAATTTAAAAAAAATAGTTATTCGAGCAATACCACTCGACTAATCTCGGATTCATTCACTATTTCTTTACCGCAGTAATCACCAATTTGTTTTGCAAAGCTTTTTACCTCATCGAAAGTAGGCATATTGTCTAAAGTCAATCTTTCACGAGATGACCCTACACACATATACGCTTTTACCTCAACAAAATCAGGGTTCGCTTTTTTTATTAATCTTGCATATCCTTCAGGGTCTTCCATATTTTTTCCCTTAACGCAGGTATTTCGTATGCATGTACGTGAGTTAAAACTGGATAATGTTTCAAGTGATTCATTTAGATTGCTCCAAGCATTGTTTATTCTGGGTCTGCAAACTTCATTGAATATTTTCTCGGAGGGTGCATCTAAGGAAAGGTATAGTTGGTAGGGGTCGTTTTCCAGATTTCTCAGTCTGTCGACGCACTGGCCATTGCTCACCACAAAAGTCGTAAAGTCTCTTCTGTTGAACTCACCAATCAGTTCATCGATTTTAGGATAAAGGGTTGGTTCGCCGGCTAGAGATATTGCGGCATTGTTTGGATTTTTAATCTCTTCCAATTTCTTTTTGTTTGCTTTGTCATTTCCATAAAAACCGCACAATAGGTTATTCTGTGCCTCGATTGCTCCATCAATTATTGTTTTCGGGTCATCATACTCCTCGTCTTCCCAGCTGGTTTGTGTGTAGGTCAAATCCCTCCAGCAGAATTCACATTCCTGTTGACAATTTGGAACGGCAGGAGACATTTGCAGACATCTATGGGATTGGATTCCATAAAATTTCTCTTTATAGCAAACTCCTTTGTCAACAATACTTTGACGAGTCCAATGGCAGGTCTTAACGGCGGCATGTCCGTGTTCGCCTACAAATCTGTATCCGCTTTTTTCTAATTTTTCAATCTGGTTTTTATTGAATGACATAAAATCACATTTATTTTTAGTTTTGCTGATATATACATTTTTAGAAAGTGAAATAATTATTGATTTGACTGAACAAAATTATATTTATTTCATTAAAAATTTAAATATGTTTAATAATTAATATGTAGATTATGAGATTATGGAATAAACATCAAGAAAAATTATTTTTTAACACAGCCATGGAAAGGGCATTTGTCAGTCAGCTGTTTTACACGACTGATGATGGACGGCATGTGGCATATTGGCCAAAGGGTTACAGGGGTTCAAAGTCAACATTGCAGTCCAGAAACTCTTTAATTGGCGAATTTACTGAAAATTGGGTTGTTGACCTGTTCAAGTCACTGATTGATGATGAAGGTCTCTTCGTTGTTAGGCAGGCAAGGATTCCTTCACTTGGGATAACCTCACGCTCTCCGGCCGATGTTGTCATTGCAACAGAGGATAAAAAAATTTTAAAGGCAGATGAGGTAAAAGTAATATTTGAAGTGAAAATGTCTTTGGTGTGGAACTGGCAATATGATGAGGAATCCGGTAATCTTTCTGAAATCGGTGACTTCAGGTATCATCAGGGTAAACCCAGTTTCACACGTTCAGATTCAATATTGAAAGCCATAGGCAAATGTATTGATATCAGGGTTTCGAATTTGGAGTCATCTAAAATTCCAATAATCGTTTTAGGCAATGCTCCCTTATCCAATGGATTTTCCAAAAAGGCAGATCATTTGAAACGTGCGGGGATAATTCAGGGATTTTGGTCTTTAAACCCATTTCCGCTAAATCACGGCAATACAAGAAAATCAACTCCTCATGACGGTTTTGTAAGATTGGACAATACTGCTGAGTTGAAGTTGCATTTGAATCAGCTATTTGCGAATGACTTGAATTTCTTTTCGGGAATGGAAAATACAAAATCCCTAGGAAAATATATTGAAATCGCAAACGATGAAAATTCATATGAGGATAAGGGGCTGAAATTTTTAAATCTCATAAAGGGGTCTTAAGTTGGTAAGAAAAACTCAAACTTCCTCATTCGGTTCTGTTTTGAGGGAGTCACATAGTTCTAAAAAGTTTTATAGCTCAAAGCTATTTGAAAGTTTTAAAGTTCCGGACAATATTGAATTTAAGGAATCTGAAATAAAAAAGGAAGATTTGAACAGGTTATACTGCAAGTCTAGTGAAAGTATGGATGAGGTTCCAGATAATAGTGTTCATCTGATGATAACATCCCCTCCGTATAATGTCGGAAAGGAGTATGATGACGACTTGACGCTCGATGAGTATCTGGAGCTTTTGACATCGGTATTTCGAGAGTCCTATAATAAACTGGTGACAGGAGGCAGGGCCTGCATCAATATTGCCAATATAGGGAGAAAACCATACATTCCCCTTCATGCAATGGTGATTGAAATAATGTTGGACTTGGGATTTTTGATGAGAGGCGAAATCATTTGGGACAAGTCCACAAGCGCCGGAGGGTCATGCGCATGGGGAAGCTGGATGTCTGCCTCAAACCCTGTGCTCAGGGATTATCATGAATATATTCTTGTTTTCTCAAAGGAATCATACTCAAAAAACAAATCCCAGGAAAAAAGGGATACTATAACTCATGATGATTTTATCCAGTGGACACAGAGCATTTGGACATTCCCGGCTGTCAATGCTAAAAAGATAGGTCATCCCGCTCCATTTCCAATAGAATTGCCTCATAGATTAATAAATTTATACAGTTACGAAAATGATGTTGTTTTAGACCCATTCTGCGGAAGTGGGACAACTGCAATTGCAGCAATCCAAAATAATAGAAATTACATTGGATACGATATTAAAGAGGAATACATTGACTTGGCCAAAAAAAGAATCGCTAATCAAAAATTTATTTAATAATGTTTTACTAAATATAATTATTAAAGAGTTATTGTGGGATTATTATGGACACACCAATTGTGATATTAAATTATAAAACTTATTTAGAATCAAGTGGCATAAATGCTTTAGAACTTGCACATGACTTAGAAAGTGCTGCTAGCGAATCTGGAATCACTATGGTTGCAGCTCCTCAGGCAGCAGATATTTATAGAATAAGTGAAGAGACTTCACTTCCTATTTTTGCACAACACATAGACCCAATTGCTCCGGGAGGACATACTGGCTCTAATTTGATTAATACATTGATTGATGCTGGAATAAGTGGGACATTAATCAACCACTCAGAACAAAGAATGAAATTAGCTGACATTGATGAAGTTATCAAATTATGTAAAGAGAATGAAATAGAATCCTGCGTATGTACCAATAATATTGAAACCTCAAAAGCGGTAGCTGCATTGGATCCTGTTGCTGTTGCAGTTGAACCTCCGGAACTCATTGGTACAGGAATTCCAGTATCTCAAGCACAGCCTGAAGTTGTTGAAGATACAGTTAAAGAGGTAAAAGCTATAAATAAGAAAATTAAGGTATTGTGCGGAGCAGGAATCACAACTGGTGATGATATGAAAGCTGCTATGGATTTAGGTGCTGACGGAGTATTGCTTGCATCAGGAATCATTAAGGCAGAAAGTCCAAAAGATGCATTGCTCGATTTGGTAAGTAAATTATAGAGTGGGGAAAATGGCAGAATTTAATACAATTGATGATTTTGATATAGAAAACAAAACTGTACTGGTTAGGGTTGACATTAACTCTCCTGTTGACCCAGGTTCAGGAATTATTTTAGATGATACTAGATTAAAGTTACATGCTCAAACAATCAAAGAGTTATCCAATAAGGGAGCAAAAGTTGTTCTTCTCGCTCATCAAAGTCGTCCGGGTAAAAAGGATTTCACAACTTTGTCTCAGCATGCAGATGCACTTTCAGAAATTTTAAATTTGAGAGTGAAATATGTTGATTCTTTATTTTCAAGTGCTGCAAAAGAAGCAATTAAAGATTTGAAACCTCATGAAATTCTTTTGCTTGAGAATGCACGTTTCTTTTCAGAGGAATCTCTTTCAAGAACTCCTGAAGAACAATCCAAAACCTTGCTTGTAAGGCATTTGTCTCCATTGATTGATTACTTTGTAAATGATGCATTTGCGGCCGCCCACAGGTCTCAAGCTTCTTTAGTAGGATTCACTGTTGACACTCCTTCAGCAGCAGGTCGTGTAATGGAAAAAGAGTTGACTGTAATTCAGGATGCATTAGACAATGTCGAACATCCTTGTGTATTTTTGCTTGGTGGAATGAAACCTGACGATTCCATTGATGTTATGGAAAATGTGTTAAGTAATGGAACTGCAGATTCAATTTTAACAACAGGTATTGTTGGAAATATTGTTTTATGGGCAGCAGGCGAAGATATAGGTCAGGTAAACCGTGATTTCATTGCAAGTAGGGGATATGAAGATATGGTTGAAAAATCAAAGGATTTAATTGAAAGATTCGGTGACAAAGTCAAATATCCTATCGATGCAGCATGTGAAATTGATGGTCAAAGAGTCGACATTGACGTTGGTGAAATTCCAAATGAAGCAATCTTTGATATAGGTGTTAAAACTATCGGTTACTATGCAAAAGAAATCCGGGAAGCTAAATACATATTTGCAAACGGTCCTGCCGGTGTATTTGAAGACCCTAAATTTGCTATGGGAACTGAAGATTTGATTAATGCAATGGCTAAATCCGAAGGATTTTCACTGATTGGTGGAGGCCATATTGCAGCCGCTACTGCCGGACTCGGTTTGGAAGATCAAATGAGCCATTTAAGTAGTGGTGGTGGAGCTTGTATCAGTATGTTGGCTGGTAAAAAACTAGCTGCTGTGGAAGCTTTAAAAAATAGTAAAAAATAATTTTTTTACTTTTATCTTTTTTTTAAAAAATTAAAATTAGCTATTAAATATATTTAATAGCTCTTCGGATGCTTTTTTAGGATTATCTGCACTCATTATAGCACTTACAACAGACAATCCTGCAATTCCTGTGTCATTTAATTCGGATGCATTTTCTAATGTGATTCCTCCAATTGCCACTACTGGAATGTCAATTGAATCAACTACATTTTTCAAGTCTTCTTTTGTTATTGAAGGGGCATCATCTTTTGTTGCGGTTGGAAATACAGCACCAGTACCAATATAATCAGCACCATCTTCCTGTGCCTTTTGTGCTTCTGTTATGGTTGATGCGGAAACGCCCAGAATTTTGTTTTCGCCGATTAACTTTCTAGTTACGTCACACGGCATGTCAGTTTGCCCAACATGCACTCCATCAGCATCAATGGCTAGTGCAACATCGACCCGATCATTAATGATTAATGGAACGTTGTATTTTGATGTGATTTCCTTAACTTTCAATGCTAAATTATAAAAGTCCAGAGTTTCTGCAGTTTTTTCTCTAATTTGAACTACGCTAACTCCTCCTTTTATTGCTTCTTCAATAGTTTTTAGGAACTTTTCAACATCATCACTTTTATCAGTGACAAGGTAAAGTGATAAATCTATATCTTTCATAATATCTCAATGTTTGATTCGTTAATTAATGTCTCACTGTTGGTTTTATAGAGGTAATCAATTAAATATGCTCTAAATGAACCAGTACCTTCATCTCTTTCATCAACTTTTGCTCTTGCTTTTTCACCAGCAATATTCATAGCTAAAATTGCAACAAGTGTTCCTTCCAGGGGAGTTGAACCTCCGACACAGCTTCCAACAATGGAGGATAGCATACATCCGCTGCCTGTGATTAAAGGCATCATGTCGTCACCATTATCAATGGCAATTGTTGTTTCTCCGTCTGTTAATATGTCTATTGGACCGCTTGCTAGTATTACAGTATCTAATTTTGAAGCCAATTCACATATTAAATCGCCATTTGCCTTTAAATTTTCTTTGGTAATGATGTCATCAGCATTCACATCTACACCTTTAGCGGCGTTGCTTTCATCTAAGACGCCAACTAATTTTGCAATTGCTTTTATCTCACTTATATTTCCTCTAATTGCGGTGATATCATAATTACTGATTAAATCTAATGTAGTCTTATTTCTAAGCTCGGTCACACCCACTCCTACAGGATCTAAAACAATTGGGGTGTTTGTTTTGTTTGCAGTTTCACAGCTCACCTTCATAGATTTTATTTGTTCTTTGCTTAGTTTTCCTATATTTATTACAAGCACATCTGCTATGGTTACAACCTCTTCAAGCTCTTCAGCATCTTCTGCCATAAATGGAGATCCGCCAATTGCAAGAACTGCATTTGCACAGTCGTTTATAGTTACTGAGTTGGTTATGCAGTGGGTTAATGCATTTTTTTCTTTAATACTTTTAAGACTTTCTTCAATTTTTTCTGGCAAATCAGATTTATTATTTATCATGATTATTAATTATAAATTATATATTATTTAAATTTTTGTAGTATTCCTCCTATTTATAGTAAAGTATTTAAGTGACTTTTAACATATTTAATTTTGTTATACAATCTTAACTTATGCCTCGGTGGCTCAGTCTGGTAGAGCGCGAGACTTGTAATCTCGTGGTCGCGGGTTCAATTCCCGTCCGGGGCTTATTAATTTATATGTGGTGTATAAATTTTTATGAAAATAATCTTAAAAATAATAACATTTATATACTACTTCATATAAATTATAATTAGTATGTTACTTACATGCATATTGTGTGTGGGTCCGTAGGGTAGCTTGGTCGATCCTTTGGGCTTTGGGAGCCTGAGACTCCGGTTCAAATCCGGGCGGACCCATTTACCCGCCTTAGCTCAATTTGGCAGAGCGTTGGACTGTAGATCCAAATGTTGCTGGTTCAAGTCCGGCAGGCGGGATTTCAATTTAATTGTTTCGAATCATTGTAGAATTTTGGAAAAAATATATGTTTTTCCGAAATGTTTATATATGATAAGAAATATAGTAATTGATAGTGTATTATTTGTATTACGATATTTAAGATTCTATGCCCTGGTGGTGTAGGGGCTATCATGTGGGCCTGTCGAGCCCGCGACTCGGGTTCAAATCCCGGCCAGGGCGCTTCGAACTTAAATAAGTAATATGTCATTTAGGCCTGTAGCTCAGTCTGGCAGAGCGCTTGGCTTTTAACCAAGCGGCCGCGGGTTCAATTCCCGTCAGGCCTGTTTCTAATTTTATATTTTAACTTTTCTATTTGGAGGAAATTATTTTGAAAAGTGAATTTGATATTCAAAAGCATATGCTCGTACCAAAGCATGAAATCATGACTGAAGAAGAAATTGCAAATGAATTTAGCGATGTGGATTATGATTTTAAAGACCTTCCTAAAATTAAAGTTAATGATCCTGTTGCAAAATCTATTGGTGCAGAACCAGGTAATGTTTTAAGAATTACTCGTCAAAGTCAAACTGCTGGAGTATTTGTTACTTATAGGATTGTTGAACTTTAATATCAATTTAATATAAATTTAGAGTAGTAAGAATTTAATATAGTATAATTTCTGTATTTTTTTGTTTTTTTAGAAATTCATTATAATAAATTTGACCTTAGTTTGAGAGGAATTATCTTAAATTTAGATAGTTAGGAGTAAATTAAGAATAATGATTAAATGAATTAGTTATTAGGTTTTTTCCTTTTTATTTTTATTTAGTTAATTATTTTTATTGCGTTTACGTAATGTTGGAGGATGTCCATGACAGAGAATAATTGGAAATTAGTTGATGCATTTTTCGATAAATATGATTTAGTGGACCATCATATCAAATCATACAATGATTTTGTAAACAATAGGATTCAAAATATCATTGATATTACTGATCCTATCAGTTTAGATGATGGTAAATACACTTTAAAAACTGGAAAAGTTCGCATTGAAAAACCATCAAATAAAGAAGCTGATGGTTCTAGAAGCGAAATTGACCCTACTGAAGCAAGACTTAGAAATTTAAACTATTCTGCAGATATGTATCTTGAAATGGCATTGAATGAAGAAGGAGAAGATAATCCTTTAGAAGAAGTATATATTGGTGAATTGCCAGTTATGCTCAAATCTGATATTTGCCATCTCAATGGTCTTAGTGATGAAGAATTAATTGAAAAGCACGAAGACCCTCAAGATTTAGGAGGTTATTTCATTGTAAACGGTTCCGAAAGAGCTGTTGTTACAATGGAAGAAATCGCTCCAAACAAAATTATTCTTGAACGTATCGGCGAAGTTGAAGATAGACATGCTAAAGCTGTTGTAACTTCAATCAAAAGTGGTTTTAGAGCTAGAATTACTTTAGAATATAAAAAACCACGTAAAAATAAAGCATTTTTAAGAATTTCATTCCCATACCTTCCAGGGGAAATTCCATTAGTTGTATTGTTAAGAGCTCTTGGTTTATCTACCGATCAAGATATCATCATGGCAATTTCTAATGATAACAATTTCCAAATGATGATTGCGGATGATATTCAAGTATCCCAAGAAGAATTAAACAAGTTCATTGATTCATCAGTCATTGAAAATGGAACCCAAGATGAAGTCAGACAGCATTTACAAGATGCTGCTATTAAATACATCGGTAACAGGGTAGCTAAAAACATGCCAAAAGATTACCGTTACAAACGTGCTAAAGATGTCATAAACCGTTATTTATTACCTCATATGGGTACTGAAGAAGACAGATGTTATGATAAGGCAATCTACTTGGCTGAAATGACTGAGATGTTATTGGAAGTTATTGAAGAAAAAAGAAAACCACACGACAAAGACCACTATACCAACAAAAGACTCAGAGTATCTGGAGACTTAATGGAAGACTTGTTCAGAGTTGCTTTCACTAATTTGACAAGAGACATGAGTTATCAACTTGAAAGAAGCCTTTCTCGTGGTAAAGAACTTTCCATCAAACAAGCAGTTCGTAGTGATGTTTTAACTGAAAACATTAAGCATGCTATCGCTACAGGAAACTGGGTTGGTGGAAGAGCTGGTGTAAGCCAATTGTTAGACAGAACAAGTTACATGGGTACTCTTTCTCACTTAAGACGTGTTGTATCTCCATTGACAAGAAGTCAACCTCACTTTGAAGCAAGAGATTTGCACCCAACTCAATTTGGTAAAATATGTCCAAACGAAACTCCGGAAGGACCTAACTGTGGTTTGGTAAAGAACTTGGCGTTATTGTGTAATATTTCAGAAGGTTCTGATGAACAAGAGATTATTGATGTAATTGAACAAATGGATGTTAAATTGATTTAGGGAGGTGAAAGGTTGTCTAAGAAGATTAATGCAAAAATCAAAAGAGCTTTTTATTATTTCGGTATGAGTGAAGTATGTCCTTATGCTGAAGTCAAAGTAAATATGGATAAGTTAATGAGTATAGCAGATGATGATCAAATCTCAAAAGTAAATGAGTATGCAGATACTATTGAGAAATTTTTCGATACTCCTGAAAGAAAAGAAGATGCAACAATATTCCAGGAATTCGCTAAAGAAGAACCTAGAAAAAGTTGGGAATCTTATAAAGATGATTTCGGTGAAATTGATTTAGAAAATGTTGAAGACGCTATTGAACCTGTTGAGGAAGAAGTTGATGATGCTGTTGAAGCTGTTGAAGAGGAAGATGTAGTGTCTGAAGATGCTGAAATTGAACCTGTTGAAGAGGAAGTTGAAGTTGTTGAAGACGCTATTGAACCTGTTGATGAGGATGTAGTGTCTGAAGATGCTGAAATT
>CAMNJW010000035.1 GCA_946541845.1 uncultured Methanobrevibacter sp.
AAAAAAATAGTTTAAGAGTTAAAAAAAACTCTATTTTAAATAATGGTATAAAACAGCCTTTTGAGCATGCATTCTGTTTTCAGCTTCATCATAAATGACAGACTGTGGTCCGTCAATGACTTCAGCAGTTACTTCCTGACCTCTGATTGCAGGCAAGCAATGCATGAATATTGCTCCATCATTAGCCAAGCTCATTAAATCCTTATTAACTTGGAATGGTGCAAAATCCTTTTGTCTTTGAACTGCTTCAGCCTCATCACCCATACTTACCCAGACATCAGTGAATACCGCATCAACATTTTCCAATGCAACACCAATATCATCAGTGATGATTATTTCAGTATTGTTTTCTTCAGCATATTCTTTAGCGGTTTCAACAATTTTTTCATTAGGCTCATAACCTTTAGGACAAGCCAGAGACATGTCCATGCCAAGTAATGGAGCGATTAATAACAGGGAATTAGACACATTATTTCCATCACCGACAAAACAGATTTTTTTACCTTCCCAATCACCTAAATGTTCTTTAATTGTTAACATATCAGCAAGTGCTTGGCAAGGATGTTCTAGATCAGTTAAACCATTAATAACAGGAACATCAGAATATTTAGCTAGTTCTTCAACATCTGAATGCTTGATAGCACGAATCATTATTCCATCAACGAAACGGCTTAAAACTTTAGCGGTGTCTGAAATTGGTTCTCCTCTACCCATCTGCAAATCATTGGAAGACAAAAAGATTGCTCTTCCACCTAACTGGTACATTCCAACATCAAAAGAAACTCTAGTTCTTGTTGATGACTTTTGGAAAATCATCGCTAATGTCTTGCCTTCAAGAGGTTTGTCTTCAACTTCGCCCGCTTTGATTTTACTAGCCAAATCTAAAATATATTTAACATCATCTTTGATATCTGTTATTGACAATAAACTACCCATCTTAATCCCCTTATATTAGTATAAAAAAAGATATTTGTAAAATATATTTATTAAAGGTTTCTATGAATTCTTATAGTGATACCATGTATCTAAAATTGTAGATACCACTGGAATTAACAGGAACAGATATATGAAATTGCTTGAAACATTAAAATCCAAAAGATTTACAATGATTGTCAAACCCATTATGCTTCCTAATGTAAGTAAAACATGATTTTTCTCTTTTTTTGTTGGTTTGACTTCCATAAAATCCTTTTTAGTTGCATAGATATACATCAATAAGAATGCAATAATTGCTAAAAGGATATTAATTCCAAATACAACTTCAGATGCAAAAAATTCGGCATAAGTTCCAATCAATGAGGTTGTGAATGGGATAAATGATATGCAAATCAGGAATAAAATATTCAACCATAAATACAGTATATTTAGATTTTTAATCTTCACGTACTCATGATGATAAATCCAAAAAGAACTTATGATGACAAAACTTACTATTGTAACTCCTATAGTGGGAAGCAAAGACAGGAATGTTGCTAAAAAATTATCGTATGTATACACACTCAATTCTGGAACGGCAATACCGAACACAAGAAGAGTCATTACCATACCAAAAATTCCGTCACTAAGACCCAGCAATCTTCCAGGATCAATGCTGACATCCCTTTCAAATGCATTTTTAATCCTATCCAGAAAATTATTGGAAGTATCTTGACTGAATCCTTCACCATTGGAATTAACGAGCAAATTCTCATTTATTTGAGGATTACCTTTAGAGTATTTTTCCTGCAGAAACTGCCTTAACTCTTCTTGGGTTTCCTCATCCCAATCCTCTTTAATAGCATCAATATGCTCTTTAATTTTTATAAGTTTTGCATATTTCTCTTCAATTTCATCATCATTCATAAATATCAAAAAAAGTAAAAGAAATTTATTTTAAAATTTCTTTCATGTGTTCTACACGTTTGTTGACAAGTTCAGTTGTACCGACATCACTTCTGTGGTAAACATTACCTTTAACAAATTCACATGCTTTTTCAGCTATTTTTTCAGCTTCTTCAATGGATTCGCCACTAGCTACAATACCCAATGCTCTTGAACCTGACAAGTGGATTCCATCGTCTTCCTGAGAAACTGCTGCATAAAATACCTTTGCACCCATTTCCTCAATAGCTTCCTCATCCACTTCAATTAGTTCTCCAGCATATTCGGTTTCAGGATATCCATCAGGAACGATGTATTTGCATACACTAGCTTTGTCTTCAAATTCCACTTTATCCAAAGTACCGTCAACAATAGCTTGACATACATCAGCCAATGGAGTTTTAAGCAACGGCAAAACATTCATAGCTTCAGGATCACCAAATCTTGCATTGTATTCAATGAGTTTTGGGCCGTCAGCGGTTAACATGAACTGACCATATAAGATACCTTTGTAAGGTTCAGCTTCCTCAGCAATAGCTTTTAAGGTAGCTTGCATGATTTCAACAGCTGCATCATAATCTTCCTGGCTTAAAAATGGTAATAATCCACCGACATCAGAGTATGAACCCATACCTCCAGTGATTGCTCCAACATCACCTTCAAATGCATGAGGATGGTCCTGTGCTGCAGGCATAGGTGCCAAGTGTTCCCCATCACAGAATGCTTGTATAGTGAACTCTTCACCAATTAATCTTTCTTCGATAATAACCTGAGCAAAACCACCCATTACATTGTCAATTACTTCACAGGAATATTCTTTTGCTTCCTCATTGTCTTTGAGGTGGTCACCTACGATTTTAACTCCTTTACCACCGGTTAAACCTACAGGTTTTACTACAACATCACGGTCAAACTCATCCAAGAATGCAGATACATCTTCAGAGTTATCAAATACTTTGTAAACCAATGATCCTTCGATTTCGTAGTCTTCAAAGAGTTTTCTCATGAATGATTTGTCAGTTTCAATTCTAGCTGCACTTTGGGTTGGTCCAACACATTTGATTCCATTTTTTTGAAGCTCATCGACAATTCCTTTTCCGAGTGGAGCTTCAGGACCAATAAATGCAATATCGATATCATTTTCAACTGCATATTCAGCTACTTTTTCAACTTCTCCTTCATCGCCTTGCTTGAATTCAGCGATTTTGGACATACCAGGGTTAATTTTACTCATGTAACAATATAATTCAACATCATCCTTTAAGGCATCAGCAATAGCATGTTCACGAGCACCAGTTCCAACAACTAAAACCTTCATAATCGAGTCTCCTATTAATTTAAGATATGTTGTTAAAAATATTTAAATTATTTTAAAATGAACAATCACTGAAAATTTTTATTATATAAGAATGTAATATCAATATAGGTGAATCTTATGAAACGGAACATATTAATTGTTGCAATAGTGATTGTTATCATAGCACTAGTGGGAATATTCGCTTTTACACAACAATCCCAAACCCATGATGGTAAATTAAACACAGAAATCGAGTTTTTAAGTGAAAGTACCTTAAAAAATGGGGAATCAGTACAATTCTTACTCAAAGATGAAAAAAATAATGCTCTTCCTGGGCAAAACGTTACTATCGTATTTGTAGAAAACGGTGAAAATCAGACTTATGGAATCTCTACAGACAATGGAGGTAAAGGAGCATTATCCATAAATAATGAATTGCCTGGAGAATACGAAGTTATTGTAAGTTACAATGGAACAAACGTGGTAAATGGATGCGTTGCTCACCTGAACCTAACCATTGAAGAAGGATATTCAGAAGGAAATAGTGACAGTGACGGAAACAGCTCCGCTGAATCCATTTCAAGCAATTCAAGTGCAGGTACAGCATTATACAATACTGGAAATTCATCAGATACCCAATTGCACTACGACAGTCAATACAACTTCTATTATGATGACAATGGAATCGTACGTGGCGGACAAAATGATGGATATTCTGCAGACTACATCAGAGACATATATGAAAACGGGGACATGGTTGACGAAGAGGGCAATTTACAATAACCCTCCCCTTTCTTTTTTTAAATTAAATTTCTTATTTTCAACATTTCAACACCACCATCTTTAAATACTAACACTTGCATATACAAGTGTATAATTGCATATGCAAGATAGAGGTATAACATGGAAAAGAATTCAAACATAGAGATGATTACAGGAGACCCGAAAAAAGCCATCAATAAGTTATCAGTCCCTATTATAGCCAGTATGTTTTTAATATTTGCAAATAACATCATTGATAGTATTTGGGTGGCAGGACTCGGTGCTGAACCACTAGCTGCACTGGGATATATCACACCATTATTCATGGTACTTATAGGAATCGGAAACGGAATCGGAGCAGGTGGTAACTCATTGATTTCACGTTATATCGGAGCTGAAAACAGGGAATCTGCAAACAATGCTGCAATACACAACTTGATTTTAGGAATAATATTGTCAATATTAGTTTCAATAATACTGCTTACATTTTTAGAGCCTTTGCTTAAGATAATGGGAGCTACAAGCGTTTTAAATTATGCAATGGAATATGGAGTTATAATATTTTCCTTTGCATTTGCAATGCTACTTCCTCCAATTTTCGGAGGGGCATTCAGGGCTGAAGGTGACGTTAAAAGGGCAACACTCCCAATCGCAATTACCGCAGTGATAAACATGGTCATAGACCCCATATTTATCTACACATTTAATTTAGGAGTTGCCGGTGCCGCATGGGCAACCGTTCTAGCACATATCCTTTCAATTATAGCAATGCTTTACTGGATGTTCATTAAAAAGGACACCTATCTGAAATACGGTCGCAGCTATTTCCACAATAACCTATCAATGTATAAGGACATTTTGGTTGTAGGTATTCCGGCAAGTTTAGAGCAGTTGATCCTATCCGCATTAACAATCGTTGTTAATTTCATGCTTACACTCGTTTCAGGTCCGGTTGCAGTAGCAGTATATACTGCAGGATGGAGAATAATCAACTTAGGAATGCTTCCGGCAATAGGTGTTGGAACTGCCTCAATTTCCGTTGCAGGCGTTGCATTCGGTGCAAGAAAATACGAAAACTTAAGAGTAACCGCAAGATATGCCGTTAAAGTGGCATTGATAGCTTCAATTATCGTTTGCATAATTTTAAATATATTTGCAAATCAAATTGCATTTGTATTCTCCTATTCAGAAAGCAGTGCACAGCTTGAACCATTGATAGCTAGCTTCATACAGTTAATGTGCTTATTTATCCTATATGTTCCATTTGGAGCAAGTGCAGGAAATGTGTTCCAGGGCGTTGGAAAAGGAACCATTTCATTCATCTTAACAACATTCAGGGAATTCGTGCTAGTGCTGATTTTTGCATATGTCTTAGGATTCGTATTCAATATGGGCGAAACCGGAATCTATTACGGAATGCTTTTAGGCGGAGGAATCGGATCACTCATATGTTATGCATGCATTGAGCTATACATAAACAAACTAATCAGGAGCAGGGACAATGCCGTTTGATGAGGATATTCCAACATCCCCTCTTGTTTCATTGCTTTACAGGAAGCAGACATCCTATCTTAATCAAAAATTAAAGGATATGGACTTGAGCTCAGGCCTTTACCCTTTGCTTGTTAAAACTTATAGAAAAGGAAAAATAAGTCAGGAAGAACTAGCTGAAGAAATCCACATAAACGAGAGCACAGTCACAAGAAATCTGGATAAACTTGAAAAAAAGGGACTTATTACAAAGACCCCGGAAAAAAGGAAAAAAATTATTAGCGTGACTGACAAGGGCGCTGAGATTGCACAAAAGATTATGGACTATGATGAAGAATGGGACGATATAATCAAAAAAGGACTAAACGATGAAGAATACGAGAATTTCAAAATAACTCTTATAAAAATATGTGAGGATTTAGTATGAATCAAACAATCAATGACTTAAAAACTAGAAGAAGTATCAGAAAATTCAAAGACGAACAGATATCCGACGAAGACTTGAAAACAATCCTAGAAACCGGAACCTACGCTCCAACAGGAAGGGGTGCACAGTCACCTAAAATTGTTGTAATTCAAAATCCGGAAACAATCAAGGAATTTTCAGCATGGAACAGAAGTTTCTTCCCGATGGAGATGCCTGAAGACATGGATCCGTTTTACGGTGCAAAAACATTGCTTATTGTTTTGGCAGACAGTGAACTACCAACATACGTCGAAGATGGGGCAAGCGTCTTAGCCGTTCTTGTTAATGCAGCTCATGCGGTTGGTGTGGGATCCTGCTGGATTCACAGGGCACGTGATGAATTTGCTTCTGAGAAAGGAAAAGAATTGTTAAAAGAATGGGGAATTCCAGAAACTTACGAAGGAATCGGACACGTGGTTTTAGGATACCCAGATATGGAAGCGCCTGAACCATTGCCTAGAAAAGCAGATTACATCCATTACGTGGATTAAAAAAAGAAATTAAAGATGAGTTAACATTACTCATCTACATTTTTTCAGGTGCAGCAACACCTAAAATATCTAATGCGTTTTTAATAGTTGTTTTAGCTCTGTCAACTAAAATCAATCTAGTGTCTTCAACTTCAGAGCCAATAACTTGTTCTGACTTATAGAACTTATTGAATGAACTAGCTAAATCCTGTGAGTATTGAGTAATATTGTGTACTCTTTGCTTATTAGCACAATCTTCAACGACCTGTGGGAATTTAGCAATTTGCCTTACCAAATCTTGTTCTGTTTCATTTGGAATCCAATCATCAGCAACTTCTAAAGAATCAATATCCTTGCCTGACTTTGCAATCAATTTGCATGCCCTTGCATGTGCATATTGAATGGAAGCGCAGCCCCTTTCAAAGCTTAATGCCTCATCCCATTTGAATGTCAAGTGTTTTTCTGGGGATAATTTTGCAATGAAGAACCTGATAGCTCCAACACCAATATCTTCAGCCATCGGTGCAATTTCTTCTTCAGTCAAGTCAGGGTTTCTGGATTTGATTTCATCATGAGCTCTTGATACTGCCTCATCAATCAATTCATCAACAGAGACGAATTTACCTCTTCTGGTTGACATTGAACCTTCAGGAAGAGTGATGAACTCATAAAATATTACTTCAGGAGCTTCTTGTCTTAAAATTTCTTCAAATATAACCTTGATTTGTTTTGCAGCCAATTTATGGTCTGAACCTAAAATGTCAAGTACAGTATCACCTAAAGTAGCTTTATACCTGTGATAAGCCAAGTCACGAGTGGAATAAAGTGAAGTGCCGTTTGATCTTCTGAGCACAAACTCCTTATCAATGTTAAAGTCAGTCAAGTCAATGTATAACACATCTTCCTCACGAGTGAAGCCTTCCCTTTGAATGTATTTTACAAGGTCATCAACTTCACCGTTTCTTACGAATTGACCTTCCCATACAAAGTCATCATGTTTAACGTGCATTCTTAAAAGGGATTCCTTCATTCCGGAAATACATTTAGAAACCACATCTTCAAAGACTTTGTTTAGTTCTTCATCAGCACCTTCTTCGTATTTTTGTATTAATTCATCAACTTTAGCGTTTAATGCTTCATCTTCCTCTACAGCCTTGTTTGCATCGAAGTATAGCTTTCCAATCTTGTGGTCAATTTTATCTCCTTCATAATCTTCAATGTTGAGACCGCATTCGGTTATTCCACATACGATAATAGCTATTTGTCTTCCCATATCGTTAACATAATATTGGGTGACTACATCCCTTCCGGCCAATTTTAATAATCTAGCAAGAGAATCTCCAAAAATGGAGTTCCTGATATGTCCAATGTGCAATGGACCATTTGGATTAGCTGAAGTGTGTTCCAATACAATTTTTTCACCGTATGCAGGAAGCTGACCATAATTTTCATCAACTTTATCTAATAGCTGTTTAGAGAATTTTTCATAATCAATGAAGAAATTCACATAAGGCCCGAAGTTTTGAACTTTGGAGAAAATTTCCGGAACTTCAATTTTTTCAACTAAATCCTTAGCTACTTCAGGAGGGGAAGTTCTTAATTTTCTAGTAAGTGCAAAAGCGATTGTACTTGCTAAATCTCCTAATTCAGGATTTGGAGGAAATTCCAATTTAAAATTCCTATCAATTTCTTCATCATACTGATCTAATGCCTTGTTAATGGCATCAATAGCTTGTTTTTCAATTTCAAAATACATTAACTCACCTTAATAATTATAAACCTCTCAACCAGATGGAAAGATATCCAATCTTTGGAATAACAACTAAATTATCACCGATAGTGACAACTTTTTCTTTAATTTGACTAGATTTAACGTAATACGGGTCAGGAGCATTATTATTGTCTCCTTTAATCACATACATCGTAGTCCCATTGATATCTGTAATATTGATAATTCTATGAATCACAGGTTGGTCAAACCATGCTGCATCGTAGACAACCACATCCCCAACTTGAACATCGTCAGGATTGAACTCATTGATTCCCAAAAAGCCCGCCTTTTCAACAAGGACAATATCACCCCTATAGAATGCAGGTTCCATACTTCCTGAAACTACAACATTCAAATGTTGAGCGGCTATCAACACAATAACTAAAATTACAGCATATGATGCAACCTCTTTCCAATCTACCATATTATTACCTTCTTCTTTTCTTAAATGCTGCTTCTAAACCTAATTCAATTGCATCAACTGTTTTTTGAATATCAGCCATAGTATGAGCATTTGAAATAAAATTACATTCAAATTGTGAAGGTGGAATGAATACACCTTGTTTTAATAATGTCTTGAAGTATCTTAAGAATTGCTTTCTGTCAGATTTCTGTGCATCGGCATAATTGTAAACCGGTGCAGGATTGAAATAAATTTGAAACATTGACGCAAGGCCAACAGGCTGAACATTGTATTCCTGTTCTTCGATGATGGATTTGACACTGTCTCTAAGGAAGTTTCCTTTTCTTTCCAACTCCTTATAGAATGCATCATCCAACTGTGTCAATGTGGAAATTCCCGCCTGAACAGATACAGGATTTCCTGAAAATGTACCTGCCTGATAAACCGGACCGTTTGGAGCAATCATTTCCATGATTTCCTTTTTACCACAGAATGCTCCCATTGGGAGTCCACCACCAACGATTTTACCGAGAGTTGTCAAATCAGGAGTTACACCATAATATTGTTGAGCCCCACCACGGGAAGCTCTAAAACCTGTGATAACTTCATCAAAAATCAACACAATTCCATTTTCTTCAGTAATTTTTCTAATAAACTCTAAAAATCCAGGTTTTGGTTCAATACAACCAACATTACCCATAACAACTTCCATGATGATACAAGCAATGTTTTCACCTTCTTTTTCAATCAAATCAGTTAAAGCCTCTTCATCGTTAAATGGAACAGACAAGGTATTTTTAGTGGTATCCGCAGGTATACCTGGAGAGTCAGGCAAGGTTGCAGCACCGGATCCTCCCTTAACCAATACATAATCATGGGCTCCGTGATAAGCTCCTTCAAATTTTACGATTTTATCCCTACCTGTAAAACCACGGGCCAATCTAATGGCACTCATGGTTGCTTCGGTTCCACTGTTACAAAATCTTACCATTTCTGCAGATGGAATTCTGTCAATTACCTCTTTTGCGAGAGTAATCTCATTTTCAGTGGGAGTACCGTAAGCTGTACCAATTGTCAATTGATTTGAAACTTCCCTTACAACCTTAGGGTCGGCATGTCCCAAAATCAATGGACCATATGCTAAACAATGGTCAATATAAGTTTTTCCATCAACATCTGTGAGTTTAGATCCTCCAGCACTTTTAACGAAAAATGGATAAGGTTTAAAAGCACGCACTGGAGAATTTACACCGCCAGGAAAATAATTTTTAGATTCATTGAACAATTCTTCAGAATACATTTTATCACACTATAAATGTTGGATTAATGAATTTACACATGCTACAGCAATAGGTGTTCCACCTTTCGGTCCTTCAACAATTATATTTGGAATATCTGAATTATGTAAAGCCTCTTTTGAATCAGCTGCTCCTACAAATCCAACAGGAACTCCTACAATAGCTTTAAGATTCATTTCTCCTTTTTGGTATAAATCCATAGCTTCAAAAACAGCAGTCGGAGCATTACCGGAAACTACGATTCCTTCAAAATCATTAGCTGCAGCGTAACGCATTGCAGCAGCAGCTCTTGTAATTTGATGCTCTTTTGCTATTTTAACAACTTCATCGTTTTTAATATAACACTCAACTTCCCCTTCATATCTAGTGATACCATATTTAACCATATTAATATCAGTTAAAATAGTTTCTTTATTTTTAAGGGATGCCATAGCTGCATCTACAAAATCATCACTCATTTTAACTAGTTTTGCATATTCTGGATCAGCTGTTGAGTGAACAATCCTCTCAACGATGTCTCTTTCTATAGGTTTTAAATCTTTGACATCATCTCCAATAAGGCCACGGATAATCTCTCTACTTTTGTTTGCAATATCCAAACCTTGCTTAGTTGATGCACCCATGAACATTTTGTCTGTCATAAGATAATTTTTAAATTATATATATGTTAAATATTTGGTTTTTTAAAAAAAATGATTTCATTTTTAAGAGTATTAAAATAGATGAGAATATGCTAAAAAATAGAAAACCGATTGAGTTATTAATTTAAAAGAAGATAACAGCATATCAACTATTTTTCACCAGCAGACAATCCTGCTAAAAATCCGGTTGAAAATGCAATCTTTAAATTATATCCACCAGTCGGACCGTGAACATCAAGAACTTCACCAGCAAAATAAAGATTTGGTGTGACTGTTGACTCCATAGTTTTAGGATTGACATTAGCTAAATCAACACCACCAATAGTTACTTTAGCTAAATCCTTATTAAAGCCAGTGATTTCAAAGGAAAGTCTCTTCAAGTTTTCAATCAATCTGTTTTTGCTTTTCTTATTGATTCTGGACAATTGGGTTTCACCATCGATTTTACATTCCTCTAAAAAGAAATTTATGAAACTGTTAGTTAAAAATGATTTTAAGTAATTCTTCAGTAGTGTCTTCCCCTTCTGTTGAAAATCTATTGTAAATTTCTCTTGTAGATTTTCTCGAGTATAATCAGGACATAAATCAATGGATATTTCAAAACTGATTTGGGGGCTTTGGTCATCTAATAAGTTATAACTTATACTATCAGATATCTCATTGCTTAAATCTATTATTCCCGGACCGGTTAACCCAACATGGGAAAACAGAACGTTTCCCTTAACTTTTGATTTCTTATAACTTATAACGACATCATACAGAGTTATGCCTGCAATATCCGAGAGGTCTTTTTTGCTAATCAACGGAACAAGCCCATATCTGATATCAGTTAAGGGCTGTGAAGTAAGAGAATAGTTCTTAATGTTGCATCCGGTTTGAGGATATGTAACGCCTCCGGTTGCAATGATTATCTTATTTGCCTTTATTTCATTGTTGATTATAAAATCATCACTGATTGAATTGACTTCAAAGTTATACCTTATAACAACATCCTTCAAGTAATAAGTTAACACTTCTAAGATATCACGTGATCTTTCAGTTTCTGGAAAAATCCTGTTGTTGTCCTCTTCAATGAAATTTAATCCTCTATCTTCAAAAAATGAAAGCAATTTTTCATTTGTCAATGTGTAAAAAGAGTGTTTTAAAAAGTTTTTTTGAGGATAAATATTCAATAGCGTCTTTATTGGCTTTTGGTTTGTGATATTGCATCTTCCACCACCAGTGATGAGAAGTTTGCGACCTAATTTAGGATTCTTTTCAAGCAATACCACGCTTGAGGAATTTTCGCTTGCAGCAATTGCAGCCATCATTCCTGCAGGTCCGCCACCAATGACAGCTATCTCATATTCTTCCATAATAATCTTAAAAAAAAGAAAAGAAATTAAGGGGTTAATCTGTGTCTGTCTCTTGGGAAGAGTACACATTCACGGATGTTTTCAGATCCTGTAAGCACCATGGTTAACCTGTCAGCACCTACACCCCAACCTGCGTGTGGAGGCATACCGTATTCGAACGCTTTAAGATAGCTTCCAAATCCAGCAGGGTTTAATCCTCTTTCTTCAATTTGTTTTACGAGTAAATCATATTGGTGTACACGGGTAGCACCGGAAGATAACTCTAAGTTGTTATACATTAAATCGAAAGCGTGTGAGTATTTTTCATCACCGTCAACAGGCATTACGTAGAACGGTTTGATTTCAGAAGGCCATCTGGTTAAGAAGTAGAATCCTCCCATAGTTTCTCCTAATGCTTTTTCAGCATCACGGGACAAGTCTTCTCCCCATTCCATTAAAACACCTTTGGAGTTAACGATATCAACCGCTTCATCATAGGTTACAACGGGGAAATCTCCGCTAGGAACTTCCAATTCATGGCCTAAAACATCCAATTCATCAGCACAGTTTTCGTTAACGTCAGTCAATACCTGGATGAGCATATCATTTAAGACTTTCATCATGTCTTCGTCATCAGCGAATGAAGCTTCTGCATCTATAGAAACAGCTTCATTCAAGTGTCTTAAGGTGTCGTGCTCTTCTGCTCTGAAGATTTGACCAATTTCAAATACTTTATCCATTCCTGCACCCATCATCATCTGTTTGTATAATTGAGGGGATTGGCCTAAGAATGCTTCTTTTTCAAAGTAAGTAATTGGGAATAATTCAGTTCCTCCTTCAGTAGCGGATGCTACGAGTTTAGGAGTGTTAATTTCATAAAATCCATTATCATAGAAGAAATCTCTGATAGTATGGAACATTTGACCTTTAATCTTGAAAATTGCTGAAACGTTTTCTTTTCTGATGTCCAAGAATCTTGAATCCAATCTAGTGTCAATTCCTGCTTTAACTTTTTCTGTTGGATCCATTGGTAAAGGTTGGTTAGCTAAGTTTAAGATTTTAACTTCTTTTGGTAAAATTTCAACACCATTTGGTGCTTTGCCTGCTTCCTGTACAGTACCTTTAATCGCTACAACAGATTCTTTTCTTAATGCTCTTAATTCTTCCATTATGTTTTCATCAACTTTTTTGCTTGGAGCGGTTACTTGAACTCTACCGGTTACATCACGAATAATAACGAACATTATTCCACCGAAATCACGGATTTCGTGAACCCAACCCATAATAGTAATGTCACTTCCTGCAACTTCAGGAGTGGTTTGGTTGGAATAGTGAGTTCTTCTCCAATCTTTTAATAAACCTTGCAAATTATTCACCTCGGTTATAAAAATAAAAATAATGATAAATTTTCATTATAATTTTAGTTTAGTTTTAATGTTTAATAAAGATATGTAATTTAAAGAAAAAATAAGAAATTTAAAATGTATAAAATAAAATTTAAAAAAAAGAGAAATAAAACTCAAATTAAAGAGTTTTAAATCATTAAATTAGTTGTATTAAGTTCACCAGTTAACGCATCAACTGTAATTTCACCAACTGGATTGTTCATATCATCTACAATTTTGAAAAGATATCCATTCTCAATCTCTTCATAATTATCAATCATGCACCCAGGGTGATAATTATCTAATTCTTGTGTCACTAATAATTCACAGTCCTCATAGGATAACTCTTGAACGCTATCATCAGGACTAGATAACACATCATCGCCAGATCCCTGATTGCTTAAGTCTGAAGCATCATCGGATATGACCCCATTATCTTCAGCATTAGAAGAATCATCATCAATGACTGAAGTTGTTTGAGCTTCTTCATCTTGAGATGAATCACTGTCAAAATTCAATATTTCATTAAGGTCATTCTGATCTTCAATATCGGATACGTATTCATCTGATTCACTTTCAGAAGAAATGTCCTCATCAGGCACACCTATATTTTCGTTATATTCATTAACAGTTATGTCAATGTTTTCTTCAATAAGGGCTAAATTGAAAACCTTGGTATCCACTTCAGCAACTAACAACATGATTAAATTAAAGTCTTTAGGAGCACTCATACGTGGATGTATAACACTTACACCAGGAGATTTAGCGCTCTTATGGTTATTACTAAATATAATACTGTTAGCTATTTTTGCTGTAAGTTCACCATCATCAGAACTAACAGCTACACCTTCTTCACCGTTAGTAACTAAAATATTAATTGAATTACCTTTTTTGAAAGCAACAGATTGTGGAGGTTGATTTTCTATCGGAATAATTTTTGATTTTTTAGTATTCTTTAAAAAATCAATCATAGAATCATTATTTTTAAATGTATTTATAGTTATTCCATTGTTGTCATCTTTATAAACACCATCACTAGTTTGAACAAAATTAGAATCTGACGGCACATAAATCTTAATACCATCAAAATCTTCTTGTTTCATACTATCATCATTGGACATTACAGTTGCACCAACAATACCTGCAGAGATAATCCCAATTATAATAATAAGAAAAATAATATGAGTATCAATTTTCATTAAATCACCAAAAATATAAATTAAGTACAAATATATATTTAACTAAATAATTATAAAAATATTACTAAAATGTGATAATAATATATTTATTAAAATTTATGAAAATTATTCTTACAAAATATTAGTCAATAAAAGGTGCAATAAATGGTTAAATGTCCAAAATGTGGAGAAGAAGTGGAAGACAATAATTTTTGCGGAAAATGTGGTGCAAAAATAAAAAATATTTGCCCAGAATGTAACGCAGAACTAGATGACGAAAGTATATTTTGTCCAGAATGTGGTAAAAAAATTAAAGAAGAAGAAATAGTAGAAGAAACAGTCGAAGAAGAACTTCCAGAAGACAAAACTGAAGAAAAAGACACAACAGAAGAAGAACTTCCAGAAGACAAAACTGAAGAAAAAGACACAACAGAAGAAGAAC
>CAMNJW010000036.1 GCA_946541845.1 uncultured Methanobrevibacter sp.
TTTAAATAAAATATTTTTAACTTAAAATTTTCAAAATTCCATAACCTTTATAAATAGTAATAAACATATTTATTCTTAATATTCATATTAACCTAAGGTTATTTTTTAACTATGGTTTTTGTTTTAAATTGCGCAAATCATTTTAATCCAATCATGAATATTATATCCTACAAAGGGAGGATATTTTTGAGTAGAGGAAAACGACCAAAGTGGATGATTGATATAGCGATTGAAAGAATGGAAATTCTTTTTAGTCGTGCCGAGATGGAATTCATCACCCATCCCGAAAGATCCGATCGCTATGTGGAGCTTGCTTTAAAATTGTCCACCAAATACAATACCAAGGTTCCCGAAAAATGGGCTCGAAGGTATTGCAAGAAATGTAAGAAGTTCCTCTCGCCTGGTCGCAATTGCACCGTCCGGCTAGTTAACTCTGAGGTTAACATTTTTTGTGGTGAATGCGGTCATGTAATGAAAATTCCTTATCATAAGGAAATAAAAAATAAAAGGAGAGCTAAATATGAGTCACACAAAAAAAGAAATGATGAATAGAGCTCTTTCCGCTATGACAATCAACATTGGTAAAAGCGGCGTCAATGAAAATGTCATTGAAGAAATCAAACGCCAGCTCAAAGCTAATGAAATTGTTAAACTTAAATTTGCAAAAAATATCGCTAGAGATAAAGATAAATATATAGATGACATCGTAACCCAAACCAGAGCTCAGCTCATCGACGTTAGGGGACATGTTGCTGTTATTTATAAGAAAAAGCCTTAAACATTATAAATTTAGAGTTACAGGCCCTATTTTTTAGGTCTTAAATTTACAGTGGATTAAGCTACAATAATTTAAAAATAAATATTGGAGAATTAATATGACTACTGTATTTGATGTACCTGCAGATTTATTAATTGAAAAAGTCGCAGAAGAATTTAAAAACAATGAAAAAATCAATTCCCCTGCATGGTCCAATTTTGTTAAAACCGGTGTTCACAAAGAAAGAAAACCGGAAAACGTAGATTGGTGGTATGTAAGAGCTGCTTCTATTATCAGAAGAGTATACATGGACGGTCCTGTAGGAGTTATGAGCTTAAGAACTTTCTACGGTGGTAAAAAAGACCGTGGTGTACGCCCTGAAGTTTTCAGAAAAGGTAGTGGATCCATTATCAGAACTGCTTTACACCAATTAGAAGATGCAGGCTTAGTTGAAAAAGTCGAAGGTGGAAGAGTTGTTACTCCAGCAGGAAGATCCTTCTTAGATAAAATTTCTGCTGAAATCATTAAAGATATTCCTGATCTTGAAAAATACTAATTATATTTGGAGAGTTTGATATGAGCGATTTAGATGAAATTCGTCAAAAAAGAATGGCTGAGTTACAGGCTCAACAGGCTGCTATGCAAAACCAAGCTCAACAACAAGCTATGGCTCAGGCACAACAGCAAGAAGCACAAGCACAATTTGAAGCTCAGAAAAAACAGATCATTGCTCAAATTATGACTTCAGAAGCTCGTAACAGATTATCTAATCTTAAACTTACCAAACCTGAACTTGTTAATCAGATTGAACTTCAGTTAATTCAATCCGCACAAGCAGGCAGTTTAAGAGGTAAAGTCACTGACGATCAATTAAAAGTTCTTTTAAGACAAATTGCTGGTCAAAAAAGAGAAATTAAAATTACAAGGAAATAATGTCAATGAAAGCTGGCGTATTGTATAGTGGAGGTAAGGATTCATCCTTTGTTGCAGTAATGCTTGAAAGGCTGGGCCTTGATGTTGAATTATGCACTGCAAACTTCGGTGTTTATGATTCGTATGTTCCCGCTAGCAAATCAGCAGACGCATTGGGCTTCAATCATAAAGTCTTGAAAATGGATTATGACATTCTGGACAAGACCTGTGAAATGATTATGGATGACGGATTTCCCAATGACGGAATCAAGTACATTCATGCACAGACTGTTGAAGCGATTGCAGATGACTATGACATTATCGCCGACGGAACAAGAAGGGATGACAGGACTCCCAAGCTGAATATCAATCAGATAAAAAGTCTTGAGGACAGAAAGGATGTTCAATACATCAACCTTGACAGCTTTGGACACAAATCCGTCAAACTTATAACTTCAAGTCTGTTTGAAATTTCCCATGAAAGGTCAAACAAGGACAACAGTTCAGATTTTGAGGTTGAAATCAGGACACTGATTGATGAGAAAGGGGGAAATTCACTGGACATATTCCCAGAACATTATCAAACTCGCGTTATCGGATATAAAAAATAATTATTATATGTATTACAGGTGAGAAAATGAGTAGAAATAAACCATTAGCTAAAAAATTAAGAATGGCAAAAGCAAACAAACAAAATAGGAGAATTCCAATCTGGGCTTATGCTAAAACTAACCGTAAACTTAGATACAGACCAAAACCTAGACATTGGAGAAGAAACAGTCTTAAATTATAATGAGGGGTTATTATGGAAAGAGTTTACACAATTCCACTTAGAAATGTTAAAGATATTAAAAGGACCATTAGAGCTCCTAGAGCTATCAGAGAAATCAAAAACTTCTTAACCAAACACATGAAAGCTGAAGAAGTAAAAATTGATGAATCTATCAATCATGCTATCTGGGAAAGAGGTATTCAAAAAATACCTTCCAAAATTACTGTAAAAGCAGTTAAAGATGATGATGGTGTTGTAACAGCTACTTTAGCAGAATAGCTTTACTACCAACCAAAATTTGAGTAATGTGAGGTAACAATATGTTAAAAAGAGTAGATATTGTAGGAAATCCAAATTTAGGAGTATTTACCTTAGCAACTGATGATTTAGCTATTGTTCCTTATAATCTTTTAGATGAAAAAGCTGATATTATTAAGGAAACATTAGAAGTTGACATTGTAAAGGCTTCTATTTCTGGAAGTAGCCTTATTGGATCTTTAGCTGTAGCTAATTCAAATGGAATGGTTGTTTCCCCACAGGTTTTAGATAGAGAGATTAAACAGTTTGAAGATTTGGGCATCAATGTAGCTATCGTTCCCGGCAAATACACTGCATTGGGCAATGTAATTGCAGCAAATGACAAGGGAGCTATCGTAAGCCCGTTCTTATCTGAAAAAGCAATCAACGTTATTGAAGAGACTTTGGATGTGAATGTCGAAGCGACCTCAATGGTTGGAAGCGACATCATCGGATCAATGATTCAGGTCACAAACAGAGGATTTTTAATAAGCTCAAAGGCTGTTCAATCTGAAGTTAAATTTGCTCAAGAAGTATTTGGTGTAGAAGGGGATATTGGTACTGTTGGAAGAGGTATTAATTTAGTCGGCGCGTGTTCCATTGCAAACAAGAATGGTGCAATCGTTGCTAAAGATAGTACTGGTCCTGAAATGGCTAGAGTTGAAGAAGCATTAGGCTTTTTAGATGATGACTTTTAATTAATATAATCATGAGGGATTTTATATGATAACAAAAATTTACAGAGTTAAAGGTACTTTTGTAATGGGCGATGAATACCATGAATTCGTTAAAGAATACAAAGCTACATCTGAATCCGACATAGAACAAAAAATCTATGACCGTTTCGGAAGTAAACATGGTATTAACAGGAATCAAATTTCTATTGCTGAAATCAAAGAAATTGCTCCTGAAGATGTTGTTGACCCAATCGTAAAAGAAATTTTATAAACACATCGAAGGTGTAACTATGGAAGATCAGCAAAGATTAAACAGTCTTCTTAATGAAATGAATGTATACAGGCAACAAGCTGAATTAATTCAACAACAAATTGAAATGATTCAAGCTTCCATGGCTGAAGTTGATGCATTATTCACCACTTTAGATGATATCGAAGGCAAAGAATCTGTCGAAGCTTTCGTACCCGTAGGTGCTGGATCTTTCGTTAAAGGAGAACTTAAAAGTACTGACGAAATTATTGTAAGTATTGGTGCTGGCCTTGCCGTTAAAAAAGATGCTGACGGCGCTCGCGAAATCTTAAACGGGCAAAAAGAAGATTTAAAAGACAGCTTAGACAAAATGTTAGCTAACTTGCAGCAATGCACTGACATTGTGGCAAATCTTCAAGCTCAAGCTGAACAAATCGCAGCAGCAGCTCAAGGCGGTATGACCCAGAGGGGATAATACCTTACAATTTTTTTCTTTTTTCTTTTTTTACTATTTTTTTACAACCGTTTTCATACTTATTTTGCACATTTGTTAATTCTTTTTAAATATTATAAAAAACATAATTACTTATACTATCGATTATTTTAACTAAACTAAAAGGTTGGGTTATTTTGTTTGAATCATTGAAAAAGAAATTTTCACGTACAAGTGAAAAGTTAGAAGAAGAGCTTATTGAAGAAGCTGAAAAAGAAAACAATCTTCAAGAAGAGTCCGGTAAACGGTTCTCATTCTTCTCATTCGGTAAGAAAAAAGAGGAGGAAGAGGAAGTTGAAGAGGATGAATCCAATCTCCTTCCCGAACCTGAAGAAGCCGAAGAGGAGACTGTTGAAGAAGTTTCCGAAGAAGTCGAAGATGAGCCTGAAGAGGAGGTTGACGAAACCCCTGAAGAGGATGAAGAAGAAGTTGAAGAGAAAAAAGAAGAAAAATCTGGTTTCTTTTCAAGATTTAGAGGAGGCTCAAGCAAGGACGATTCTGAAGATGAAGAGGAAATTGACGAATCCGAAGATGAAGTTGAAGAGGTAGTCGAGGAAGAGCCTGAAGAAGTGGCTGAGGACATTCCTGAAGAAGTTGAGGAAGAGCCTGCCGAAGAGAAAGAAGAGAAGAAAGGCGGTTTGCTGTCCAAACTTCGTGGTGAATCCAAAAAAGACTCTGAAGAAGAGGATTCAGTCGATGAAGATTCTGAAGAGGAAGTTGAAGAAGAAAAAGAAGAAAAATCTCACTTCTGGAGCAGAAATAAAGATAAAAAAGATGATAAGTCTGCAGACGGAGAAGCAACCGGTGGACTGTTTTCCTTTGTCCGTGAAAAGACTATCCAGGAAAAGCACGTTGAGGATATCCTGTTCGAGCTTGAAATGGAACTCCTTCAAGGTGATGTCGCAATGGAGGTTGCAACCGAAGTTGTGGAAAACGTAAAGGACGACCTTGTCGGTAAGAAAATCAAAAGAAGCAACGACATCACAGAATACACTTACCTTGCTTTGAGAAATGCAGTTGCTGAAATCATCGACATTCCTGGAAAATCCATGACAGAGATGATTGAAGCCAAAAAGGCCGAAGGAGAACCTCTTGTCGTAATGTTTGTAGGTATCAACGGTACCGGTAAGACAACAACCATAGGTAAGCTTGCCAACTATTACCTTAAAAAAGGTTACACTCCTGTAATTGCGGCTTCAGATACATTCAGGGCTGGAGCTATCGAGCAGGTAACATATCATGCTGACAATGTTGGTGTCAAGATCATCAAGCACCAAAAGGGCTCAGACCCTGCCGCTGTTGCATATGATGCTGTTGAACACGCACGTGCACAAGGAAAAGAACTGGTCTTGATCGATACCGCAGGAAGAATGCAGACCAACACAAACCTCATGGACGAAATGAAAAAGATCAAAAGGGTTTCAAAACCTGACCTTGTAATCTTCGTCGGTGACGCATTGACAGGTAACGACGCAACAGAACAGGCCAAGAAGTTCAATGAGGCAATTGACATTGATGGAGTAATCCTCACCAAGGCAGATGCGGACAGTAAGGGTGGAGCTTCCCTTTCAATCGGATACGTTATCAAAAAGCCTATAATGTTCCTGGGTATGGGTCAGGGATATGACGATATCATGGAATATGATGCAGACTGGATGCTGAACCAGCTATTCAGTGAAGATGAGGATGCTGCAGCAATGGAGGAATAGAATGCTGGGGCGGAGAAAGTTTTTAATAGTTGCAATAATTTTGGCTGTCATTCTATTCGTGGCATTGAATGTCACATTCCAGGGATCAAACAATAACTCTTCAGTTTTTGAAAATAAGGAAAACATTTCCATTGCAGTAACCGGGGATGTGATGTTTGCCCGTAACATGCCGAACGTCCTAAGCCTGGACTCCTCCCCATTTGCAGGAGTCAGCAATGTGACTTCAAACGTTGACTTGCTCTTGATTAACTTTGAAAATGCCGCTACAAACTCAGGCGATGCCCTGAAAGGTGATGTTCCGTTAAAATGTGACCCAAGCTATGTGCCATTGGCAAAAGCAAACAACAATACTGTCGCATCTCTTGCAAACAATCATGCATCCGATTATGGAACAACCGGTCTTAAGGACACAATATCCTACCTTAAGGAAGCGGGAATCACTCCAATCGGTGCCGGCGAGAATGAGGACGAGGCACACCAGGCAGTAACCCAGGACATCAACGGCAGAAAAGTAACTATATTAAATTATATGGATTCAAACAACTTCGCTGAATATAGTTATGAAGTGATGCCTTATGCAAACGGTTCAAATCCGGGTTACTCTGCATATGACTCAGCAGATGCACAAAAACAAATTGCTGAAAATAACGATTCAGACTTAATAGTTGCATACTTGCACTTTGGAAACGAATATTCAAACTCTCCAAACGAGGACCAAGTGCGCATTGCACATGAACTTATAGACTACGGTGCTGATGTGGTAATCGGATCTCACCCTCACGTAACCCAAGGGGTCGAGATGTATAACGGAAAACCGATCTTTTACAGTTTAGGAAACTTCATTTTCGACCAATCAAATGAAGCAACCCACTCAGCATACTTTGTACAAATAGATTTAGTGGATGGAACAGGAAAATGCACTGTTTATCCAATTTACATATCCAATTACCTTCCGCAGTTCATGGATTCAGACAGTGGCAATTCATTGCTTAACGGATTGTCCCCTAAAGCGGATGAGCTTCATGTTGAAAATGGAGTAGGTACATTGGAATTTAATTTAACAGACGGGTGATAAGATTAAGTTAAAATATTTAGCAACGATTTTTATCATTTTATCAGTCTTATTGACAATATCCGCAGCAAGTGCGGAAGATGTTAACTTAACCGATGATGTTGAAATTGTTGACGAAATCAATCAGGAAATAACGAATGTTGATAATTTGGATGAGGGTTCCGACATTCTCGAATCTGATGACTCCAATTCAGGTGTTGAAAACGAATCAGAAAGCACTGCAAGCGAAAACGAAACTGTTGAAGTAAAGGATGCACATTTTGGTGAGGTGACTACTACAACCTACCTTAAGGGAAGCACCCTTTATGTCAAGCTATTGGACGATAACGACACAGTACTCTCTGGAAAGTCAGTTCATTTCACAATCAACGGAGTCGAATCCGATGTAAAGACAACAAGCTATGGAAACGCAAAGCTTGTGCTTGACGTTCCAAAAGGCACATATACAGTCAAATACGCATTCAATGAGACAGGATACACTCCGATATCCGGCTCATCAAAGGTAATGGTGATTACTGATAAGGCTTCAAAAATCAAGGCTTCAGCATATACTGCTTATGTAGGTCTTAAAAATACATACACTGTTTTATTGACTGTCGATGGCCTTCCATTGGCAAAAAGGGCAGTTGACTTTACAATCAACGGAAAGACATATCACAAGACCACAAACTCAAAAGGTAAGGCCAGCCTTGCAATAGGTTTGAAGAAAGGCATTTACACTGTAAAGCTCAAATACGCCGGTGAAAAGAATATCAAGAAGGCATCCGCTTCAGCTAAAATAACAGTTAAGAAGGGAATGCCAAAAAAATTAACCAAGGCAAATTCAGTCATCTACAGGCACAAGATCAGTTCACCGTTCAAGGTAAAACTGTCTGATGCTAGAGGAAACCTGCTCAAGAATAAGAAGGTGACTTTCGTCATCAACGGCAAAAAATACATCAGGACAACAGACAGCAAAGGAATTGCGACCTTAAACATCAAGCTTAAAAAGGGAACCTATAAACTCAAGGTGTCTTCAGCAAAGACCAAAATCTACAACAAGGTTTCCAAAACCTATTCAGTTAAGGTCAAGCCGTCCAAGGCACGTAACAATGGTGTATGGCTCTTCGGTGCTGACATGAAAAAGGTCAATCTCAAGACCCTTCAAAGCTATGGAACAAAACATATAATCCTGAACTTCAAGGCATTGGAATTGTGGGGTCAGTCTTCAGTTGAAACCTTCATCAAGAATGCAAATGCCCGTGGAATCAAGGTTCACATTTGGATGCAGGTATTCTATAAGGGCGGAAAATGGTACAACCCTGTCAAGAAAGGAAAAGTCGATTATGACCTGATCAATTCAAAAATCAAGGAAGCTGAAAAATACGCCAAGGTCAAAGGTGTTGACGGAGTTCACTTCGATTATGTGAGATATCCTGGAACCGCATACAAGTATGATTTGGGCGTAACTGCAATCAACTACTTTGTAAAGCATGCCACTGCGGCTGTCCATAAGGTCAATTCAAAACTAATCGTTTCTGCTGCAGTGATGCCTGAGCCATCCTCAAACAAGTATTATTACGGTCAGGACATCCCTACCATGACAAAATATCTTGATGTGATAATTCCGATGGTCTACAAGGGAAATTACAATGCCGGAACAAGCTGGATTCAAAAGGTTACAAGCACCCTGGTCAAGCAGTCAAGCGGAGCTAAGGTCTGGACAGGTCTTCAAAGCTACAAGTCCGATGATGACCTGACAAAACTTTCAGCAAAATCATTGATGAAGGATGCGGATGCTGCCGCAATGGGTGGAGCATACGGTGTTCTGCTCTTTAGGTATGGAATAACCAATTTCTTCAATTTCAATAACATATGAGGCGATTAAATGAGAAGTAAGATAATTTTGGTAATCACTTTCATTGTCATGCTGCTTTCAGTATGTGCAGTCTCAGCAGATGAGAACGTAACTGCGGATGTTTTGACAAATGACAGCACTGAAACCGTCCCGATAGATGATGTGGATGTTCCACAGGAAGTGGATGATGACTCACAGGGTAACTCAACTGACGTTCCTGTGGTGAATGAGACAGTAAAGGCGAATTCCACAATATCTGCAAAGAATGCTGTAGGATACGAGACATTTTCAACCAAGATAACTGTAGAATTGTCTTCTGACAACGGCACACTTGCCTCAAGGCCGGTTAACATTACCGTAAACAATGTACTTTATCAGAAGGTAACCGATGCCAAAGGCCAGGTCATTTTAAACGTCAAGCTTGCAAAGGGAAGCTATAATGTTGACTTTGCATTCGGAGGGGATGAAAACACCTCCGCTTCAAGCGGAACCAGCAAGATAACAATCAAGGCTCCGTTGAAAACAACACTGAAGGTTTCAAACAAAGACATCAATTACCGTCAGGGCCTTAAAAATGCGGTCATCGTAAGGCTGCTTGATGAAAAGGGAAAGGCGGTTGCAAATCAAAATGTAACATTCAAGGTCAACGGAAAGTCATACACTGTAAAAACAAATAAAAACGGTTATGCTGAAGTTTTCCTAAGTCTCAAGAAAGGAACATATAAGGTAAAGTTCTCCTTTACAAAATCCGCACCTTATCTGTCCTCAAGCGGATCATATAAGATTAAGGTAAAATCTCCGATTGCAAAGGGAAACGGATATTGGGTTTGGTCATCACACATGAAAAGCGTCAACCTCAAAAAGCTTTCCAAGCTCGGAACCAAGCACATTTTCCTTCATGTTCATTCAATAGCGGTTTATGGAAAATCATCTGTAATCTCATTTGCCAAAAAGGCGCATAAATATGGAATGAAAGTCCATTTATGGATACAGATATGCTATAACGGTGGAAAATGGGTCAGACCGGTGAACAAGGATAGCTCCATCAAGTATTCATTCCTGAACGGTAAGGTCAAGGAAGCCAAAAAGTATGCCAAAATCAAGGGAATCGATGGAATTCACTTTGACTATGTGAGATTCGGCGGAACCGCACACCTGTACAAGAATCCGGAAAAGGCCATTAACTATTTCATCAAGAAGGCAAGCGTTGCGATTCACAAAATCAAGCCTAACTGCATAGTCTCAGCTGCAGTGATGCCTGAGCCTTCCATGATGAGCTACTACTATGGTCAGGACATTCCTACAATCAGTAAATATGTTGACGTCATTGTCCCTATGACATACAAGGGAAATTATGGTCAGAAGTCCACTTGGATTACCAAGGTTGTAAAAACCTTCAAGAAGCAATCAAGAAGTGCAGTAATCTGGGCAGGCCTTCAGACATATCATTCAGATGACAACGTCAAGAAATTGTCCTACTCCCAACTCATGAAAGATGCAAGAGCTGCAAAAGCGGGTGGAGCTACCGGCTCAATACTCTTTAGAGTGGGCATTACAAAATATTTGAATTTCAAAAAGGTATAGTGATTCAATCACTTACCATTTTCTTTTAGAATAAGCTTTCTGTTTCTTTTTTTCCAAATCCTTCTTTTTATCGGACTGGTATTGTCTGTTCTGGCGACTGGTTGTTGTTTCATTGTTTCTCATGACTGTCACAAGGTCAATTGAATTTCCGCTGCATGCCATAAGAACTCTTATTTCCTTATAATCCTTGTTTAATGGGGCTTCGAAAACAACGGCATATGTATTTCCCTCAACATGCTCATAGCTTATCGGTTCCTCGTTCATAAGGCAGTCCATGACATATTGTCTTGAAATTCCATTGTCCTGCAAACGTTCAACGAAATGCCTGTTTTCAAGGCACCAGTTTATGCTTGTTGTATCTCCCATCAAAAATTTATCAAATACATTCATCAATTATAATATGTAACCTTTATTATATAATGCTTACAAAGTTATATTATATGACTCAACAAGCACAATGGGATTCATCATTAGCATTCATTTTTGCGATGATTGGAGCGGCAGTGGGTTTAGGTAACATCTGGCGTTTCAGTTATGTGCTTTATTCTAACGGTGGGGGATCATTTTTCATCCCTTATTTTATTGCAATAGCTATTATGGGAATTCCTTTTTTAATTCTAGAATACGGTGTGGGATTCTCATTTAAGGAATCCTTTTCAAAAATTATGCGAAAGATCAAACCGGAGTTCGAGATAATCGCTTGGATTTTGGTTTTATTTGTATTTGTAGTTACAATTTATTATATGGTAATCTTAAGTTGGGATTTAGTATACCTGTTAAGCAGTTTCACATTCAATTGGGGAACAGACACTGCAGCTTACTTCGTTCAGAATGTTGGAGGAAGTTCCAACCTTTCAAATGCTAGCTTCCTTTTAATTCCAACCACAATAGGCGTAGCGTTGCTATGGGTTGTCCTATGGTTCATCTCACATAAGAATGTGGATAAGGGTATCGGTAAAGTTTCCAAAATACTCATTCCTGCATTGTTCGTGATTATGGCAATCATCATTGTCTATGCTTTGACCTTGCCTGGTGCAGGTGTCGGAATCAACACACTCCTAACTCCTGATTGGGGAATGCTTCTGGATGTCAACATCTGGCTTGCGGCATTTGCACAGATTATCTTTTCACTAAGTATGGGACAGGCAATCGCGCTTACATATGCAAGTTACCTTCCTGAAAACTCCAAGCTCATCGACAACGTACTGATTGTTGTTGCTTCAAACTCAGCATTTGAGATTTGTACTGCATTCGGTGTATTCTCAATTTTGGGATACATGTCAGTTACAAACGGTACTCCTATGGTTCAGCTGATTACTGAAGGTACAGGGCTTGTGTTTATCGTGTTCCCGATGATTTTCAACATCATGGGTCCGATAGGACGTATCTTGGCACCAATGCTGTTCCTTGCTATTCTGTTTGCAGGAATCACTTCAGCTCTCGGGTTCTTCGAACCTATGCTTAACTCAACCAGTGCAAAGCTCGGATGGTCCCGTAAGAAAACCGCAACAATATTGTCCATTATCGGATGTGTGTTCTCATTGATACTCACAACCGGTATCAGCAGCTATCTTGTAGGAATCATCGATTCATTCGTAAACGAGTTCGGTATATTGCTCTTAATCGGTGTTCAATGTATCATATTTGCATGGTTCTACGGTGTGGAACACTTCCTTCCTGCATTGAATGAGACTTCCACTTTCAAAGTCGGAAAAACATGGACATTCGTTATCAAATACCTCCTTCCTGCAGTTTTAATCATAATGTGGGCTATCGGTATCATTCAACTGTTCTCATCAGCAAAAAGCTTTGAGATCATGATTGACCTGATAATCATTGTTGCAGTGATGGTATTTGCAGTAATCCTTACAAAAATCAAACCTGCAAGTGAATGATTTTTCATTCACATCTTTTTCTATTTTTTGCATGAAATTTACATATCATATTATCAATTTTAGGTATGATATAAACAATACTTTTCATTCATTCCTATAAAATTAGTCTACTTGTATTAAATATATTGATAGTTGCAGTAATTTTTTCCATTGTTCGAGCTCAGTTATCTACATGAGCTTCTAGTTTTGTGATGTTTTTTAAAAAAGTGATGGTTATGGCGGATATTCAGTAGTTCCTGTAGGCATCATATCCCGCATAAAGGTGGTAAAGTGTTGAGATTGCGCTTCCCGCAAAGTTGTTTGCAAGAAAATAGATTGCAGCATGGAGGATGAGCATTCCTATAAATAATGAAATTCCCCTTTTTGCATTTCCATGTATTGCGTGACCCAATCCCGGTATGATGAATGATATTACTCCATTTGCTATTGCTTCTTTTTGCATTAAATGACCTCCGTTAAGTTATAATCCCAGCATCACTAGTATGAATATGAAAGCGTCTGTCAGGAGATGGCTTATGTAAGGGACAAGCAGGTTTTTGGTCTTTATGTATCCGTAAAGTTCAAATATTGATCCTGCACCCTGAATGAGCAATACTGATGCAATAGGTGTAAGTCCCGGTTCGTAGTGAAGCAGTCCGAAAAATATCAGGATAATCACTGTTGATACGATAACGGACAGCTTGCGGTTGGAGGTAATCCTGTAGAAAAGCCTCATGAAGAACATGAGGGGGATGAATTTGATAAGCTCTTCGGCAAGCATGGAAAATACCAGTGACAATGTCATTTCCACATTCACTCCCAAATCCTCTGCCCCTGAAAGGCTGCCCTGACCAATAATGTCGAGAATATCTCCGACGACAACCGCATATATGATATATCCGATAAAAAGAGCTACTGCAAGCAGGATTTCTTTCTTTGTCGGCTTGTGGATTATCAGTGAAATGTCCCAGTTTGAAAAGTACAGGAGAGGTATCAGCATCACCAGGGCAAATGCAAGGCTTCCAATCATTTCGGAGCTCTCTCCTACTAATGCATAGACCAAAAACGATATAGGTAGTGTTAAAAGCAGTATTACCCAGGCTTTTTTTGAAATCCTGGGGTTGTTATCATAATACGGAAAATCTCTTTCGGTGTCTTCAAACTTAAAATATTCGCTCATGTTCTCACTTCTTAATAGTTAATGTTATTTTAGATTAAAGATATATTTTAAGTTGAGGTAAAATATGAATTTTAAACATTTAATTTTGGTGGCTTTAATTCTTATGGTTTTCATTGCGCCGGCCTGCGCAAGCGAACACATAAACTATTCCAACCAATCAACAAACATAACATTCGAGGGCGTTGAATTTGTCATTCCTGTGGGCTTTGGAGAGTCAAAGGATGTTCAAAACTTCGATGATTTGGGATCCCAGGGAAAAACAACATTTTATGTCAATGAATACGGTGGAGAAATCATAATCACCGTCGCTTCCGACTGGCTCGGAATGTCAATTGATGATTTATACAAGGAAGGAGCATCAAAAACCAGAATTAACGGCCACGAAGGCTGGAACTACACAGAAGGAAATCTGACATATTTCAGCTATGTGGACGGTGACAGCGGAATAATCGTTGGCGTAACCAATCAGACAAGACTGTCTGAAGTTATAATCTGATTTTTAAAACAAGTGTTAAGTCTAAAGGAGGATGGATCCTTTAGAACTTAAACTAAAAAAATTTTTTAGTATAACACGGGAGTGTGTTACAAGTAGTAATATGAAATAAGGTATTATTTAAAGATTTACTTATTTTTATATGCCTAAATTTAATTTTGTCAAGTTTACTTTGCCTAAACCTAATTTTCGAAAAGTATTTTTAGGCATAACTCATATTGTTAACTATGAGATACAAACTTGCAATAATGCTCTTGCTTGTGTTTGCATTCCTGGGAGTTGTAAGCGCTGCGACATTCGTTCCAAGCGAAGGCTCATTCGCATTCAAGGAAGTTGAAAACTACACATTGCACGACATCAACTTCACTGTTCCAACGGAATATAAGCTGCAGGATAAGGATAAGGATTTCCTGCATTTCAAGGACGGCAAAAACAAGCTGAAAATTACAGTAAAGAAAAACGCCAAAGTCAAGAAGGTCAAATCCACAAAAAAGGTTAAGAGCGGAAAGGCAACGCTTGGAGCCACCAAGGGATATCTGGTGGACAGAAACGGCAAGAGCTATACCTTCTCCTATAAGGAAGGCAAATATCTGGTCACCATCAAATCAAACGAATTGCCTCTAATTATAGGTGTCATAGGCGAAGGTTAGCCATATCAATTTTTTCAATACTTAATGTTTTATAATATTATAGGTACAATAGTATATTAACGGTGATAATATGGATAAGAAAGAGCTGATAATTCTGGG
>CAMNJW010000037.1 GCA_946541845.1 uncultured Methanobrevibacter sp.
CCCATCTTTTTTGCAAGCAATACCTGTCCTAAAACATTATTAATCTTATGAGCACCTGTGTGGTTCAAGTCTTCACGCTTCAAATAGATTTTGGCACCGCCAAGGTCTTCAGTCATTCTTTTAGCAAAATATAACAGGGATGGCCTTCCGGCATACTCCCTTAATAAATCATTAAGCTCTTCTACAAAATCAGGATCATTCATATAATGATTGTACTGTTCTTCCAAATAGAGCAGCTCATGCATTAATGTTTCGGATATGTATTGACCACCATATTCACCATATCGTCCTTTACTCAATTTATAACCTCCATTATTTCCCTAATCTTTTTTTCATCTTTAAATCCATCAGTTTCAAGGCCAGAACTTAAATCCACAGCATACGGTTCAAATTCTTCAATAGCTTGAGAAATGTTTGAGATATTCAAACCGCCCGCCAAGAAAAAATCTTTTTTTAAATTCTTTCTAATCAAACTCCAATCAAAAGTTTTCCCACAGCCTTTACCGCTGTCAAATAATAAGAAATCAGCATTAGTATCAGAATAATCATCTAAATTAACATTTTCTGACATTTCAATAGCATTGACAATCTTCAATTCGTTACCAGTCTTCTCCTTTAATTCAATTATATACTCCTCAGATTCATTTCCATGAAGCTGCGCCATGTCAATTACTCCCTCTTCAAACAGTTTGATTATTTCATCTTGGGATGCATCAACAAAAACGCCCACTGGGACAATTCCATTTCTTAAATTACTTCTTAATTTACCTGCCAAATCATGTGAAACTTTTCTTTTGCTATCTGCAAACACAAATCCTATGAAATCGGGTTTATACCTGTTTACAATTTCTATGTCCTCGAACCTCTTAAGACCACAGATTTTAATTTTAACCATTTTTCAACTCCGAAATCATAGCCTTTTTATCATCACTTTTCATTAAAGTTTCACCAATTAAAACTGCATCAACATTATTTTCTTTTAATCTGGTGACATCTTCCTTTGTTTTAATGCCACTTTCTGAAATAAAGATAACATCTCCACTAACACATCTACGTAAGCTGATACTATTTTCAATATCTACAGTAAAATCATTCAAGTTTCTATTATTAACACCTATTATTTCGGCACCGACATTCATTGCAGTCCTTATTTCATCACCATCATGGGTTTCAACAATGGCAGATAGACCCAAATCATGAGCCAAATCCAAATATTTCTTTAATGTGACAATATCTAAAATAGAAACAATCAACAAAACAGCTGAAGCGCCCAACAATTTCGCTTCCCAAATCATGTATTCGTCAACGACAAAATCCTTTCTCAAGATGGGAATACTGACATTTTCAGCAATTTCCTCAAGATAGTCATTAGACCCCTGAAAGAAAAACGGTTCAGTTAAAACTGAAATAGCGCTGGCCCCTGCAGATTCATAATCCTTTGCAATTCCAACATAATCGAAATCATCTGCAATCAATCCTTTAGATGGAGACGCCTTTTTAACTTCAGCAATGATTGAAATTTCATCGCCGCCCAATGCTTTTTTGAAGGGAAATTCATCAGATATTTCTAAAAGTGAAACGCTTTTTTTAAGTTCATCCAATGGAATGATTTCCTTTGCCAGTTCTATTCTCTCTTTGGTTTTTTCAACAATTTCATCCAACATGATAATCAGCTGTTTGTAAATTCAATAAATTTTTCAAGTTGTTCCAATGCCTTTCCGGAATCTATGATTTCTGCAGCCAAGTCAACACCCTCCCTTAAGGATTCCACTTTGCCTGCAACGTACAAACCTGCGGCAGAATTAAGCAAAACCGCATTTCTTCTAGGGCCTTTTTCACCATTCAATATTGACAATGTGATGTCAGCATTTTCCTGTGCATTTCCACCTACAAGATCTTCTTTGGATGCCAGTTCCATTCCGAAATATTCCGGAGAAATCTCATAAGACATTGTTTTGCCGTCTTTTAACTCACAGACAAATGTCTTGTCACTCGCAGAAATCTCGTCCATTCCATCTAATCCATAAACAGATACTGCAGAACTTACACCCAGGTTTTTCAGCACATCCATTAACGGTTCGACAAGTTCCCTTTCATAAACTCCTAAAACTTGCATTGTGGCTCCCGCAGGATTTGTTAACGGACCTAGAATGTTGAATATAGTTCTGATTGAAAGTTCTTTACGTACATTTGCAACATATTTCATAGATAAGTGATAATTTTGAGCAAATAAGAAACATAGATTTATTTCTCTTAAACATTTAATACTTTTTTCGGGTTCGATGTAAATGTTGACACCCAGTGCCTCCAGAACGTCAGCCGCCCCGCACTTGCTTGACGCTGACCGGTTTCCGTGTTTTGCAACAGGAACTCCTGCAGCTGAAATAACAATTGAAGATGTTGTTGAAATATTGAATGTGTTTGAACCATCTCCACCGGTTCCAACGATTTCTAAAACTTCCTTATCATTCAATAATCTTACACAGTGAGCCCTCATGGCCTCAGCGGATGCAGTTATCTCATCAATTGTTTCACCTTTCATAGACATTGCAGTCAGATAAGCACTCATTTGGACCTCACTTGCTTCCCCACTCATGATTTCATCCATTGTCTGGTATGCTTCATCATAAGTTAAATCTTCATGTTTGTAAACTTTTAGAATAGCTTCTTTAATCATAATATCCCTTTTTCGACTTTTTCTGTAAAATTTTGTATAATTGTTAAACCGTCAGGTGTCAAAATAGATTCCGGATGGAACTGCAGACCATAAACATTGTAGCTCTTGTGTTTTACCGCCATTACTTCCCCGTCATCCTTAGCCTTTGAAATTATTTCTAAACAATCAGGAAGAGTGTCTTCAACCAAACTCAGGGAATGATACCTTCCAACATTTATTTGAGATGGCAAACCCTTAAAAATAAAATCATAATCAAGAGAAATATCTGATGATTTGCCGTGCATCAGTCTCTTGGCGTGAGATATCTCACCGCCGAATGCTGCACAAATTGCCTGATGACCCAAACAAACTCCCAATATAGGTATCTTATCATGAAACCTCTTAACAATGTCCATGCAGATTCCTGCATCTTCGGGCTTTCCAGGACCTGGAGATAAGATTATGCAATCAGGGTTTAAGTCAGTGATTTCATCGACAGTGATTTTATCATTCCTATAAACTTGAATATCAGGATTGACTTGTCCAATCAGTTGAAATAAATTATAAGAAAAGCTATCATAGTTGTCTATTAAAAGAATCATTCTATCCCTCCATCAGCAATTTCCAATGCATTGATTACGGCTGCCGCCTTGTTTAAACATTCTTCAAATTCCTTTTCAGGCACACTATCTGCAACAATTCCTGCACCGGAACGGATGAATACCTTGTTATTACGGGCGAAGGCTATCCTGATTGAAATGCATGTATCAATATTTCCACTTAAATCAACATATCCAATGGCTCCTCCGTAAATTCCCCTTTTGTTGTATTCCAATTCGTTGATTATTTCACATGCCCTGATTTTAGGAGCACCTGACAATGTTCCCGCAGGCAAAATTGAGTCGATTGCAGCAAGGGAATCCAAGTCGCTTCTCAGTGTTCCTGTTACGGTGGATCCAATATGCATCACATGTGAAAATCTTTCAATTGAGAGATATTTATCGACTTTTACAGAACCTATTTCAGAGATTCTTCCGATGTCATTACGTCCCAAATCAACCAACATGTTATGTTCAGCCAGTTCCTTTTCATCTGACAGCAAATCATGCTCCAGCTCCAAATCTTCTTCCTCAGTCTTACCCCGAGGTCTTGTTCCAGCCAATGGAAATGTGTATAACTTATCATCACTCAATTTCACCAAAGTTTCAGGTGATGCGCCCGCTATTTCAATGTCATTGCTTGAGAAGTAAAACATATAGGGAGAGGGATTAGTGGTTCTCAATATCCTATACGTATCAAATAGGCTTCCTGAAATTTCTGCTTCGATTCTGTTTGAAAGAACGACCTGAAAAATATCTCCTTCACGAATATAATATTTAGCTCTATCAACCATGTTACAATATCTTTCACGTGAAAAAGCAGGCTTGAAATCAGATTTTAATTTTAAAGGTTCAATTTCGGCCTTTTTGCCGTTTTTTATCAGATTTGCAATTTCAAGTAAATCCTCACAAGCTTTCCTGTAATTATTTTCCAAATCGTCAGTCTTCATGTTGACTATTAGGACAATTTTTTGCCTGAAATTATCAAAAGCTATGACCTTGTCAAATAACATCAAATCAATGTCCTTGAACTGGTCCTGGTTTTCAGCATCCAAATTAAGTGATGGTTCGCAATACTTAATATAGTCATAAGCAAAATAACCGACAAATCCTCCAGTAAATGGAGGCAAATATTCCAGTTTAGGAGATTTATTCCTATTGACCAAATCCTTAATTATTTCTCCTGGATTTTGTGTTTCAATGACAATTTCATCATCATTCAACTCATTGAAATCCTTATCTCCTTTTATGTTGACTACTCCATTTTGGCAAGTGAACTCCAAAAGAGGATCATAACCTAAAAAACTGTATCTTCCCCATTTTTGTGAATCTTCAACACTTTCCAACATATATACATGATTACTAATGCCTTTTAAAATTCTTAAGACCTCAATAGGAGTAGCCATATCTGAAAATAATTCATAAGATATGGGAATTCGCTTAAACTCCTTATTTTTTCCAATTTTTTTTACATTCTCTAAACTTGGGGAAAACATCATATCACATTCTTTTATTGTTATACAATACTTAGTATAATGTACTATTTAAAACCTTGTTGTAACAAAATGTACATTGAATTATATCTTCAAAAAAATTTAATTCATTTTATCCTGCTCTTTGCTAAACTGAATAACAATTTTTTTAATTTCCCTGCTTTCAAGATATGGAAGTTTTTCAGTGATTTCCCTTTCCAAATCCCTGTTTAACTCAAGTCTTTTGCTAGCATATTCCTCTCCTTCAAATTCGCTACGATATTGCTTATTCAAATTAGAATATTTGGTAATCAAAGGTTGAAGAATTGTGGAAATATCCTGATCCAATTTATCGTTGATGATTTTTTGCTTTCTAATGCCAATTACAAAGCCAACAACTGTTAGGAAGAAACCTAAAACAGTAACAGTCAGGGCAGGAACAAACAATTTGCTATCACCAATGAACACAATAGTTAAAACAATACCTACCATTATTAAAAGAATACCAATTTTTTTCAAATCCATGATAAAACTCCTTAAAAATATTCTATAATTTAGTATTATTTAATGTTATTCAATTCTTTAATGATTACTTTCAAAATTACAATAAATGAAATCACTGCTAAAATAGACACAAATCCCATAACAACACCATTTGTAAATAAAATACTTCCGGAATCTACAAATACAATAGTTTCGGCCATTAAATTATTCAAAAAGTGTGCAAAAATCGGAACTAGGATATTGTCTGTTTTTAAATATAAAATGGACATGCAGATTGCAAAAATAAACGCAGCCGAAATATTTCCATAACTGTGCATTGCCGCAAATAGCAATGAGACAATCAATATTGAAATAACAGTCGGCACAATCAATTTAATCCTGTTGAATAAAACTCCCCTGAATATCAGTTCTTCAGAAATTGGAGAGACAACAACAGTGGCAATGAAACCTCCTACCACCATTAACGAATGACATAGATAGCCTGAAGAGATTGTGAAATTTACAATGCCACCCAATGAAGGAAACGCTTCAAGGATAAACCCGGATAAATATAAAAATCCGTAAGAAATGAAAATATTCAAAACAACTACTATTAAAATATTTTTTAATAATTTTTTGGCAAATACATTGCGAAAATCCGTTTTGAAACTTGAAAAACAGTCCCTTAACTTATATGTAAAAAACAGTATGATGAAAAAATATATCCATACAGAACTAAAATTAAGAATTTTTAATTCATTCAATGCAAAGTATATCAAAAAAAGAGCGATTAAAAGAGTTAATAACTCTTTCAACGTAATATTTTTAATTTTTTCATTAAATGAATACATAATATCGAAAAGCAAAATTTTGATACTCTAATCTAAACGTTAAAATTTAGTAGCTACCATATTCAATGAATAATTATACTAATAAACTTGTTAAAACATCTAATCATCATCAAAGATAAAAACATCTTCTATTAATTTTCGGCCCAAAATTTTTGTTATTTTGTAAGCCAATAACAAGGATGGGTTATATCGTGCATTTTCGAGAGCATTAATTGTTTGCCTAGTCACGCCAGCCAAGTCAGCAAGTTGTTGCTGTGTTATGCCAGCATCCTGGCGAAATTGTCGTATTTTTGTTTCCAAAATAACCACCTATTATTAAAATTATAATAGTAAGTAATAATCTATTGGTATATTATATATAAATGTTTTCAAAATTTCAACTTAAAATATAAAACTATTGAACAATATAATAGTAAATATTATTAATTAATTTTATGAGAGTTGATAAAATATGGCTATACACCCTATTGAATTTAGGTATGGGACTCCCGAAATGAAAAGCATTTGGGAAGAAGAAAACAAATTGCAAAGAATGTTAGATGTAGAATCTGCATTAGCCCAAGCTGAAGGAAAACTTGGAATTATTCCTCAAGAGGTTGCTGATGAGATTGCAGCAAAAGCTAACACAAAATTTGTTAAATTAGAAAGAGTAAAGGCTATTGAAGCTGAAACAAACCACGATATTGCTGCATTATCAAAAGGAATTACTGAAGTATGTGAAAATGGTGCAGGAGAATATGTGCATTTTGGAGCTACATCCAATGATATCGTGGACAGTTCCAATTCATTGCTCATCCGTGACTCAATTGAAGTTCTAAAAGAAAAATTGGAAAGATTAACCAAAATAATGCTTGATTTAGCTAAAGAAAATAAAATGAAAGTTTGCATTGGACGTACACATGGCCAACATGCACTTCCAACAACTTACGGAATGAAATTTGGTTTATGGGCTGATGAACTCCACAGACAATACGACAGATTACAGCACGCCGAATCAAATGTCTGCATTGGAATGATGGATGGTGCAGTAGGAACCACCGCAGCATTAGGTGAACAAGGATGGGAAATTCACAAAACTGTTGCAGAAATATTAGGTCTACCTGCAGCAACAATCACCAACCAAGTAGTTCAAAGGGACAACCATGTTGAATTTATTAGTGTTTTAGCCAATATTGCAAGTACATTAGATAAGATTGCATTGGAAATCAGAAGCTTGCAAAGAACTGAACTCATGGAAGTGGGAGAGTACTTCGATCCTGAAAAACAAGTCGGAAGCAGTACTATGCCACACAAAATGAATCCGATTACCGCTGAAAGAATTTGTGGTGTTGCAAGAATAGTTAAATCTTATGTAAATGCAGCTCTTGACAATAACCCTCTTTGGCATGAAAGGGACTTAACCAACTCCTCCTGTGAAAGAATAATGTTTCCGGAAAGCTGCATATTAACCGATTACATCTTAAACTTAACAATTAAATTAATGAGCAATTTAGTATTTTATGATGAAAACATCGAAAGAAACTTAAACTTAACCAACGGTTTAATTATGGCTGAAAGATTAATGGCTGAACTTACCCGCGCAGGAATGGGAAAACAAACTGCATACGGAATTGTAAGGAAAAATGCAATCAAGGCCAATAAAGAAAAATTATTGCTTGGAGAGTTAATTCTAGAAGATGAAGACGTTCAAAAGTACTTAACTCAAGAAGATGTAGACAAAATCATGGACCCACACACCTATATCGGATCCATACCAACTATTATTGATGAATTGATTGAAAAATCAGAAAGTTGGTTTTAAAAATTAAAAAAAAAGAATTAATTGATTTGATCAATTAATTTTTACTTTCTCTTTTTATTTCAGGAACATATCTCTTAAGCATCAATGAAAGGGATATGACTGTTACGGAACTTAATGCCATAGCCAATCCTGCTAATGCAGGTTCAAATGTGATGCCGAATGCAGGATATAAAACACCAGCAGCAATTGGAATTAAAATTGTGTTATATGCAAATGCCCAAAAAATGTTTTCCTTGATTCTTCTCATTACCTTTTTAGAAAACTGCACAGCAGCAACAACATTTTCCAAGTCGCCTTCCATGACAACAATGTCACCACTTTCCATAGCAATATCGGTACCATTACCCATAGCCACACCAATATCCGCCTGAGTTAAAGCTGGAGCATCGTTAATACCATCTCCAACAAATAAAACTTTTTTAGTGTTGTTTGCTTGAGTTTCTTTCACTATATCCAATTTGTTTTCTGGAAGAACTCCTGCTTTTACGTTGTCTATTCCAACTTCACGGGCAACATTGAGTGCTGTTGATTCATTGTCTCCTGTGAGCATATAAGTTTCAACACCCATTTTATGCAATTCATCGATTGTTCTTTTGGAGTTGGCCTTGATCTTATCTGATAAGCTTAAAATACCTACAACAGCCTTATCTTTTGCTAAAAAGATGATTGTTTTGGATAACTGTTCCAATTCATGGTATTTGTCAACCAAATCCCCGGAAACCTCAATGCCCTGAGATTCCATCAATGAGAGATTTCCAGCTAAAACTTCACTGCCATCCAATTCAGCCTTCAAACCTTTACCAGTGATATTTTCAAAGTTTGAGGTTGAATCCAATTCAATATTTAGCTCTTTGGATTTGTTTACGATAGCTTTAGCAATAGGGTGATTTGAATTTTGCTCAACACTGGCTGCCAGCTTGATTAAATCCTCATCAGAGATGCCATAAGCAATCACATCATCAACTTCAGGCTTTCCTTCAGTGATTGTTCCGGTCTTGTCAAAAGCTGCAACATCAATTTGGCCAGCATTTTCTAAGGTATCCCCATTTTTAATTAAAATACCATATTCTGCAGCCCTTCCAACACCCACAGTAACGGCTGTCGGAGTTGCAAGACCTAACGCACATGGACATGCCACCACCAATATTGAAATCAGACATGTAAGTGAGAACAATAATGTTCCTCCCAATACAAAGTACCAAATCAGGAATACAACAATTGCAATTGTTAAAATTACTGGAATGAAATATGAAACAATTGTATTTGCGAACTTTTGAACTGGAGGCCTTGATGACTGTGCCTTTTCAACCAAACGGATAATATTGGACAACACTGTCTCTTTTCCAATCTTTTTAGCCTTAATGTATAAGACACCATCCTGATTGATGGTTCCGGCAAAAACCTCTTCACCATCCTTTTTGACTTTAGGAATTGGCTCACCGTTAATCATTGATTCATCAACGTAGGATTCTCCACCTACAACATCACCATCAACGGGGATTTTATCACCAGGTCTTACCAAAAGCAAATCATCGATCACGATGTCAGCAATTGAAACCTCCTTTTGTGAAACAATTTCGCCAGCATCATCAAGCTCGATTGCTGTTGCAACAGTTGGCTGGAGACCAATCAACTCACGAATTGAATCAGAAGTTCTTTTCTTAGCCCTAGCCTCGAGATACCTACCAATCATCAGAAAAGACGGAAGCATTACTGCTGAGTCATAAAACATGAAAGTGTGGTCCAATACAATACCGAATGTTCCAAAGATACTTGAGATATATGCAACTAAGATACCCATTGAATACATTACATCCATATTCAGGTTTTTATGCATCAATCCATTGATTCCAGCTTTTAAAATAGGTAAAGAAACATATAGGAACGGTGCAATACTTACAATTAATGATAATAATCCCATGGATGAAATATGCAGACCGGTTGCCTGGTGCAGGGAATGAGTTAATCCCATTAACGGATCCCATCCGCTAAACATTAAAATCATTAAAATGGCTGAAAAGATTAAACCAACAATGATTCTGTTGCGTTTTTCCTTTAAGTCCTTTTGATAAATAGCTTCCTCATCTATTTCAGTCTGTCCCTCAACACCCAGAAGCTCAAAACCCAAGGATTCGATTACCTCTTCGATTTCATCCAAGGTAACTTTTGATGAGTCATATCTTATTTTGGCATTTTGTGCAGTCAAATCAGCTTTAACATCAAAAATACCATCCAATCTAATTAGGAAATTCTCGACATTCATTGTACATGAAGCACAATGCATTCCTTGAATCCTAATTGTCATTTCATCAGAATGAAGATCAAAACCTAGGTTTTTGACTAACCTTTCCATTTCCTCATAAGAAATTTTTTTAGTATCAACTGTTATATGCAATTTATTTGATGCGAGGTCTGCATCAACCTCTTCTACGCCTTCAATTTTTCCAAAAGTTTTATTAACACTTAAAACACAGGATGCGCAGTGCATTCCTTCAATTGGTAAATCCATATGTTTATGTTTTACCATCCTATCACAACCGTTTCTATTATATAAAACTAAATATAATTTTTAGATAATATAAAGTTTAGGTTACACTAAAATTACCTAGAATGAATGATTAAAAAAAAAAGTTGGTGAAAATGCAGGAATGGTTAATCCTACATATATTTCACATTAATGTCTTTATGAGGGATAGTCCTTTTAAAAGTCTTTTTAGGATATCCGATAATGAATGCTGAGTACATATGCTTGCTTTTATCAATATGAGGGAAAAATTCCATTAATTTGTCGTGATCTATTTCATCAGCCTTTAAAATAAATAATGAATAGAAACCCCCAAGACCTAAGGAATATGCAAGCAATTCCATACGAGTATTTGCAATTACAGCACTTGTCTTATCAGTTGAGAATGTCAGAATCAACTGTTGGCCCTGCCATAGGAGAGGATGATATTTTCTTGTGGAATTATCTTTCAGATAGTCCCCTAATTGCTTTATTCTAAAAAATTCTTCCTCTTCAACTTTAATGATATCGTAAACATGTTTCATGAAGTCGTTTAATTTATTATCCAAGACTACAAATTCGACATCCTGTTCGTTTTGAGCTGATGGAGAATAATATGCTCCTTCAAATATCTTGTTAAAAACAAGTTTGTCTATTTTTTTATTCTTAAACCAACGAACTGAGCGTCTTCTTTTAAGAAACTCCAATAAATCATCATATTCAAGTGGAACATCTTTTGAACTATACTTCTCAATTCTGTTTTCACGACCCTTAAATATCTTAAGGGTAATCGCTCCTGAAGGGCATATTGCCATACAATGTCCGCATTCAAAACAATTGCTTCCTGTCTCATAAGCCACATCGTCAATTTCAATATTATCTCTAATGCAGACGGATTTGCACTGCCCGCATCCTATGCATTTTTCGGGATAAATCATCAATTTCATTTAATACACAGTCCATCCTGAATAACATTTAAAATATTATCATTATCACTTAATATGGAAATATCATCCAAAGGATTAGAATTGACTAAAATCAAATCAGCAATATAATTTTCTTTTACTAATCCCAGATTATCTTTTCCAATGAATTCTGCTGCCTTTACAGTTCCGCTAGCTATCGCTTCGTCTTCACTCATTCCAATATCAGTCAAATGGATTAACTCCTCTAAATTATGTCCGTGAGGAATGACTCCACTGTCAGTTCCCATCAAAATATTAACTCCCTCATCATAAGCAATGGAAATGTTTTCCTTGTGAACCTTAACTATTTCACTTAATTTTTGAGTCTTCTCCTCTGCATAATTGTCCCATGCGGGAAAACCGTTCTTATACAAAAATTGATGAACAAGAAGGGTTGGAACCAAACTGACATCATTTTCAGCCATTCTTGAAGCTGTTTTCCTATCAATAAATGTTCCATGCTCAATTGATGAAAAACCTGCATCAATACAGTTGTTCATTCCTTTTAAACTGTGACAATGAGCTGAAACCTTCATATTGTTTGCACTGGCTTCATTGACTATGGTTTTGAGTTCCTTTTTGTTGAATTGTGCAAATTCAGGTGAAGTGTTTGTGGTCAAAACACCTCCGCTGCACATTACCTTAATGAAATCAGCGCCGGCTCTTTTTACTTCACGGGTCTTTTTTAGGACTTCCTCTACACCATCGCACCTTCCTTTTGGAAATCCAGGATACATTATCTCCATATCCCATCCGGACGGCAGCAGCAAGTCAAAATGTCCCCCGGTCATGACCAATGGAGTAATTGACAGATGAACTTTCGGAGCAACGAATAGCTTTCTCTGCTGAGCCAATTTAAAGCCCAAGTCAGCAGAACCACAATCCCTAATTGTTGTAACACCCGCATTGATTGTCTGCAATGAGTGAGGAACGGCATTGTAAAAATGAATTCCCAATGGATTTGCCATATTTTCTTCTTTATGGAACCCTTTTGCAAAGATATGGGTATGGCAGTCAATGAATCCTGGAAGTAAAAACTTATCATTGCCGTCAATTACTTTAACATCATCTTTAGCGTTTATTTTTGAAGATATCTCTTTAATAAGTCCATCTTCAATTAATACACATTGTGATGACTCAACTTCCTCAAACGGATTAACGATGTTTACATTTTCAATTAGAGTTTGCATATTATCACTACAAGATTTCTATTGTTCCATTATCCCCATCGACTTCAACCAAGGTTCCATTTGTCAATTCCTTAGTTTCAGCAGGTGAATCGACCATTGGAATATCTGACATGATTGCACCGGTAGCTATAATCGGTTCAGCATTAAGACAGATTATAGCGTTTGGAGCAGTGTTATTCTTCATCATCTGGAAAATAACATAAGACCCAACAGTTGAACCTTTTCCTCCAGGAATGAATAGAACTTTATCTTTAATACATTCGCCTTTCAATTCATGATTGGGATCAATTATAACACCAGTTTCAGGATTTACTCCACCTAAAAAACTAATAGGTTCTGATGAAACAATCAATTCCCCTTTTGCTTTTCCTTTTGCAATATTTCTACATTCAATCATAAGAATCACTTAATGAGATTAGAATAATTTATCTTCAACAAATTCTCCTCTATTAATAGCTTCAGTTGATTTAATTGAATCAATTAAAGCCCAAATCCACACAATAATCGCTAAAACAACTCCTATTAATAACAATATTAGAATTGCTGAGACAATATAAGCAAGAATAAATGAAATTCCCTTCTTATCCAAACCAAGATACAAATGACCTAAACCCGGGAATAAAATACTTAAAATTGCGGATAAAAGCACATTTTTCTCATCACTGGATGAAGAGATATTTGCAACCCTAACACCACAATGAGGACAGATTTCAGCATTGATATTAATTTTTTCACCACAAGATTGGCAGAATTTAGTTTGAGACTGTTCTTCTTGGTTAAATCTAAAACCACATTTAGGACAAAAAGCAGTTCCAGCATTAACTTCTGTTCCACAGTTTGTACAAAATTTGGAATTTTTAACATTGACTTTAACATCCTCTGCAGGTTCTTCAACTACATCTTCCTCAACTGGAGTTTCCTCTTCAATTACATCTTCTTCAGCCACATCATCAACAACAGGCACATCAACTACCTCTTCCTCAGCA
>CAMNJW010000038.1 GCA_946541845.1 uncultured Methanobrevibacter sp.
TAAACATAGGAAACTACGAAATAACAGCAAAATACAACGAAAAAACAATAAAAAATATTATAGTAGTGAATAAAGCATAACTCCTTATATAAATAACCTAATTACTTAAGATCAGTAATCTTTAACTGAATGAATTAAATCGTCCATATCATTGAATAGATTATTTATATCATCATTATCCTTTTTATTTGAGCTCAATTGAATTACAAGTTCATTAATCAAATCTTCCATTTTATCAACGAATGCATTCAGAGTTTCAATTTTATTTTCAATTTCCCTTTCAACAAACTCATTTTCGTCAGTGTCTAATTCAACCATTTTTCTTGTAACGTCCAATTGATTGTTAAATAGCTGATTTGATTTTTTAATTGAAGATGTGAATTTATTATAGGCCATATGTGATGGATCAAATAGCTTTTCAACAAGTTCACGTGCCCTGCTCTGTTTTAGATTGTACTCCTGTTCAATTTTACTAAGTTCCTCATCGTATTTGGACACAGTTTGAACTACCTCCGGCACATCGCGGTAGACCTCTTTTCCACATTGGGAACAGAAATGCTGATTTTCAACTAGCCTTGCCCCACAATAAATACAAAAATGATTATGATTATCTTCAATTGTCATACAACTAATATTTTAAACAAACAAGATTATAAACTCTATGATTTTTTTAATTTTAAAATCACTATTTCAGAATCTGTTCCCCATCTCATTGGAGTGTCCATAGAACCTACACCCGTGGTTACATGCAAGTATCTTCCCAAATCATTCCTAAAAAGACCCATATTATATTCAAACATCATATTGGCAAAGTTGATTGCCGGATAAAACTGACCCCCATGAGTGTGTCCGGACAATTGTATATCAAAGCCTAAAGAGGAAAACTCTTCCCAATAATATGGAACATGATAATTAATAATATTGACCAAATTAGGATTTAACAGACTTTCATCAATTTTAGGCATTTTTCTATCTCCAAATGAAAATGTCAATCCGAAAATATTCAGACATTCAAATTCGAACCTTTCATCATCCAAAACAATGACTCCTGCCTTTTTGCATGCTTTAATCACATCATCAATTCCAGGATAGAAATCATGATTTCCAGGTGTGAAAATTATGGGCATGTTTACCTTTTTAAAGGCTAAAAAGTCATCCTCTTCAACGACACAGGACCCATCTGCCAAATCGCCTGAAATGATTGCCAATTCGCATGTATTTTCAAGCTCCTTGAGTTTGTCTGCAACAGTCGCTATTATTTCCTTATGGCGAACTGAGCCGAAATGAACATCAGAAAGATGAGCAATATTAATATCTCGAGATAAATTACTTAAAACTAATGTTTTTTCCTTCACAACCAATTTATGAGCTTTATAGAAATTATAAATTCCTAAAAGTGGAACAAAAGCCACCATAATACAAATTATTTCAAAAGGCAATGCTACAAAGCAGCCAAGCAAGTAAATAATGAGAATGTCAATCAAAAACATGACTGATGCCCACATCCAGATTCCATCAATATTGGATAGCAGCCTACCGAATTTTGTTGACTTTCTAGCTTCAAATAACATTGGAACGAAATGAATTAGACCAATGACTATTGAAAGAAGTAAAATATAAACTTCATTAACATCACCGAACAGGGCAAACAGATATTTCAATAAAAAGAACTCGAATAATACATAAAATGGTGTAATAAATATTACTCTTCTTGTTCTAAAACTCATAAATCAAACCTCTAAAACTATTATATCACATCAAGTATTTAAATAATTAAAAACAATTAAGATATGTAAAAATATCGGAGGTGAGTGATTTGAAAAACGATACCAAAAAAGCGGAAATAAAAACAGCTAACCAAAAACAAAGCAAAATTGAAGTTGACAACAGAGAATATGCCGAATGTGTCGTGTTAAGACCTGTTGGATATCCATTTGAGTTCAGTTTAATGGATGAAAACATTGAAATAACCAATAAGGAACTGTTTGAAGAATATGCACGTGACCAATGGTTAGGATTAGTTGTAAAAGAAAACTCACACCTATTTGACCAAAAAATCATACCAGATTATGGTTTTGAAATTGTAAAAGCAAAACCTAATGATTCAATAATTTCTGAAAATACTAGAATTAAGCTTATTACTGACGAATTGGATGTTAAAAAAGATGAAACCAGAATCAAGTCAAATATACTCCTTTCAGATATTGTTGGACAAGTCAATGCAAAAAATAAGATAAAGGTCATAACAAAATATTTGGAAAATCCCGAAAAGTTTGGACCTTGGGCTCCAAAAAATATTTTGTTTTACGGACTTCCAGGTACCGGAAAAACCATGCTTGTTAAAGCTCTTGCCAATGAGCTTGAAGTTCCACTGTATTTAATTAAAGCAACATCATTAATCGGAGATCATGTCGGAGATGGTGCATCTAAAATTCACGACTTATTCAAAAAAGCTAGTGAAAATTCACCTTCAATAATTTTCATTGATGAAATGGACGCTATTGCACTTCACAGATCTTTCCAATCACTAAGAGGAGACGTTTCAGAAATCGTCAACTCACTTTTAACTGAAATGGATGGAATAAGTGAAAATGAATCCGTCATTACAATAGGAGCAACTAACAATCCCACATCAATTGATTATGCGGTAAGAAGTAGATTTGAAGAGGAAATTGAATTCAAATTACCTAATGATGATGAAAGACTATCCATTTTGGAAAACAATTTGGAGACCATGCCGTTAGATTACGATCTGGACTTGGGAAAAATTGTCAAACTCACAAAAGGATTATCCGGAAGAGATTTGAAAGAAAAAATCTTAAAGACCTCCCTTCACAATGCAATTGCAAATGACAATGACACCATCACAATGAAAAACATTGAATATGCATTGAACACAAGCAAAATTAAAAATAGAGATATTAAAGGAATGTTTGAATAAACATTTCCCATATTATTTTTTATAATTGAAAATATATTCTGCAGCTTCGATAATATCCTCGTTTTCATCCTTGGCTGCTTTTTTAAGATTTTTAGAAATATCATAAAAAATCTTATTGACAATGGAATTTGTTAAATTATCCAAGATTTTTATACTACCATCTACATCAGCCAACTTAACACTTGCTTTTTGAGTTTCGCGTTCTCTTATTTCTTCCATAGATGCTCTTAAATTACCAAGAATATTGTCAACTTCCATTATTTTAAAGGATTCTTTAAGTAAAATGAACTCTTCATTGATGATGTTTTCAGCTTCACCGAATTCCTTTTTTCTAAGGTTAGTATTTATCTCGGCAATTTCCCTTAAATCATCAATGTTAAAGGATTTCACACCCAGTTCACAAACATCATCTGTAATATCCCTAGGATTAGCAATATCCACCATCATCAAGTTATCATACTCTCTATCAATTCCCAATAAACGTTCTTTGGTGATAATTGCATGAGGAGCACTTGTTGCGCTGATTACCAAATCGGCAGTTGCCAAATACTTTTCCAAATCATTGAATAAAATAGCTTCCCCACCCAAATCCTGTGCAAGCTCAACAGCAACATAATAAGTCCTGTTTGCAACAAAAATAGCATTCAAATCTTTTTCAGCTAGTGCCTTTGCAACCAGTTTGCCCATTTTTCCAGCACCAATAACCAAAACGGATTTATTATCTAAACTGCCCATATGCTTTTCAGCAAGATCAATTGCAGCAGAACCAATTGAAACAGAACCCTTGTTAATGTTTGTCTTATTCCTAACTACCTGTCCAACATGGATTGCCTTTGTAAAAATAGCATCAAGAGAACGGCCACAATGATGGTTTTTCACAGCCTTATGCTTAGCATCCTTTACCTGGCCTAAAATCTGGTCTTCACCTACAATCATAGATTCTAAACCAGAAGTCATGCGTAATAAGTGCATAACAGCTGATTGACCATACTCGATAACAATACTTTGATTTTCATGAGACAATAATTCCTCATCTTCTGGAATATAGTCATTATTAATGTAATACTCTTTCCTATTACAGGTAGAAATCTCAACATACTCACCAATGGAATATTTCTCCTGCAATTCATAAAACAATTCATCAATATCCTTTGAAATTATCTCCATAGACTGGATATCTGCAATTTTATGGTCAACCCTCAAATTTAGTATCACTCTAATCCCCTTATTAATTTATCAATATAATCTTTAGCATCATCCATTTTTCTAGATTTAATCAAATCATTAATTTTCTCATCTTCAAAAATCTGGTAAAGGCATTTTTTACGTTCTTTTTGGTTGTCAACAACACCTTTCAATTGAGAACGTGCATAGTCCTGAAGCTCGATTTCCAAAATATCATCTTCAGTGATGATTGATTGAATTTTCTTTCTAAGTTGACGAGCCATTAATGGACTTTTTCCGTTAGTAAAAATAGATATTTCAATATCTCCAATATTAAAACTTGTAGGAACAATCACATCCCCCTTTTGCGGAAAATCAGCTCGATTAATAAGTTTTCCCTGCGCGATTTCGCAGACATAATCAGAAAGTTCCCTATCTCCACTGGCAACAATAACCATATCAGACCACTCTACCAGTTCATCAACATCCTCTGTGGAACATAAAATAGCTCCCTTATGTTCCAACTCCTCAGACAAATCATTTCCTGCCAATTTTACATTGGCACCATGGTCTAAAAACTTATTAGCACGCCTAGTTGCCACTTCACCAGTGCCTAAAATAAAAACATTTAAGTTAGAAGTGTTTAAATAAATAGAAGTCCAATCCATTTTAATCAGAATTTTCAAGAGACTTGGCATGCAATACTTTTACAGCAGCTCTTAAATCATTATTGCACTCGGTTAAAACATTCATCGCTTCCAATTTTGTAACATTGAATGTTTCAGCTAAAGCTTCAGCCTTTTCATCCGGAGCAGGTTTATTGACACCAACTAACCTTTCAGACAATTCTTTTTTCAAATCTAAGTATTCATCATGACTCATTCCCATATTCCTTAAGGTCATATCTCTCAATGGACAAGGTTTTGATGGTTTACAACACCATACGAGAGATCCAAAGCAAGTTCCGGCCCCTTCACCTAATCTGGTTTCCTTTGCAAACTGAGTTTTAATTTCAATATACTCCCTAGGTGTTAAATTAACTTCCTGTAACGCATTTAAAACAGGGCACGGTTTAATAGGCGGACAACAAAAAGCAAGTCCCCTTACATCTCCTCCCCTACAAATATGAGACGGTGCATCTTCCCAAGTCATGATAATCCTCCAAAAATAATTTTCATTAACATTAATCAAATAATTATAAAATATTAATATAATTTATTTGAACAATGAATATATAATCTTTTTTATGAAAAGTTATTTAAAGTTCAAATTCATTAATATAATAAAGATAAAATAATGGAGGTTGAAAATGAGATTATGGAACCCTGCTGCATTCTTTATTAGTTTAATGATGAGTATGATAATGGCAATAATATTTGGTATGATTGTTCCATATTTTATAGGCATACCAGGCCTGGAACCGGACGTATGCTTATATATGTGGCCTATAAGATGGGTGACCGCATATCTATTAATCAACATAATAATTTATCCAATAGGATTCGGACTTGCAGAAAAAGTATTCCACTTCAATCCTGACCGTGACGGAATGGGATTGTGGAACCCAGCGGCATTTTTCATCAGTTTAATGATGAGTTTTATCATGGCAGCAATATTCGGACTTACTATGGGAATGCCTGTTGATTTATTATTCATTTTATGGCCTGTAAGATGGGTAACTGCATATTTATTAATCAACATTGCAATATATCCAATCGGATTTGGACTTGCAAAAAAAGTTTTCGGATTTGATCCGATGGCACAATAAGGTTTTTAAACCTTATTTACTTATTTTTATATAGATACCATGACTAAAGAAAAAATTATTATCGAAGACATTACCATCACATTAGAGCGAAAGAATATTAAAAACATGTATCTTCGAGTTTTGCCACCTAACGGCGAAGTAAAAGTATCAGCACCCATTTTTCTTTCTGATGATGCAATAAGAGATTTCATCATATCCCGCAAAGAATGGATTTTAAAAAAACAGAGATTGATACAGGAAAATAAGATTGCAGCCCCATTAAAATATAAAAATGGAGAGAAACATCAATTATGGGGCGAGGAATATACTCTGCAATTAATTAAAAATGATAACATAAAATCAGCCATTGTTGATATTGAAAAATCAGTTATTTATTTGCCTGTGCCTCCAAGAAGCACCATCGATAAAAGAAAGAAAATCTTAGACGAATTTTACAGGAAGGAACTTCAAAAAGCAATACCTGAAGCTTCAAAAAAATGCATAAATATCGTTGGAAGAACCCCTGCAGAAATTAAGGTTAGAAAAATGAAAAACTGGGGAAACTGTAAACAAAATGGTATTATAACACTCAATTTAAATCTGGCAAAAAAACCACCAATCTGTTTAGAATACGTCTTAATACATGAATTATGTCATTTAATTGAGTTCAATCATGGAAAAAAATTTAAAAAATTGATGGACAAGTTTTGTCCAAATTGGAAAAAAATAAAAAAAGTATTGAATGAATAAGAAGACTTATCTATTTTCTTTAAGCATATCTTCTTTTTCATCAGCAGTCAATTTATCAACTATTTCTTCAGGAGTACCTATATCTAGGAGTTTACCTCCCCTCATTAAAGCTGCTCTGTCACAGACATCTAAAACAAAGTCCATATCGTGAGAAATGATAATGAAAGTTTGTTCTAATTCTGTACGAGCCTTTAATATGGAATCAGTTACAACAACACGAGTAACCGGATCCATTGTACCAGTTGGTTCATCCAAAACAATTAAATTAGGTTCTTTAATTAAAACTTGTGCTAAAGCAACCCTATGTTTTTCCCCTACACTTAATTGGTCAGGATATTTATCTAAAATATTAACTGCAACATCATCAGTAAATCCTACAGTGGTCAATGCATGAATAGCTTTAATCTTACCGAATTCAGCAGGTAAATTTAAACTGATAGCATCGGTCAAGTTACCCAAAATTGTTCTGTGAGGATATAAAGAATATTCCTGATGTAATAAACCAATATATGGCATGATACGTCCACGATTAAGAGGACCTACTTTTGTCATGTCTATCCATTCATCACCAAGTTTAATTTGAATATCACCGCTACTTGGTTCAGTTAATCCCATTAACATACGTGTAGTAGTTGTTTTACCAGATCCACTTAAACCAACAATACCGAATATTTCTTCTTTATTGATGGTTAAGCTAACACCATCCACAGCTTTAACAACACCACGTTCAATGGAGTAGTAATGTTTTTTAACATCTTCAAGAACCACTTCAGGTTCACCGAATTCAGGGATTTCTGGTTTTTGAGGAACAGGAACTGTAGCCATAAATTCATCAACGACTTTTTCTGGTTCTCCTTCCTCTTTAATTTGACCGTTTTCTAACCAAATAACATTATCTGCTAATTCAGTCATTACTTCAGGCCAGTGAGAAGTAATTAACATGGTGATTCCTTCATCTTTAACACCTTCTTTCAAGGTATTGTGAAGTTTTATTGCAGTTTGTGGGTCTAAAGTACCGGTAGGTTCATCAGCTAAGAACATCATTGGATTTTTAGCCAATTGTCTTGCAAGCACTACTCTTTGTTTTTCCCCACCACTTAAATCACGAGCAATGTGAGTAATCCTATGGTTCATTTGAACCATTTCTAATAACTCTAAAGCATCATAAATACCTTCTTCGTACTCCTTATCATCAGGCATTGCTCTCATTACATTTTCAATTACAGTTTCTTCGTCATACAATGCGAAGTTACGTTGTAACATGATGGAAATTCTTCTTTTGATACTTGAGAATAATTTTCTTTCACAATTATAAAAATCAACTTCTTTAGCTTCTAAAGTAGCTCCACAACTACATTTTTCACCCACATGAGATGGGGAGTCCACAGCCAAACAATCTGGACAAACTGCTACATTAACAAGAATTTGACCGTCATCAGGTTTGTAATCTAATGTACCTCTAAGCATGTTAATTAAAACAGATTTTCCACTACCACTACGTCCTAATATACCTAAAGTCTCTCCTTCACTAATCTTCAAATTAATATCTTTAAGAACATCAACACCGTCAAATGTTTTAGTAATATTCTTAAGTGTTATAAAATCCATGAAATCACCTATTGAAATAATCTTTATTTTAAACTATTAATATAAGTTTCTAATAACAATTGTTTTAAAAAATATTAAAAATTAGTAATATTAAAATCTAAATTACCGGAAATGACTGAACGAGCTATTGAAAATCCGTAAACTCCTGTATCAATCATTTTCTTAACGTTTTCAATTGAATTTACAGAGTTATTTCCAATAACCTTAATGCCAGTATTTTCACAAATTCTATTTAAAAGATCCCAATCAGCTTCAAAAATGCCTTTTTTCATTGCATCAACATGTAAATAGTCAGCACCTGAATCTTCAATGGCCTTAGCAATACTCAACGTATCGACACCATCAACATTGGCCCTGATTTTTACTGAAACTTCACAATCCACGTTGTCAACAATTTGAGAGATGAATTCCCTTAAATCATCCCTTTTCAGCATTTCCTGACCACAGCCAACAGATAAAATCTCCTCTTGGCGACAATGACAGTTAATTTCAACAATATCTAAATCTTTAATTTTACCCACTTCAATAATCGGCTGTGGAGTTGTTGCACGGACATTAGCTGAAACTTTTACATTGTTGTGAACTTTCTTAATTGAAGCAACCTCACTTTCAATATGGCTGAAAATCACATCCAAAGGGAATACGAATTCTTTCCTTCCCCTTTCAATGATTCTTTTACTTGCTTCAATAGTTGGAGTATCCAAACTATAGCCGCCCAAAGTAGCTACATTAAAACCATATGGAATAACTTTATTTAAAAAATCAGCGTCAGTTATTCCCGCCATTGGCGCAACTACTTTAAGCATAATTATCCTCAATATTTTTTTTCAATGACCCAAGTCCACATTTCATTGTTATGAGCACGAATTTCTTCAAGACCAATATCAGCCATATATGCTGCATCTTCAGCATTCTTGCCCCTACCAATTCCTGCTTTAAGCTTGATACCAATCTCTTCATCGATTTCAATCATGATTTCTTCAATTTCTTTTTCACTTAATCCATTACATGGGGACATGAAATTATCTCCACCAATGAAGAATAATAATGCACCTTTTTTGATTAATTTAGTCATTAAATAATGTTGAGCCTTATTAACCATGAAACTGGTGTCAAAAGCAGATTCAATATCAGTTAAAGTTTCAGTAACGCTGTTAATGTCAATATGAGCTGCTTGAACAAAACTATCTTCTTCACTAACTAAACTATCGATAGCCAAAATTTCTTTTCTTTCCCCGGATTGAGCACTACCTGCTTTTTGTAAAGCAATAGTTGCTAATTTTTGAGCTTCGTGAGGAGTTTCAGCAGCACCAACACCCATACTGACAGTGATAGGGTATCTGTTTCTAATAGATCTTTGAATTCTTAAATGATCTTCTTCATCAAGACCATTTGAAATTGCAAGTAAATTATCGAATCTTGTAAAGAAAACTAAACCTTTTTTATTTCCAAAATGATTGTTTAAATCAGCAAATAAATTTGCTTGAAGCATTTGTAAATCAGATTCAGTTCTAGGTCTTGGAGTTACAGTCCAAGGCCCGTAATTGTCAATTTGTATTAAAGTCATTTGTATCATTGAATAACCGCCCCTTTCAATATTAAGGAATACTATCAATAATAATTTCAGCTAAATTTTTTTTAGCATCTAAATTATTCATTATTGTATTTGTAATTATTACCTTATTAACTATTTGATTTACCTTAATTTTTTTATCATCATCTTTATCATCAATTACCATAACATCTAAAAAATCTTCATATAATGATGCAACTCCAACTGATGAAACTTCAATATCCAATGCTTTCATGAATTTGCTTGCAGGACCTGAAACAGAATCAGAACCAATAATAGGAGATACTGCAATAACAAAAGCATCCCTTAAAGCATCACGAACACCTTCTAAAGACAAAATCGGTGAAATTGAAGTTATCGGATTGGATGGACCAATAATCACTGCATCAGAGTTCCTTATTGCCTCAATAATTCCTTTGCTTGGAGAAACCTTGGAAAACTCAATATCCAAAACTTCAGGCTTTGATTGATGCTTGATTAAAAAGTCATGGAATTCCAATTCCCCAATATCAGTTATAATCTTAATCTCTGAATTTTCCTCACTCATTGGAATAATTTTTGATTTGATGCCCATTTTTTCTGATTGAATTTCAACAGCTTTTAAAAGACCATACTCTTTCATTATCTGTGTCTTTTGTATTTTTGTTGCCCTGTCAATATCTCCAATCCTGAGCAATTCAGGACATCCTATCTCTTCAAGCCTTTCATGGGTAATGAAAGTGTCTCCCTTAACGCCATACCATAACTCATCGTTAATCATGTCAGACATTGTATATAATACAGTGTCAATATCCGCTGAGACATATACGCCTGAAAAATAATCATTCTCCAGAGTGTTTACAATTATTGTTAACTCCTCTTGAGGCACCAATTCTTTTATGCCCTGCAATAATTTTGGAGTTCCAGTTCCTCCAGATAATACGGTAATCATGATAATCACTTATTTCCTAAATACGTCAAATTCCTTTGGCATTAGAACGGATTTGATATTGGAATCTTCATTTCTTAATGTATCAAAACTATCGAATCCTCTAACGATAACAACAGGAAGGCCCTCATCAGCTTGCCCCATAATAAGTGATGCTGCTGAAGCCAGTTCGTCACAAGTTGCAATTTCAGTAGTTTCCAACTCCCTGCCGTATAAATCTTTCTCACCAACTCTTCTCCAAATTGGTGAAATTCCAGAACATCCAATTGCAGTACCGATTGCTCCAAATCTAAAAGCCCTTCCTTGAGTATCTGTAATAATAACTGCAATTTCTTCGCCAAATTCATTTTCTAAAAACTTACGAATTTCCAAAGCAGATGCATCAGCATTTTCCGGCATAGGAGTGGCTAGGCCATCACCTACATTAGACTCATCAATACCTGCATTTGCACAGACAAAACCATGAATTGTTTCTGTGATAATGAAATTAGGACCCACTTCAACAATTTCATTGGACTGTTGGATAATGGCTTCGACTAATTTCGGATCCTTTTTAGACTTTTCTGCAAGTTCAATAGCCTTTTCGGATGGAACCAATTCATCCAATCTGATGAAATTTTCTTCTGCCTTAGAGATTAAAGTTTCTGCAATCAATACAATATCACCATGTTTAAGGCCACAGCCTTGCTTTTCAATAGCTTCTTTAATTATTATTGAAATATCGCTGTTTCCATCAACAATGGGAATATCCTCTAAACCAAATAATTCAATACTCATAATAATCATCTAAAAAATTAAAAAAAGAAAAAAATTATGGATTATAGACATCAATAGTCCATTCTCCATCAAAAACAGCTGCTGAAGAAGTTACCGGCTTTTCGTAGTTTGCAAAAGTACCTTCATCAAAAATAAATTTAGCTGCATCAGCAGATGTTTTTGCTTCAAACTCAACAAAATCATGCACCTGACTTCCATAAGTTGAAATGAAAGCCGCTTTTCCGTATGGAACCTGCTCAACTAATATTTTTTTATCGTTGACAATACCAATATAGCAGTCATACTCATCTTCATCCGCACTAGATGAAACGACAGCCGCTATTCTTGGAGTATTGTAATCATCTTTTTCATAATCCATAGTAAGCAAGGAATATGCCATAGCATCTCTCATATTCATGCCTAAAGCTATTTTATCTGCTATAACATCAGTTTGAGACCCGTTTGAAACAATTGCAATATCATCAACAATACGAATACAATTATATGTAATGTAAGGATTATCAAAAATATCCTTTTCAGAGCCTTCTTTTGGAACAATAGCCGCACGTTTTTCAAATTTTAGACATTGTCTATTTGGAAATGACCTGCTTGAAACCCTATATGCAATAAAAGGTTTGCCGTCACAGTTCATTCCAGTTGATAATATTCTTCCAGTATACATTTTCATTCCTCATTTTTAAACTTCCGGACGTTGAACAGCCTTATCCGGTGAAATTCCGGCAGGAGTTTTAATATCTATTTCACCAGGTTTGATAGTGATTTGACCTTCGTCAATTACCATAGCCTGAACACCTACTGCACTTCCCGCTATCGCATCCGAGCGATCTTGACCATTAACTGTAACCTTATGCAAATTAGCTACAGGCATTACATAGTATTCTGCATCTCCAGAAACATCAGTAACATTAGGTTTTCCACTCGCATCTTCTACAACATCAGCATCATCCGTTTGAACATCAGTAGCTGAAAAATTACTAGTTACCACTAAAAATATCATTATTGTGAATAGAATATCAATGAAAGGAACCAAGTTAATACTTGGCTTATTATCCAAAACCTTCTTTTTATGTTTTCCTACATCAATAGCCAATCTAATCACCTATTGTTTTAGCTTACTTTCAGTAATTTCAGCGTTAACATTACATTTTTCCAAAATAATATTCGAAATACTTTTATCTAACATACTTGGTTTAAAAGAAACTTTAATATTTGCATATGGGTCGGAAATCAGCCTAGTGTTAACAACACCTTCAGCCTCTTGTAATGCTTCAAGTGCACATTCAACATTAGAATCAACCCTAACTTTAACCACAGCATATCCCCAGTTGGTCATTTTTGTAGCAAGTTCAATTTTATCCATTTCCGCTTCAATAAGACCTTGAATATAAGTATGCAAAGGCAATAATACAATAGCAACCAATAAACCCATAATGGTAGTTGTTAAAGCTACATAAATACCTTCAGCCATTGCAGCTGAGTCAGGATGAACCCCCAGTGATTTGAATGTCATCCATATACCAATAACAGTACCAATCAAACCTAAAAAAGGAGCAAGCTCTGTAAGGGTCTTGATTGTATTTAATCCCTTAGTCATTTTTCCAACTTCAACAATGAAAATTTGCTCCATACTTTCTTCAACTTCAGTTTT
>CAMNJW010000039.1 GCA_946541845.1 uncultured Methanobrevibacter sp.
TAAATATTTGTCCTTGGAATTTGTACACGTCACAGCTTTCATCCATCCAGCTGTCTGCACTAATTCCTGCCTTCATACAAGTGTGTTCTAAAAACATTTCAGTATCAAATTTATTTTCAGTTGCTACCTGTGGAAGTAATAATCCTCTTGAGTATCCTTTTTGGACGATTAATCCGTCACGTCCGATTTCAATTTCATCAAAATATTGGTCAGGATGAGCAACTATTATCATTTCAGGTTTTGTTAAAACGGTAACCTCTAAATCCAGCTTTTCAAATTCATCTAAAGTTACTTTTGGAAATCTTGGATCGTTCACTGCCGCTGCAACAGAAACATCAATTGTAGCTTCAATTGCAGGTTTAATCGGTTCGGCATATCCAATGCATCCTCTCAAATTGTTTCTTTTGTTTAAAGTTACAAATACTCCTAATTTTTCATCTAATTCAATTGGATAATCTTCGCCTTTTTCGAGATATTCTCCGGTTTCCAAGTAATGCCTGATTGATTCCTTGGCGAAGTCAACTAAGTATTGCCCAGCTCTATCACTTATCATTATCCCATTCCTCCGACTAGTGCATTTAAAATTCTTGTGTGAGGTCCGCCGTCACCTACAGGTGCGGTTTGTCCGTCTTTTCCACAGAATCCTACGCTCAGTTTAAAGTCATTGCCAATAGCGTCTATATTTTTCAATGTTTCAAGAATATTTCCGGATAAGGAAACATCTCTTAACGGAGTGGCAATTTCTCCTTTTTTGATTAAATAACCTTCAGCAGCGTTAAATTGGAAGATTCCTTTACCTGTATCAACTTGCCCTCCTCTTGAACCTTTAAGATAAATTCCATCGGGAATGTCTTCAATTAGTTCTTCAAAGGTATTGTCTCCAGGCTGAAGGTAAGTATTGCTCATTCTCACAATTGGTTGATCAGCAATAAGGGATCTTGCATTTCCTGAGGACTTCATATTTAGTTTGGATGCAGTTTCTCTTGAGTTTAAAAGTGAAATCAATTTTCCATCTTTGACTAGTTGGTTAGGTTTTGTTTTCACTCCCTCAACATCATATGGATAATATCCGAAACCGTCCCTTAGGCTTGCATCATCAAAAATGTTGACAATGTCGGATGCAATTTGTGTCCCTATTTTATCTTTAAGTATTGAATCGTTTTGCAGAATCAAATCCCCTTCAACGGCATGGCCTAAAGCTTCGTGAATCAAGACTCCTGTCAATTCAGGGTCTGCTACTACTGGGAAGTTTCCGGAAGGTGCAGGTTTTGCATCAAGTAGTCTGACGGCTTTTTGACCAATTTTTCTTCCAAACTCTTCAATGTCTTCATCTGCTATTACTTCAAATCCTTTTACTCCTCCAAGACTTCCATGTCCGAATTGTATTATTTCACCGTCTGTTGCAGATGCATTTAAAGCCATTCTCACTCTTGAAGTTTTTACTTGAATCTCGCTTCCTTCACTGTTCATGAATAATTCGTTTAATTCGCTGTCTCCATAGCTGACTGTGGTACTGTTTACTTTTTCTATTGTTGCAGCATCACTGGCGTCTTTCATTATGTCTTTTTTTTCTTCAATAGATATGTCTTTAAATGGTATTTTAACATCTACTGCTATTTTATCTTTGATAATGTCTGTTTCACTTAAACTTACATCTCCTTTAAGTGAGTTAGAGAATTTTATAGCAGTTTCAGTAATATCATTTATTTTAGATAAGTCTGTTGTGTATGCAAAACCCCATGCTCCATTGTTTAACACTCTTACTCTTGCTGCTAGGCTCATTCCAGTGTTAATTTCATCGACATCTCCATCTTTCATCAATATGGATGTGTTCTCACTCATCCCTGTTCTAATGTCAATGTAATCTACTTTTGGGCTTGTTTGTGCAATAACTTTTTCGAATAAATCAATATATTCTTCCATTTTATCACTCAAAAAGATTAATATATTATTAGTTTTTGTTTACATATGTAATAAAAGTTTTTTAATTAATTATATTTGTCCGGTCTGCAAAAAATAATAGTAGTTTTTATATAGTAAGAAAAATAATATAACACGTGTTAAATTTATAAATTGTGGTGATTTAATGATTGTTATTGCAGGTACCGGTGCGGGCGGAGGAATTTTGGCTCGTGAACTTGCTTTAAATGGATTTGAAGTAACTATTTTAGAAAAAGGACCATATATAAAATCAAAAGATGCATTCAACTATTATGATAAATACTCTGAAGACGTAGACTTGCTCACAACAACCTGTATTGGCGGGGCAACTATCGTGTCAATGTCAAACATGGTGAGGGCGCTTGACGAGGAGTTGCTGGACTATGATGTTGATTTGTCTGAAGCATATGAATATGTTGAAAAGTTAATAAACGTCCATCAACTTGATGATTCCCATATCGGTAAGGGTACACAGGCATTTTTGGATGCCGGTCGTGAATTAGGACTTGAAACCCTTAAAATGCCTAAGGCAATCCGGGAAGAGGACTGTATTCAATGCGGAAAATGTGCATTCGGATGTCCTGCAGATGCAAAATGGTCCGGAAAGGACTTTATTGATGAAGCGGTTGAAGCTGGCGCAACATTAATATGTGAATCTGAAGTAACAGAAGTGCTTGAGGAAAATGGTCGAGTATGTGGCATAAAATATGTCAAAGATAATGTAGAAGAAATCCTTGAAGCAGATAAGGTGGTCTTATCTGCAGGCGCAATCGGTTCAACATTGATTTTGAGAAATTCCGGAATCAGTGAAGCCGGCCGTGAAATATTCTTTGATCCGTTCGTTTCCGTTGGAGGATATCTAAAGGACATTAACTTTAATACTGAAGTGCAGATGGGAGGTTTAGTAGTAGGCGAAAACTTTGTATTATCTCCTCATTTTTCATCATTCATACGTGCAAACATTCCTGATGACAATGTAACTGATGCGGACATATTAAGCATCATGGTCAAAACACCTGATGAATGCAAGGGGTATGTTGATGATGACGGGGATGTTGTTAAAATCAACACAATAACAGATATCAGATATTTGGCTGAAGGAACTGCCACTGCAGGATTCATATTGGAAAGAGCAGGTGTTGACCCAAAAACAATAGGTTCTACAGTTTATAGGGGAGCACATCCTGGCGGAACTGCTAAAATTGGTGAAATAGTTGACAGCAATTTGGAAACTGAAATTAAAAATCTGTTTGTCTGTGATGCAAGTGTATTGCCTATATCACCTGGAAAACCTCCAATATTAACAATACTTGCTTTATCTAAACGGTTAGCAGATTATCTAAAAAAAGAATAGAAGATTATTCGAATTGCTTATCGATATCTTCTGTTTTTATTAATTTTTCACAATAGTGGCATCTTACTACTGGAGGATACTCATTAACAACATTGAAAATTGGTTCAATGGGTTCATTCTCATAGTTAGTGATGCATTTTGGATTTGTACACTTGATAATTGAAGTAATTTTTTCAGGTAGTACAATTTTATCTTTTTTAATAGGTTTGAAATCTCGAATGATGTTAATTGTAGCTTTTGGAGCAATCAAAGCAACTTGATTTAACTCTTCGTGGTCCAATTCCCTATTTTCAATTTTCACAATGTCTTTTCTGCCGATTTCTTTTGAAGAAACGTTCATAGCCACTGTGACATTTCTTGTTTCAGGGTCTGGAAGACCTAAAATTTTAAGAATATGTAGGGCTTTGTTGGCAGTAATATGGTCAATTACTGTTCCGTTTTCAATAGCCTTAATTTTTAATTCTGATTTGTTGGTTTTAGTCACTTTAATCTACCTTACATACATTTTTAAATCTTTCATTTCAATAATTGCCTCAGTGTCGTTAACTAATTTTTCAGGACTTTTGTCTTTAGTAGCAATTGTGAAACTTTCAATAACTCTTGCTCCACGCATTTTAACTTTTTCTTCAAGCCTTTCGATATTTGTTTCACCCCTATTGGAGTCGATAGTGGCAAATAGCATGACATCCTTCCCAGTCAAGTTGCATCTGTCAATAATGGTCAGAATTGCAGGGGTAGGATTGCCTGACCAGGTTGGTGTTCCGAAAATTATTGTATCATATTGGGAAATATCAACCTTCGCAGGTATAATGTCAGTTTTATTTTCTCTAAATGCATTTATTGAAGCAAATAACCTATTTTTAAAACCTTCACGATTTTTCAAATCATGAATTCTCACTAAACTAGCTCTTAAACTACGAGCTAATGTCTTAGCTACTAAATCTGTTTTTCCACCTTGTGAATAATAAATTATCAGTGTAGCCATTTTATCCCCTCTTCTGTTTTAAGGATGAAGACCGAAGTGAGTTAATCCTGCTTGTTCATTGATGCCAAGTATGATGTTCATATTTTGAATCGCTTGGCCTGATGCACCTTTGACGAGGTTATCAATGCAGGATAACATTACAAGTCTTCCGGTTTCGTCAATTTCAAATCCTCCGATATGTACAAAGTTGGATCCTCTAACTGAGCTTAAATGTGGTATTTCTCCTTCATCCATAAGTTTGATAAAGTATTCTTCGCCGTATTCTTTTTCGTATAATGCTCTGATTTCATCAGGAGTAATGTCTAAATGTTCTTCTTTTAAGAAGCTGTGGCTTGTAGTTTGAATTCCTCTGATTACTGGCACTAAATGTGGTGTGAATGAAACTTTCACGTCATCGAATCCATGTAATTCCTGTTGAATTTCAGACATGTGCCTGTGTGAGGATATTTTATATGGATTGACATTATCTGCAATATTTGGATAGTGTGTTGTGCCGGATGGGTTTACTCCTGCGCCGCTCACTCCAGTTTTTGAATCAATGATTATTCTGTCCACCAAGTCATTCTTAACTAGTGGGTATGAGGATAAGATAGCTCCTGTTGGGAAACATCCAGGGTTTGCAACAAGTTTTGCCTTTTTGATTTCATCCCTGTATAGTTCTGGAAGCCCAAACACTCCTTTATTCTCTTTGTCAGTGTGTTCCATTCCATACCATTTTTCATAAACTTCAGTGTCCCTGTATCTGTAGTCTCCACTCAAGTCAACTACTTTTGCACCTGTGTCTAAAATTTCAGGTACGATTTTCATTGAAGCTCCATGTGGTGTTGCTGTAAATACTACATCAGCATCCAATTCGGATGGTGCTTTGTTTTTAAATACAAGTCCTGAATCTCTAATGTGTGGATGGATTTTATGTGCTGGAGTACCTTCATATTGTCTTGAAGTAATATCTGTTATTTCCACTTCTGGATGGTTCAATAACATTCTTAAAAGTTCTCCTCCGGTATATCCACTTGCTCCTATAATTGCTACTTTAAACATATCATACTCTCCTTAATCTTCACAATGATCCATGATTTTTCCTTTAAAATCGGTATTTTGAATTTTTCTAATAATCTTACAGCTGCTGTCAAGTTCACAGTCACGATACTTTTCAATACGAACCGCTTTTGCCTTCAAACCTCTTTTATCTATTGCGGCCTGCAATTTGTCGATATCATGGTTTTGATCAGCACCTACAGTGATGATGTCTGGGTCGATTTCACGGACAATCTTGAACACGTCCCCATTTGCATCACCTAAATAAGCATCAGTTACGGGTTTTAACATTTTGATTAGTTCTAAACGTTGGTCTTCTCCAACAATCGGCACTCTTTTACGCCTTTCAACTGTTGCGTCACGCGCTACAACAACATAAAGCTCGGCATCTTCTCCACCTAATTTCTTGGACTCTTCCAAATAAACTCCATGCCCTGGGTGGAGTATGTCGAATGTTCCGGTCGCCATTACTTTCATTTCATAACCTCTTTTGGTATTTTAAAGCTTCAGTTAAATCAATCTTATCTTTATATAGTGCAGAGCCGATTACTACTCCTTCTACACCACTTTCATTTAATTTTTTAATGTCGTCTATTGTTGTAATTCCTCCGGAATAAACAATAGGTAAATCAACAGATTTTTTCAGTTCTTCTACAGGTTCTGTGTAAAAGCCACCTAAAAGTCCTTCAACATCCACATTTGTAAATAGGATGCTGCCTGCACCATGCTCTTTGAATTCCTGTGAAATCTCCGCTGGACTTTTATCGATTTTTTCCTGCCAACCTTTGATTACAACCTTATTGTCTTTGCTGTCAAGGGAAATCATAATTCTATCTGAGCCGTATTCATCGGATAGTTCAGTAATGGTTTCAGGATGTTGTATTCCCATTGTTCCAATGATTATTCTTTCAATATCTAAATCCAGGAGTTTCTTTGCATAATCAATGTCTCTGATTCCGCCGCCCAATTGGATTGGAACAGAAATCTCCTTCAATATTTTTTTAATCACATTGAAACTGGTTTCACCGTCAATGGTTCCAGATAAATCAATAACATGTATGTTCTTCGCACCTAAGCTTTCCCAGTGGAGAGCAACAAGTTCTGGATTTTCTATTTCAACCATTTCACTTCCAGGTTCGCCTTGAACAAGCTGTACACATTTTCCGTTCTTAATGTCTACTGCAGGCATTATTAACATTTCATCTTTTTTAAATGACATTTACATTTTTCCTGTAATATTTTAGTATATTATAATTATTTGTTTTGAAATGTTTTATATGTATTGTGGATATATTAAATATTATGAATGAAAATCTCTATGATCTCTTGAGTGATGTGGTCATTCCCGATTTTTCAATAATTGATGACGGTGATAAGAAGATTGTTGATTTGGGGGAATGCGGAAAATTGGAAACTTATCCATTGTTTCCAGGAATAATCCTTGCATTCATTGATATTGATTTGGAAAATTACGATGAAGTATTTATAGAAGAGGAAGTCTCTTCCAGATTTCTTGAAATAAATCATTGCCTTAATGGCAGGTATGCATATACTGTTGGTGATGATGAGGTAATCTATTTTGGAAAGGGGGATTTATGCATCAGCATTCACTATTTGACAAGAACACTTCCGGATTTTCCTTTAGGTTATTATAGTGGTTTGGAGATTTTCATTGATGTGGATTTGGCAAATGAGTATATTAAGGGATATATTCCCAATTTTGACTTGGTTGAATTTTATGAGGAACTTGAAAATTCAAACGGTTATCGTCTGGTTCGCTCCAACGAGAAAATTGACCATGTAATCGGCGAGCTGTATGATGTTGATGAAAGGATTAAGGAATCCTATTACAAATTGAAATGCATTGAATTGTTGCTATTCTTTTCAATCACCAATTTTGTTTCAAACGACAATTTTTCGCTGTCAGTAAAGCAGGTTGAGATAGTTGAAAGTGTAAAGAAGGATTTGATTTCTGATTTGTCTAGTAAAATCACTCTTGATGAGTTGGCAACCAGATATGGAATAAGCAAAACCACATTGAAAAATTGTTTTAAAGAGGTTTATGGAAAGCCAATTTTCAAATGGAGAAAGGAATATAAGCTTGATTACGCTTGCAAGCTGATTGAAGAGGATAAATTGTCCATTTCTGAAATTTCAAGGAAAGTTGGATATGCATCTCCTTCCAAATTTTCACAGGCATTCAAAGAACATGTCGGATGCACACCTTCAGACTACAAAAATTAGTATTGTCCTTTTGGTATATATTTTGTCTTTTTAGTTCAAATACATTTATATATGTAGTCAAATCAATTTTATAATTGAATATAGGTTTATTTAATTTATTTTTTATTAAAAAGCTTAAATTACTCTTTTATTTGTTTTTTCAATAATTTTAAAGGGATTGTCTTTTTAGATTAATTTAAATTTTTAGGTAAACCTAAATTAAATTATAAGGCGATATTAATGTCAAATTCTCAAAGTAATAATAAATTTATCAGATTATTGAATTATTCTGGAAATTACAAATATTTAACCATATTAGGAATGATATTTTCAGCCGTGAGTGCTATATGTTTGTTAATTCCATTTATTTACATATGGAACGTTGTCAATGCACTTCTGGCGGTAGCTCCAGATTTTTCACAGGCACAAAACATAGGTGAATATGCCTTCAATGCATTTTTCTATGCGTTGCTTGGAATAGCCCTTAACTTCTGTGGCTTGATGGGCACTCACCTATCAGCATTTAAAAATGAAAAAAACATGAAAGATGCAGCTATGAATCATTTGCTTAAGCTGCCGCTTGGATACTTTTCAAATCACACCAGCGGAGGCTTGAGAAAGGTGATTGATTTCAGCACATCCAAGACTGAAGGATTTCTTGCACACAACCTATTTGATTTGGTTGGAGCAATTGTCACACCAATTGTATTTCTAGTGTTGTTATTCAGTTTTGATTGGATTTTAGGTTTGATTTGTTTAATACCTATCATATTATGTTTCATATTCATGTATCCGATGTTTTCCAAGGAATCACAGAATGTGATGGCTCAGTATCAAATGTATCTGGAAAAAATGAATGGTGAAGCTGTGGAATATGTCAGGGGAATTCCAGTTACAAAGGCATTCCAGCAAAGTGTTTATTCATTTAAAAACTTCATAGACGCAATCAGGAATTATGGAAAATTCTCAGCAAATTATGCCCTGTCAACTCAGCTTCCTATGACTGCATTCACAGTGTCCATAAACGGATTTTTTGCTCTATTGATTCCAGCGGGAATATTGCTTGCAGGATCTGTTGTGGATGTCAAATTCTTGGCGGATTTCCTGTTCTATGTTATTTTCACACCGATTTGTGCGGTAATGATGAATAAAATCATGTCTGTCTCACAGGATTGGATGCTTGCAAGCTATGCAATGGAAAGCATAGAGGAAATTCTAAACGAAAAGCCTTTAGTTGAAACATCAAACCCTCAAAGGCCTAAAGGCCATTCAATAGAATTTGAAGGTGTGATATTTGATTATGATGAAACAGATTCAGATGATCATATCCTAAATGATATTAGCCTAAGGATTAATGAGAACGACTCTGTTGCATTGGTCGGTCCATCAGGGGGAGGTAAAACCACAATTGCGTCATTGATTCCAAGATTTTGGGACGTCAATTCCGGATCAATCAGAATTGGTGATGTTGACGTAAGGGACATTTCAACAAAGGAGCTGATGGAAAATATCTCATTCGTTTTCCAGAACACCACTTTGTTTAAGGATTCAATTTTCAACAATGTGGCAATCGGTCGAAAAGGCGCCACAAGAGAAGAGGTTTTAAAGGCATTAAGTCTTGCTCAGTGTGATGATATTATAGCGGAATTGCCTCAGGGAATTGATACTGTAATCGGAAGTGAAGGAACATACCTTTCAGGAGGTCAGCAACAAAGAATTGCACTTGCAAGGGCAATACTTAAGGATGCACCAATCATCATTTTGGATGAGGCCACTGCATTGGCGGATCCTGAAAATGAATATTTAATCCAAAAGGCAATTTCACAAATCACCAAGGACAAGACAGTCATCATGATTGCGCACAGGCTTTCAACAGTCCAGAATGTTGATAATATTTTTGTAGTTGAAAACGGCCGTATTGTCGAAGAGGGAAATCATGCTGAGTTGGTTGAAAATAACGGATTATATTCAAGGATGTGGGATGAGTTTAACCAATCCATTCAATGGAAAGTCAAAAGTGAGGTGATATAAATGTTATCAGAGTATTTTACTAAAAGATTCGGACTTACTAAAAAAGGTTCCGACAATCTTGTTAAGGGAATAATTTACACTGCTCTTCAAAACATTTCTTTCATGTTTCCGGTAGGATTATACGCATTGCTTCTTTATATTTGGATCGGACCTCTGATGGGTGGCGAAATCGTCGAACCCAATTTGGGAATGTTCATAGTGGCAATACTGATTATTCTGGGAATCATATTTGTATTTTCATGGAAACAGTATCACTTCGTATACAACACAACATATGTTGAAAGCGAAAACAGGAGAATTAATCTTGGTGAAAATTTAAGAAAGCTTCCGCTATCATTTTTTGAAAAAAGGGACTTGGCGGATTTGACTTCAACAATAATGAATGACTGCACTGATTTGGAGCATGTTTTCTCACATGCGATTCCACAGCTATTGGGCTCAATATTGTCTTTGATACTTGTAGCTATTGGTCTTCTGATGTTTGACTGGAGACTGGCAATAGCATTGCTATGGGTCGTTCCTGTTGCATTTGGAATAATGTATATTTCAAGAAATCTTGTTCAAAAAGGTTCAGAAATTGTTATGGTCGATTTACTTGATTGTGGCGACTCTATGCAGGAATGCATTGAATCAATTAGGGATTTAAAATCATACAACTATGAACAGGAATATCTGTCTAAGTTATCCGGCCTTACAAGCAGGGTTGAAAGGTCAAGAATAAAAGCTGAACTGATGGCATCCGCAGGGGTTATCACTGGAAATGTTGTTTTGAAATTGGGAATAGTTTCAGTTATCCTATTTGGCTCCTATTTAATCATGAATGGGCAAGTGTCAATCTACACTCTTTTGATATTTTTGATAGCTTCCGCATCAATTTATGCACCTGTTGAAAACGGATTGATGTTTTTATCTGAAATATTGATGATGGACATCAAGATTGAGAGAAGCAAAGAAATCGAAGCTCAAGTCATTGAAGGAGGGCTTACCGATTATTCCCTTGATGGTTATGACATTGAATTTAGGGATGTCAACTTCAACTATGATGACTTGAAGGATGTTTTAACAGATATAAGTTTCACTGCCCGTCAGGGTGAGGTGACTGCACTTGTTGGACCTTCAGGAGGAGGTAAATCAACCGTTTCAAAACTGGCTGCAAGATTTTGGGATCCCGTTTCCGGAAGCGTCAGTTTGGGAGGACAGGATTTATCCAAACTTGACTCAGAAAAGCTCTTAGAAAACTTTTCAATTGTTTTCCAGGATGTGATTCTATTCAACAACACTATTCTGGAAAACATTAGGGTTGGAAAAAAGGATGCAACCGATGAAGAGGTTATTGAAGCGGCAAAGCTTGCAGAATGTGATGAGTTTGTTCAAAAGCTTCCTGACGGATATGGCACTGTCATAGGTGAAAACGGTGAGCTATTGTCAGGGGGTCAAAGGCAAAGGATATCAATTGCAAGGGCATTGCTTAAGGATGCAAACGTTATCCTTTTAGATGAGGCAACATCATTTTTGGATGTTGAAAATGAAACCAAAATCCAAAGGGCATTGTCTACATTGATAAAAAATAAGACAGTGATTATCATCGCTCACAGAATGCGTACAATTGCAAATGCAGATAAGATTGTTGTTTTGGATGATGGGAAAATTGCAGAGCAAGGCTCACCTGATGAATTGATTGCAAATGATGGATTGTTTAAAAGGATGGTTGAATTACAAAAGTTAAGCGGCGAATGGGAGATTTAACTCCCATTTTATTTTTGAAAATTTTAATTTTTAGGTTAACCTAAATTTTAAATACTTATGTTAATATATAATAAAATAGTTAAATAATATAAAAGAAGGTGTGTACATGAGTACTATTATTGAATTCAAAAATGTGAACAAGGAGTATAAATCTGGAGATCACATTTTAAAAGCTATGGATGACGTAAACTTCACAATTGAAGAAGGTGAATTCGTAGTGATTCTTGGACCGTCAGGTGCTGGAAAATCAACCCTCTTAAACCTTTTAGGAGGACTTGATTCAGTAACTTCAGGTCAGATTATCGTAAATGGAAATCATGTTGAGTCATTTAATGATAATCAATTAACAGAATACCGGGCAAAAAATGTCGGTTTTATTTTTCAGTTTTATAACTTAATTCCAAATTTAACTGCTTTGGAAAATGTTGAGTTGATGAAGGACATCGTTGATGTAAATATCAACGGTGAGGCTGTTCTTGATTCTGTAGGTTTAAAAGGCCATTCAAATCAGTTCCCTGCACAATTATCAGGTGGGGAACAGCAAAGAGTGTCTATTGCAAGAGCGGTAGCTAAACAGCCAACAATGCTTTTATGTGACGAGCCAACAGGAGCATTGGATTCCAAGACTGGTGTTTTAATCTTGAATTTACTTCAGGACATGAGTAACAACAGAAACACTACTGTCGTTATTGTAACTCACAATGCAATCCTGGCCGAAGCTGCTGACAAGGTAATCCGTATTAAGAACGGACAAATTGAAAGCATGGTAGTTAATGAAAATCCAAAAAAGGTCACCGATTTAGACTGGTGAGCAGATGCTTTTCAGGAAGATGTTGAGAGACATCTCCAAGCACAAAGCCCAATTCATATCTATTTTTTTAATGGCATTTTTAGGGGTATTTGTGTTTGCAGGTGTCGGTGGAGAATCAGTGGGCCTTGAGGTAAATAGTGATAACTTTTATGAAGATACTAATCTGGCCGACGGTTGGATCTATTCAGCCTACATCAATGATTTATTTTTATATCAGGTAGACTGCTTAGGGGCAACTACTCAAATGGAAAGGCAGTTGGTGGTCGATTCGGTAGCAGATTTTGACAATGACCCCGATGTTACACTGCATTTTGTAGAGAATAACACCATATCAAAATTCTATCTGCTTGAAGGTAAGAAGTTGGATATCAATGATAAGGATGGTGTCTGGCTTGATAAAAGCTTTGCTGATGCCAAAGGCCTGAAAGTTGGAGATAAAATCAAGTTCGAGTTCGAGGGTTATACAATCGATAAGGAAATCAAGGGACTTGGATACTCTCCGGAATATGTTTATCATGCTTCAAGTTCATCCATTATTCCGGATTTTAATAAAATAGGTTTCGCATACCTTTCATATAAGGCATTTCCGGCAGATACAGTTCCATACAACGTTTTGAATGTTAAATTTGATGGAACACCTGAAGACTATAATGACATTCTTGACTATCATATGGATGGCTACTACAACTCATTTGTTGAAAGGTCAGAGCATACAAGCGTTAGTCAGTTTGCAGAGGAAATGGACCAGCACAGTATGATGGGAGGTATTTTCCCGGTGGTATTTATTCTAATTGCAATGTTGATTCTTTTAACAACAATGAGAAGAATTATCACCCATCAAAGAAATCAGATTGGTATCCTAAA
>CAMNJW010000040.1 GCA_946541845.1 uncultured Methanobrevibacter sp.
TTTAATCATTGGTGAAATTAAATAGAATATCATGTTAAAATATTTTTTTAAAATTTTCGATAAGTAGTACAACTATTTCATGAGTTATATTGATACATAACAAATACTTATTTTTTCTTCTCACTTTTGGAAGATATGCTTTACTTTCATGTTTCATTATTTTATGTATATTTATTGTTTAAAAACTATACTATTATCATGAGAAAGTTTTTGAGTGTTTCATTAAAACCCCAATGGAAAACAATAGTGATTATTTTCGCATTAATAATCATTCAGACATTCGTTCAAATGGAAATAATTGATTTGTTCGGTGCGGCTTTGACTGGAGTCAAAGAACAGAAAGCCGATGTGCTTTTCAGGTCCGGATTATACATGTTAATGTATACAGTCATTTCAATGGTTGCCGTTTATGTCATCTCTTTTCTCACAACAAGGGTGGCTTCAAAATCCGCATATACTGTCCGTGAGAAAATATTTCATATTCTGATGAACCTGCCTGATAAGGAAATTGCCAAATTTAAGATTTCCGGGCTGGTTACACGTTCAACCAGAGGGATGTCATCCGAACAGGGATTTATAGTGATGATACTCGAACAGTTCATGCTGATACCGGTTACATTCGTAGCAATTGTATATGAAATAGCATTGATTGACGGAACTTATGCATTATTTTTCTTAGGATTTGTTGGCATTCTTGCCATGATTGTAATTTGGAGAATGAAACAGATTGTGGAAATATTTTTCAGAGCTAAAAAGACATACGGAAAACTGAACTTGTTGTTCCTGTCCAAAATCAATGATATAGCTGGAAGGATTCCATTCAATAAACCGGAGTATGAAGTAGAATTTGAAGATGCATGTGAGAACTCCTACGATAAAAATGTCATTTATATTAAAAGTCAATATTACCTAGGACCAGTATTGATGTGGGGTTTATATGTTATTGTCTTGGTTACATTGGCAATGGTCAATTCCGGATACACCATCGGATTTGAAACCGACAGTGTTATTGATTCATTCGTTATTCTGGTATATGTCGCATACTTCATCACCACTCTTGCGAATATTCCTGCTTTAATTGACAGATGGCCACGTGCATATGCAACTTCCGTGCGTTTGGAGGAAGTCCTGACTATTGAAGATAAAATCATAAAATCTGAAGGCACAAATGACAATCTAAAAGAAATAGAGATTGTTGAGGATGATATTGCTCAAGAGGATAAAGGCATATGGGCCGAAAGAAAGGGCATTTCTGAAAAATTCACTGAACTATTAAATGAGGATAAGACCAAAGTAAGAATATCCATGATTTTACTTACTATATCCACATTGTGCATGGTTTATGCCCCAAAAGTGGCTGGAAAGACTGTTGATTTATTGGCTTCCAATTGGAATTCAACTAATGATCCGGCTATCTACAGTAGTCTTGCCCTGTTGTTGGTATTGTATTCTGTAGGATATCTGTTTAAATTACCTCCAAAGAGAATCATGGGAGCCACTGGTGAAAAGGTGGCATATAAGTTAAGAATGAGATTATTTGATAAGCTTGATGCTGTCGGTTCCGATTTCATTCAGGAAAATTCAAAGTGTCTTGTTCTATCCAGATTAAACAACGATGTGATGAACATAAGGGAGTTTGTTTCTTCCAAATTTACTGAAATTTATGCGCAAATCCTATTGATAATCTTTGTAATTGTATTGATGGTGCTGACAGACTTTAGATTGAGCTTAGTATATCTTGTGATATTGCCGATTTATGCAATTTGCTTTTTTGTATGTGATTATAAGGCTAAAAACTATTATGATGGTCATCAAAAGCAGTTAGGTCGGTTGATGAGCTATTTTGAAAGAGGGCTGTCAAATCGTAATTCATTCCATGAAAAGGGGTTTAAAAAAATCAATCAAACTGTAATTGACTATTATATCAAATCCAAAAACGTTACCAATATTATGGTGCCTGTTACAACATTATTGACAAATGTAGGTAAGATAACAGTTTATATTGCAGGGATTTACTTTTTATCAGTTAATGAAATACATTTAGGAACTCTATTGGCAGTTATCATGTATGGGCAATTATTGACAGATCCTATTAAAAAATTAAGTTCCTCGATGGCCACTATTGAAACTTCATTTTCAAGCATCAAAAGAATATATGCGATAATTGACTATAAAAAGGATAATTGATTGAATTTCAGTCATTTGATAAGGATGCAAGCTTAATTAAGATACCTATTGTGCAGGAATTCTATGGCTATTTAAGCCGGAAACTTTCAAATGAATTATTTGATAATCCTGAAAGCTGATTACATTATCAAATCATATTTTTCGTATAAAATTAATATAAGATGATGTAAAAAAATATAGACAGGAAAGCATAATTGCTTTTTGAATTATTTAACAGTTCACTTGAAAAGTGAGCATAACAAAAATATGGAGGAAAAATATGGAAGCTAATAAGTCAGCTGGGATATTGTCTATTATTTTAGGATTAATTTTTATAATTTTCCCTATTTTCAGTACTGGATTTATATCTGTTCTTATTGGAGTAAGCTTAGTATTCTTAGGTATAGCAGCAATACTATCCGGATTTTCAGCATTTAATATAATTGTTGGAATTCTAGCAATTATATTTGGGCTATTGTTTGTATTCAATATTAGTGCGTTGTCCTTCCTTTTAGGTATCCAATTCTATATTATTGGTATTCTAATGATCTTAATAGGTATTGCAGGTATCTTTTCAGGAGAGGGCATAGCCAAAATTGCTGCAGTATTGCTTATAATTTTAGGTATTATTGCATTTGCTCTTGGAGGAATGTCACTTACCCAACCACTTTTCGCTGCAATCCTTATCGGTGTAGGTCTTATAGTTGAAGGTGTAAGCATATACCTTTCAGAATAGAAACTTAAGCAATCTTTTTGATTGCTTCTACTTTTTTTTTAAGATTTTTTTTTTGAAATGTATTTTAAAAGCATTTAATGGAATTCATTTCAAAAATGTGATTTTGTTTAAAAAGATTTCAATTATCTTTTTAAAATAGGGTTTTGTTAAATTATTTAAAGAAAAAAATCAATAATTATTGCTTAGATAACTAAATTCACAGGAAAAATTATGATGGAATTTGAAAATAAGAATGGATTAATTACCTTAATTATACTTATTTTGGCTTCTGCAGTCACATTAATTTCACAAAGTATCGTAACAACAAGTTTACCTTATTATATGCAGGATTTCTCAATTTCTTCTGCAACCGCCCAATGGACATACTCAGTATTCCTATTGGTGCTGGGAGTGATGATTCCTCCAACAGCATACATTACAAAAAGATTTAAAATCAAAACAATATTGACAACATCACTCATATTGTTCATAATAGGGTCTGTACTTTGTTTTTTAGCGACAAGCATTGAAATAATGATTGTTGGAAGGATACTCGAAGCTATGGGAACAGGCATTCTAATGCCAATAGGTCAGATATTAATCTTTAGAATAATGCCTGAAGAAAAATGGGGATTTTTCATGGGACTAATGGGATTTCTGGTTGGAATTGTACCTGCAATGGGGCCGACATTAGGAGGAATCATAATTGATCTGTTTAATTGGAGAGTAATTTTTGAATTCCTTGCAATAATTGCGGTTGTAATCCTGATTTTATCAATGATTCTTGCAAACTTCGAACTTGAAACAGAACATTATCCACTGGACTTTCCATCATTGATATTGTCAATACTTTTTTGTGTAGGATTGATGATTGGATTTTCAAATATCGCAGAGTTTGGATTTAGTTTTATTTATGTGATTTTACCAATAATTATTGGAATAGTGACATTAATAATATTTGTCAAACGTCAAAATAAAATTGAAAAACCTCTCGTTAACTTAAAAGTGCTAAAAAATAAGTATTTTGTGTATGGGACCGTCTTTGCTGCATTGCTTTATTTCATGATGTGTGGGATAAATGTTATGGTGCCCCTGTTTGTTCAAAATGTGGCATATTACTCCCCAACGGAATCAGGACTCATATTGTTCCCTGCAGCATTGATTATGATAGTGTTTAATTTTATTAGTCCTATCATGGCCGATAAGATTGGAATAAAGCCAGTTTTGATAGCCTCATCAATTATGAATATTATTGGATTTGTTTGCATGATGACATATAACATGAATTCCACATTTGAATATCTGTTAATAACCCAGTTAATCAGGGGAATCGGCTGTGGGTTGGGTTTATCCCCTTCAATTACTTGGGCAATGAGTGTCGTGGCAGGAGATGTTGAGGATGCAACCGCAATCAACAATACCACAAGACAGGTCATAGGTGCAATAGGTTCATCATTAACGGTTGTGATAATGCAGATTCTATCAAATGGAAATATCACCCATAATCAGCTTTCTGTCGGTTCATTTAGAATGACTTCTTCAATGATGATAATGATAACTGTAGTCCTTTTGATAATAACAATAATTTTCATAAAAAATAAAAAGGATATAAAAGAGGTTTAAAAAAAGAAAAAAGTTAATGTTATGCATCAGCATATAATAAGCCGATAGCTCTGTGCATAAACAATAGTATAAACGGAACTCCGACAAAAATGCCTATGAAAACGCCGATATATGGAATCAATCCGATTAGTCCGATGACAACTGTTAAGGCAAATGCGATTATATAAATTACAATCAATGTAACAATAATTTTTACAAAGCCGATTTTTGACATGTCCTTCAGTATTTCCTTGAATCTTAAACCTTCGGTTCCTCTTTCGAATTTTGCAAATCTGACCAATCCTGTTGTGGAAATCAATGAAAATATGATAAATAGAATAATTGCAATAACTAAAGTAACGGTTAATGCATTGGTGAATGTTCCTATTGTTGATTTGGGAATTGCTGCTGTTATCATGGTAAGATTGATTAAATCACTCCGGTTAGGAACAGCATTATGTTTGCAATTGTTGCAGAACCAAGGTAGGTTCCGACAATTACGAAAACTGTAATAATAACTCCTCTCCAACCAATTTTTTTGAATGAATCCCAATCCTTACCGATTGAAATACCGACGTAAGCCAGGAATGCTGTACAGATTGTGGTTAATTCAACTTGAGAAATGTAATGGGCAAGGAAATCAGATGTTGGCATGCCAGGTATAGCCAAAATCAAACCAATTAAACTGATAAAGATAATTGATGGAATATGGACTGGGGAAATTCTTTCAAGAGCCATACCAGTAATTGTTATGGCTGAGATGACAAGCATTGCAATGAATGAATCGATAAATGATGTGTGATATCCTACAACATTTCCAATCGCTACAATGATTGAAAATGCAAGAAGCAGTGCGCTCCATCTTTTAAGTTTACCTATACTTAATTTATCTGAAGATTCATCATCGTCATCTTCAGGAACATAGTCCCCGTCATAAACACTTGCTTTTCCGTTACCTATAATTGGATATAACCACTTATATAATCTTTCTGCAATAGGCAATGAAATGAATATACACATGTAAATGCCTAAACAGAATGAAAGAATGTTACTGCATCCTGCAAAAGCTTCCAATTGAGTAGCCATTGTTGGGTATGTATGCATCAACGGAACTAATGCCGCAGCATTCATACTCGCACTCCCTATACCTGATGCCATTGCAAATGCATATGGATGGAACGGTATAAGGGAAACACACATGCTTGAAAAGAAACTGATGAAAGGAGTACCGATAATTGATCCTATGACGAAAATGGCTAAAACTCCTTTCGCTTCGGGGGATTTAAAACCGTATTTGTCTACAATAACTCCTAAATTCGGTTCACGACAGATGGAACTTGTCATACCTATAACTTCTCTTCTAAAACCTAAAATCAAGGCAATAGGCAATGCTATGAGAGTACCTAGATCACCTAAAAGCTGTAAAAGCAACGCAGGCCCTAATTGGAAAAGAATGTCAATGGATTGACCACTTGAAATAGCTAATTTACAAAGCAACACTCCTATAATTAAGACCATAACTCCTTCAGCTGTCTTAGCTTCTTCCTTTCCTATGTATTTGAAAGGCTTTGCTAAAAAGAGGATTAGTCCCATAACCAAGGAGTATATTAAAGGCAATAATAAGAAACTGATTGTATCAGTTATCTTAATCTCTATAACTCCAATAGCCATTGATATGACAACTAAAATCAGTACTGTGAATGTAAGATTGTACTCTCTCCATGGGGGTACCTTTTTAATTGCTTTATCCGCCCGTCTCCTTAATCTGTTTGGATTAAATCTTTTTTGTTCACGCATGTGCTGGTCGATTACTTGCTGCTCATGCATGTGTTGGTCAACTTTTTGTTGTTCACGCATGCGCTTCGTTTTGTCGTCAGAAATAGAATACCCCCTATAAAATTTCTAGCGATTTGTTTATGAACATTTGCATTATCCTTGAAAAAATTATGTAAATGTATATCTTATTTAAAATATCCAAAGATAATTAATAGTTAATTAAAGAGAATATAAAACATTTTCTATTTTAATTTTTTAAAATGAGATAATTTTCAAACATCACACTCAAAGCGCCAGCCAATGCCTCTGACATATTCCTCAACATAAATTTTGTCTTCCTTGTTGAAAACAGAATACTTGAATGTGAAATTCATCAAGGAATCATCAATTTGAGCAATATTGGTTATTTCCACCCCAATGACAGGCTCGATGTTTTCAAACATTTTAATCAGGTATTTTTCATCACATCCTGAAGGTAGCTGGGCAGTCAAATCAAAGTTTTTCAATTCCATATTGTTCTTTTTCCATTCGAATACTTCTTTTTTGGACAATATGTCAACATTGGAAATTTTTAATTGGATTTCCTCATCATTTTTCAATGTCACGCATTTTGCAGTGACATTTTTTACAACTCCAACATGTGTGTTTCCGGAATATAAGTCTTTTAGACCCACTTCCTTGCCTATTGATTTTGTCAGGATATTCGCCTTTTGGCTTAACATGCCTATGGCCCTATCAGAACGGATTAATGCCTCTTTACGTTCATCCATATGGTTGGATGATTTTATTATATTTTTCACGAAGTCCTCTTCCTTGCCGTCCTCGATTAGTTTGGACAGATATATTCCCTCATTAATCAATGTTTTACGAGCAGAAGATGTTTCCTTGTTGTTTTTCTGTATGGAATAATAGAGGTAAGGGTTTTGATACACTACACGGCTTACCATATCAAGCATCAGGCTGTAGACGGGACTTGAAAATGATCGTGATCTTTTAACGTTAATGTTTAGTTTCCTGATTGTTGAAGCTAATGTGATGAATGAAAAATGGGTTAAACCTTGGACTATGCTCATATACTTGTCATGCTCCTGAGGGGTTGTCATGACAATTTCGCATTCTGATTTTATCAAGTAGTTTTTCACACGGTCCAGCCAAGTGTTTGCTCTGTTTTCAATAGGGGTCAATACGATAATCTGTCTTTTGATTGAGGGAACTCGTGGACCGAACATCGGATGGCATGGTAATATTTCCACATTTTCCGGTGCATATTCCATTAATGCTTCAGCGGCTTCCGTTTTAATGCTGCAGACGTCCATTAATAGGGACCCTTCAGGGGCATGGGGAGCCACTTGCCTTATTGTTTCCACCATGTACTCTATGGGCACACAGAAAATCACAATATCGGCATTTTGCACTGCCTCGACGTTATCGGTGTTATAATCAACGTTCAGTTCCTCTGCAACTTCCCTTAATGAAGCTTCGTCGGGGCTTGTTATTGTAATGTTGAAATCATTGTTTAAATGTTCCGCTATCCATCTTCCGAATCCTCGTGTTGCACCAATAATGGTCATGTTGTCTTTTTCAATCATTTTTAACGCCTATTGTTTAGCTTGAATATTATTCAGTAATATATTATATTTGTTATATGCATTATATCTTTTGAATTTAAATGAATGTTTTCTTTGTGAAATGGTTAATGAACATATTTTGGTTGATACATATTTCTAAATATTTAGTTAAATCTTTTTGAACAATTTTAAATATTGCTTTTTCAATAAACTAATAATGTTTTTTAAATTAAAAATATGTAATAGGTATAAATATGGATGTAATAGAAATAATTAAGGATGCTTTTGTATTTCCATCAAAAAATATAGGTCTGCTTTTAATCTATGAACTGTTATCAGTGGTGGCAGGCGGATTTTCTGTTGTAGGAACATTAGTGTATGTATTGGGATTTATTAGCCCTGAATGTTTCATGTGGGGAGGATTGGCTGTTGTAGTTTCAATGGTAATCGGATGGGTATTGTCCGGTTATCTAATCAGCGTCATTAAGTCTGGAATTGAACATGATGACAAGGTTCCTGAGTTTGAATGGTGGGATAATTTTATCACAGGTTTCAATAATTTCATTGTCTCAATCGTCTACTTCATAATTCCGGCTTTCATTGTTCTAGTTGTAGGATATCTTACAAATATTTACGGCAACATTATGGAAATGGCTAGGGGAATCTTTTTACAGGTCCAAAACATTTATTTGGGCACTTCTAGTACTTTTGTATTTGAACCAATATCTCATGCATTGGTTAATTTAGTGATTTCTTTAGCGGTTACTATCACTGCTGCCATAGTTTTATTTGTAATCTTTTCATTCCTTCAAACCATGGCTGAGGCAAGATTGGCAAACACTGGCAGTTTAAGTGAAGCTTTAAACGTTTTTGAAGCAGTAAAAGACATAACAAGAATTGGTGTGGGTAAGGTTGTAATAGTAATTCTATTGGTAATTGTGATTATTGGCGTTATTGAGATGATTTTATCAGCTATATTCAACTATGTACCACTATTATCAATTCTTTCAATTATAATTAGTCCATACTTGGTATTCTTTGCTCAAAGGGCTGTTGGATTGTTATATTCAGATATAGCTTAATTTTTTAAGCTATTACTTTTTTTTATTTATTTTAAAATTAGCTAGAATTCAACAAAAATACATTATGGACATATGGATTTATGGTTAAAAAAATATATCATTAGTAAAAAATAAATCCCATATTAGGATTGTATATTTTTTAGTCGGAAGTACTAATGTATAATCATCTATAAAAACTGTCAAGAAAGTAAATTTTCAATAATTCTTGAGTGTAGTATGGATAATGATAGGGGATAAGCATGGAACGCATTAAAGATTATGAAAAGCCTCCAAGGGTTACATTAAGGAGAAGCCTGATTGTATTTTTTGGAAATGTGATTGGAATTTATTTAATCAGCTTGTTTGGACTGGGAGTTAAGGTTGAATACTTTGATGATATTATATTTTTTGTTTTATTCATCAGTTTAATTAATGCACTGTTATGGCCCCTTCTGACTAGAATTCTGATGCCATTTCTTGTTTTAACATTTGGATTGGGCACTCTGATTTTAAATGGTTTTCTATTGGAGTTTTTAGGACCTCTTTTCGCTATTGAAGTCGAAGGTCCTGCAATAATTTTGGCGCCATTGGCAATGGCTTTTGTAACAACAGCATTATCTGCATTATTGACTATTGAAGATGATGGATCATACTACCGATCAGTTTATAGGGATGCCGAAAAGAAAAGAAAAAAGGAAATAAAGGACTATCCTGGACTTATAATTGTCGAAATTGATGGCCTTGCGTATGATGTTTTAAAAGAGGCGGTTGATAAAGGATTGATGCCTACAGTGAAATCCATGATGGAAAACACCCATACTCTTAGAATGTGGGAAACTGACCTGTCTTCACAAACCGGCGCAAGTCAGGCGGGAATTTTACATGGGAATAATGAGGACATTACAGCATTCAGGTGGATTGAGAAGGAAAACAACAATCAGATGATGCAATGTTCTGGAGTCAGTAAAGTCAAGACATTGGAGGCAAGAATTTCCGATGGAAATGGGCTTCTTGTAGACAATGGGGCAAGCAGATCCAACTTGTTTTCAGGAGACACTGACAATGTTATTTTCACATTCAGTAAAATATTGAACATCAGGAAATTATACAACCGGGCATGGTTTTCAGTATTTTCAAATCCAAGCAATTTTGCACGTATAATGTGTTTGTTCTTAAGTGAAATTATTTTGGAAATCATATCTCAAGTTAAGCACAGATTAAAAAATATTCAACCAAGAATCAAGCGTGGTATTGCATATATTCCAACAAGAGCTGCGACAAATGTGTTCATGAGGGAAATCAATACATCAACATTAATCGGAGATATGATGGTTGCAGACATTGATGTCGCATATTCCACTTATCTTGGATATGATGAAATCGCTCACCATTCTGGCGTTCGTGATGAGGATTCATGGTATGCGCTTAAAGGAATGGACAAGCAGATTAAACGTTTAATCAATACAAATAGGTATAATCCTAGAAAATATCAGTTCGTTATCCAGTCAGACCATGGTCAAACAAACGGAGCAACATTTAAGCAAAGGTTTGGACAATCTTTAGAGGATTATGTCAAATCCCTGCTTCCAAAAGACATGAAAATGTTTGCAAAGATGAATTCCAATGAAGACCATTATGCGGAATCGTTCCTGCCGTTTTCAAAAAATAACGATGACCTAATTGACAAGGGTGAAGTGGAGGAATTGGGTGATTCTGAAGTGATTGTCCTTGCATCCGGAAATCTTGCAATGATTTATCTGACTCAATGGAGCCACAGGTTAACCTATGAGGAAATCGAAGATTTGTTCCCTGAATTGATTCCAGGTCTTGTTAACAATGAATATATTGGATTTATAGTTGTTAGGTCATCAGAAAAAGGAGACCTTGCAATTGGCAAAAATGGTATTTATTATTTGGATACAGGTGAGATTGATGGGGAAAATCCTCTTGAAGGATTCGGCAAAAACATTGTAAGGCATCTTAAGAGAAACAGTTCATTCAAATACACTCCGGACATTCTTGTGAACAGCTTTTATGATGAGGAGAATGATGAGGTTTGTGCTTTTGAGGAGCTTGTCGGAAGTCATGGAGGTGCTGGAGGAAGCCAATCAAGACCATTCATATTGTATCCTTCAGATTGGGATATTGGTGATGATGAAATTATCGGTGCAGAAAGCATTTACAGAATATTGAAGGATAATTTAAGGAAACTAAAGGAATGCGCAAGTGAGGATAATTAATTCACTTGCATTCGAAAAACTTTATATATTTTTTTTAGGATAATAATTATTGACATATTAATGTCGAATTTATGGGAGAATCGAAGATGAAAATGCATAAAATTTGTCCAAGATGTGGATCTAGAAATGTTGATTGGATTATCCCTCAAAATTGGTCACAATGCGTTTGTAAGGACTGTGATTATACAGGACCAATTATTGAAGGAAACGATGAATTAGCAGAAGAAATCCATGAAGCATATGTAGATTCTTTAAAGAATAATGATGAATAAATAATTTTTAAGGATGAGGTAACATGTTAGGCTTAAACAATAATCCGGTTAATGAGAACATTAAAAATCCTCCTAGTGATGATTCATATCCTATGGTTTCCATATTATTTTCAAAAAATAAGGGGATAGGCGTGAATGCATTGTCACTTACAATCCTTGATTTAATAAATAATGATCAAATAAAATGTGACATTGATTTGGATGATTCCTATGATGTGGGTAAAAAATTAACTCCACAAGATATGGAAGTAATGAAAAAAATAACCTTAAGAATTGCAAATAAAGGAGAGTTGAAAACTTCAGAAACATTGGCCATTAACTTGCTTAAGAATATGAATAAGAATAAAAAATTCAACTTAAAAGCTATGGCAAAACAAAGCAATAACTCTTCAATTGCAAATAAATTTGAAAAGGATTTCAATGAATTCGTCAAAGCTTTAAAAAATGAAAATGAATATGACGGTGAAAATTATAAGGATATCCTACTAAACGGTAAGTTAACCAGCAAGGGAAAGGATATTAAAAAAGAATGGAAGAACTTCCAGGATTACTTAAAATCAAATGATTTAACTGAGAAATATCCTCCTGAATCCGTTTTGGAAAATTCAACACAAGTGGTTTATGCATCCTGCTTTGGCATTGAGAAAGATTCATTGAGTATAAGAGAAAATAACTCATCATTAACAGATTTCATTGATAAGGATGGATATAAATTATTGAACATAATATTCAATAATGCATTATTAAATGTTAGTGAAAAACGAAAAGGAGATGGAATATTTTATGGTGTAAACGATAAGTATACCATTCCTGGTGG
>CAMNJW010000041.1 GCA_946541845.1 uncultured Methanobrevibacter sp.
TTAAAAAATCAGCGAAAAAACTAACATTACAGGCAACACTTAAAAAAGGTACCTCCGCAATTAAAGGCAAATATGTTACATTCAAATTCAATGGTAAAACATACAAAGCAAAAACCAATTCCAAAGGTGTTGCAAAAGTTACCATTAAGAAAAGCATATTGAAAAAACTTAAAGTTGGTAAAAAAATCAAATATCAAGTTAGTTATGGTAGTTTTATAGCTAAAAAAACTGCAAAAGTGAAAAAGTAAATGCCTATGCATTTACTACTATTTTTTATTTTTTAAATTATTCAATATGTGAAAATAGGGATATAAAAAAATTTTAGGAATTATTTTTATAATTTTGTGTTTGCTTTTTGTAATCTACCCTTGTAAACATTAACACAAAAACCCTCATCAAAATACTATTAATTCTCAATTCATTTTATTTTAGTGAAAAAGTAACATTTTCCTAACAATAATAGTAAGTATAATATATTTGTTAAGACACAAATATTATATTATAATATTTTACAAGCTTTTAGAAAAGAGGGATAAAAAATGATTAAAGTTTACGTTTCAAGATTTAATAGCGAAACAGATAAGGAACCTCATTTGGAGTGTTATGAAATTGAAAAGACACCCCACATGAAAGTTCTTGATGCACTTCAGGCTATTAATGAGAAATACGATGAGGATATTAGTTTTAGAAGCTCCTGTAGAGCAGGACAATGTGGATCCTGTGGAATATTGTTTAAAGGAAATGGGGCTTTAGCATGCCAAAAAGAAATTAAAGACGGAGCTATTATCGAACCCCTCAATTTTCCAGTTATTAAAGATTTAATAGTTGATAAGTCAAGCATTGAAGCCAAGGTCAAAGATTTGGAATTGTCTCTCCAATGTGACCATAAATGCGAAGAGCTTGACACAAGCATAACCAAAGAAGAGTCTAAAGAAACCAAAAAAGTTAGAAGTTGTATCGAATGTTACTCATGTCTTTCAACATGTCCTGTTGTCAATATTGCAACTGAGGAATTTGGAGGGCCTTACCTAATGAGATATATGCGCAAATTTGAAACCGATCCAAGGGATAACTTTGACAGGCTAAAAGAAGCATTGGATGAAGGTCTATATAAGTGTACCAGCTGCGGCAAATGTTTGGCAGTTTGTCCTAAAAACATAAACACATTCGGAGATGCAATAGAGAAAATGAGAGCTATTGCTGTTGCAAACGGTTCAGGACCACTTCCAGAGCATGTTGCATTTAAAAATAACATTTTAGAAAGTGGAAGGTCCGTCAAAACTGATAAGACACCATTTGTTGAAGAGGCAGGAAACAAAACCGGTTCAAATATAGCATTCTTTACCGGATGTATGGTGGATTACAAATTCCCAGAGCTCGGTCACAAACTGGTTAAGGTTTTAAAGGAAAACGGAATTGACATTGACGTTCCAGAAGGACAGGTATGCTGCGGTTCACCACTCTTAAGAACAGGACAAACTGACATCGTGCAAGACCTTGTAGATAAAAACAAGGAAGTCTTTAAGGAATATGACACTGTCATCACAATCTGTTCCGGGTGCGGTTCCACTTTAAAAAATAACCACCCTCAATATGGCTCAAAACTAAATGTGATGGATATCAGTGAGTTTTTAGTCGATAAACTTGATGAAAGCAAGTTAAAAGAAGTTAAAACCAAAGTCACATACCATGATCCATGCCACCTTGGAAGAGGTCAAGGAATTAAGGATGCCCCAAGGGACATTATTGAAAAGATACCTGGCGTTGAATTTGAAGAGATGAAATATCCTTGCCAATGCTGCGGCGCAGGCGGAGGAATAAAATCCGGAAAACCTGATATTGCAATGGACTTGTCAAAATCCAAAGCTGAAATGATTAAAGCTACCGGCGCTAATGAAGTTGTTACAATTTGTCCATTCTGTCAGCTTAACCTACAAGATGGACTTGACGCAATTGGATGTGAAGATGTGAAATCCATGCACATTCTTGAATTATTGGATAAAGCTTATGAATAATTAAATTAGGAGTTGATTAAAATAGGAGATGCAGCTGTAAGTGAACAGAAGGTAGTTGAAACTACATCCATGAGTTCACCTGAAAAAAAAGAGGAAAGCAGCACAGAAAAGAAATCAACTTCAACTAAAAAATCAAAAGCTAAAAAACAGTCCAGAGGAACAGCTAGAGTGAAACTTGTAAGAGAACAGGAAGAGCAGGAAATAAGCCTTTTTAAAGAAAATATTTACATAGTGTTTGTTGAATGTGAAACTCCTGGAAATGTTGGTTTTCTTGCAAGAACCATGGCAAACTTTGGGTTGAAAAATCTAGTTTTGATTAACCCTACAAAATTAACCAATGAAGCTTATTATCAGGCTACACATGGAAAATACATTGTTGAAAACGCCAAAATCTATCCTACATTAGATGACTTCTACCAATCACAGAGGATTGATTTCAAAGTTGCTTCAACCGGAATGGCAGGAGGTAGTTATAACCTATCAAGAATTCCCATCAGACCTGAAAAACTTGGTGAATCAATGAACGTTTCAAATAAAATTGCAATTTTATTTGGAAGGGAAGGAGATGGGCTTTCAAACAAGGAGATTGAGGATTGTGACATTTGTGTTTCCATTCCAACTGACCCTACCTATCCGATCATGAATATTTCTCATGCAGCAGCGATAATATTTTATGAGTTATTTAAAAATAAGCACGATTACGGAGTTCGAGGGCTTGAGGAAAGCAGTGAATTAGAAAAAGAGTATTTAATTAAAGATATGAAGGAATTGATTGATGGACTGGACATTCCTGATCATAAAAAAAGAAATGGACTTAAAACATTTAATAATATCATATCAAGAGCTTTTATTACTTCCAGAGAAGCTCACACCTTTAAAGGCATATTAAGAAGATTAAAAAATAAAATTGGTGGCGAATGAGACGAATTAGCTTTGCGGACATTAGTATCTTTGTCCTTAAATATATTTTCAATTGGAGATTCTGGATAGCAGAAATTACCAAAAAATCAAGGGTTTACAAAAAAATCATTGATAAAATGCTTTTTGAGGATGATGAAATTGTTGTTGTTCCCAATACTATAAACATCAATAAGAAAATTGAATCCGAAGGCTCAGAGTTCTTGCCGACAGACATCATTAAGGATGTAATTAAACGCTGCGATGATATTGTGATTATGAATTCCTGCCTCTGCAGAGCTTCAAACGGATGTGAAGACTATCCTCAAGACATTGGATGCATATTTCTAGGTCCAACAACCCGTAAAATCCCAAAAAATATAGGATATAAGGCAACTGTTGAAGAAGCATTGGCCCATGTTGACAAGGCTGATGAAGCGGGTTTAAGCCACATTATCGGAAGAAATAAAATTGACACAGTCTGGATGAATGTCAGACCTGGAAAAGGACTCTTAACTATATGTCATTGCTGCCCATGCTGTTGCTTATGGAAGGTTTACCCTAATTTGGATAATGAGATAAGTGACAAGCTTGAAAAACTTGACGGTGTGTCTGTAAAACTTCATGAAGACAAGTGTAGAATGTGTAAAAGATGTTTAGATGAAGTATGCATGTTTAAAGCAATTGATTTAGTTGATAATAAAATTTCTATTGACCCTAACATATGCAAAGGTTGTGGCCTTTGCGTAAATGCATGCAAATTCGATGCTATTACTATAGATTACACAGAAAACACAATCGATAATGTTGTCAATAGAATGGACAATTTACTTGAAATTAAAGATTTTTAATTCTTATAAACTTACTTGTGTGAAAAAATGGCGATTTTAAGCGACAAAACTATAAGAGAATATTTAGAAGAGGGTAAAATTAGTTTCGAGCCTCTTTTAGATGAAAAGCAAATCCAACCATCTTCTGTTGATATGAGATTGGGAGATGAGTTTAAAGTATTCAAAGTTATAAGAAAACCTTATATTGATCCAAAAGATGAGGATGATATTGCATCTTATATGGAATCAACTACTGTTAAAAAAGGGGAAGCATTTATCATTCACCCAAACGAATTTGCATTAGCAACCACTTTGGAATACGTTAAAGTCCCTGACGATTTAGTTGCAAGGGTGGAAGGTCGTTCCAGTATGGGAAGACTTGGTGTTACAATGCACGTTACAGCAGGATTCATCGATCCGGGCTTTGAAGGAAAAATCACTTTGGAAATATCAAACATTGGTGCGATGCCAGTAGCATTATATCCTGGTCAAAGAGTATGCCAAATTGTGTTTGAAACCATGACCACCCCATCTGAATTACCTTACGGACATCCGGATAGGCAAAGTAAATATATGGGACAAACCAGTCCTGAAAGCAGTAGAGTTAAATTAGATTACGAATTGAAAAAATAATTGGAGTTAATATTTATGAATCATGATAAAATGTCAAATATAAGTGCAAAAAGAGGATTTTTATGGCCTTCCTTTGAAATTTATTCAGGAGTATCAGGTTTTACAGATTATGGACCTCTTGGAGCAAGTCTTAAAAACAACATTATGCAAAAATGGAGAAAACAATACGTTTCTGGTGAAGGATTTTACGAAATTGAAGGTCCGACCGTAATGCCTAAAGAAGTCTTAAAGGCATCAGGACACGTAGACAATTTCACCGACCCAATGTGCAAATGTGAAAAATGTGGAGAGGTTTTCAGAGCAGACCACATCATTGAAGAGGTTATTGGAGAAGATGTGGAAAGCCTTGAAAACGAAGAACTTGACCAAATCGTAATCGACAATAATATCGTCTGTCCGGAATGTGGTGGAAAATTATCCAACATATGGAACTACAACCTAATGTTCAAAACTGAAATCGGTGCAAAAGGAGACAAAGTAGGGTACATGAGACCTGAAACTGCACAGGGCATTTTCATTTTATTCAAACGTTTAGAAAGATTTTTCAGAGGCAAACTTCCATTTGGTGCTGTTCAACTTGGTAAAGCATACAGAAATGAAATTTCTCCAAGGCAAGGAGTTATCAGACTTAGGGAGTTCACACAAGCAGAAGCAGAAATCTTTTTAAACCCTAAAGACAAAACCCATCCTAAATTTTCACAAATTGAGGATGTAGTATTACGCTTAAATTCACAAGAAGTTCAGGAAAAGAATTTGGAACCTTTGGAAATCACTGCTCGCGAAGCACTTGACAAAGGAATTGTGGCTAATGAAATGTTGATTTACCAGTTATATCTTGCACGTAAATTCCTAACCGAAATTGGAATTCCTGAAGATGTTTTAAGGTTCAGACAACACCTTGCAGGAGAAATGGCACATTATGCACTTGACTGTTGGGACGTTGAAGTTAAAACCGACAAATACGGTTGGGTTGAAATAATTGGAATAGCTGACAGAGGAGACTACGACTTAACATCCCACTCAACATACAGTAACGATGAACTAAACGTATTTGTAGAATATGACGAACCTAAAAAAGTTCAAAAGACAGTTGTTAAACCAAACCTATCCAAATTCGGACCAATTTTCAAAGGGGATTCCCCTAAAGTTAAACAAGCTATCGAAGATGCGGACGTTGCAGACATCAAAGCTGCAATTGAAGCTGAGGGCAAATTCACAGTCGAATTGGACAAGACCTATGAAGTGACTGAAGACCTGCTAATCTTTGAAGACGTTGAAGAGGAAATAACTGGTGAAAAAATAACCCCTCACGTTATTGAACCTTCTTTCGGTATTGATCGTATTACATATTCAGTCTTATTGCACTCATTTACCGAAACCGAAGAAAAAGATTACTTTAAATTTAACAAATCCGTAGCTCCGGTTCAACTTGGAATCTTCCCCCTCGTCAACAAGGAAGGTCCTCGTGAAATTGCACAAGAATTAACAGAAACCCTAAGAATGGCAGGATTTACTGTTGAATACGATGCAACCGGAACTATCGGAAAAAGATATGCTAGAGCTGATGAAATAGGTATTCCTCTTGCAATTACAGTTGATTTCGATACATTAGAAGACAATCAGGTAACAGTGAGAGATAGAGACACCGAAGCTCAAGAAAGAATACCTATTGACGAATTAAAAGACTATTTGGAAAAATATTATAAATGAGTTTTGAACTCATTTATTTTCATTTTTAAAATTTTCAAACAGATTATTTGCCCATTTTATCGAATCCTCATTTTTAGAAGTCAACAATCTGTTTTGGTCAAAATAACCATCTTCCTTAAACAAACCCAATATCATTGTATCATCCGTAACTATCAAAAGAAAGTTACATTCACCGTCAAATGTTGATATATTCCTGATTTTTGACCGTTCTTCAAAAACATCAAATAGAACATCAGGTATCATCACTTCCACTTCTTTATCACTTTCTACAAGATTATTCAATCTTTCGTTGAAGTTTTCATAATAAAACGGCAAAACACATTTGGCATCAGATGCATTTGATAAAACATCTTCCATGTAATTATACATCTTATATACATCAATTCCATCAGATTCCATTATTCTAGCGTTTCCAAGAAGATATAACTCAGCAATGGACTGGTTCGGAATCATGTTTACAAGATGGCCGTCCAATATATTGAAAAACTCATTCAATAATTTTATGATTTCATTTAGTTCAACAATCTGTTCAATTTTCATTCTAGTGTCATTGGACAAATGATATTTATTCAAATGCCTATATACATGACCTTTTAGTTCCAAATGATGCATGTTACTTGATATGGAACTGTAGCTTAAATTGGTTGTGGAATTTAAGTCTTTCATGTTCAAAGGTTTCTCATATAAGATTGCAAGTATCTTTAACCTTATCAATGAGTTGTTCAAATATTTCACTTCTTCTGAAATCGATTCGTAGCTATTTAAAAAACTTTCATTTTCATACACATTTATCACCGATGTAGTATTACTTACACAGTTATTTTTATTACTAAAAAATATAAAATCTCTTGAAGTGAACAAATGCGACAAGTAACACTTGCAATAAACTTAAATGTGAAAAGAGTTTATATTATTTTAACACAAAAAAAATAAACCAAGATTAAATAAACATTGATGTGATAATATGATTGATACACATATTCATGCCGATTCACGAAGTGGTGAAGACTTTAGAGACATGTACCTATCCGGAATTGACAGCGCAATAACCTGCAGCTATTATCCATACAGAATAGATGCTGAAAATATTCTGTTAAATCATTTGAATAGGATTTTGGAATTTGATACCAAAAGGGCTGCAGAATATGGTATTGACTTAAAAGTGGCATTAGGCATCCATCCAACCAATTCAATAGCTAAAAATGAAATGATTTTCGAAAGTTTGCACAAATGGATTGAGGAGAAAAGAATCATTGCAATCGGGGAAATCGGCCTTGAAGATTTGACCGATTTGGAAATTGAAACATTTGAAAAGCAGCTCGACATTGCCGATGAAACAAACTCCAAGGTAATCATTCATACTCCAAGAAAAAACAAGTTGGAAGTCTTAAAAGTGATTTTGGATATTGTTCCTCAACATCTTGATGAAAACCAAGCGGTTATAGATCACATCAACAGAGACATCATTGGTGAGGTCATTGACAAAGACTATATGCTCGGATTGACTGTTCAGCCACAAAAACTAGACGTAGCTGGAGCAATTGACATCTTAGAAGAATTCGGATTTGACAGATTCCTGTTGAACAGCGACATGAGCAACAAGCCATCAGACATCCTTTCAGTCCCTAAAACAATACGTGAGCTTGAAAGATTAGGATATGATGGAAGCGAAATAGAAAAAGTGTCACACAAAAACGCTGAAAAATACTTTATGATTTAAATGAATCTCATCAAACAAATTCCTGTGCCAATTTCAGGACTGATTCTTGCATTATTGTCTTTAGGTAACTTATTGCAGGACATGAATCAGGATATAAGATATTTATTCGGAGCCATTGGGGCAGTTTTCATCATTCTATTGATTTTAAAAGTGATAATGTATCCTGCAGACATCAGGAGTGACTTTAAAAATCCTGTAATTGTCAGCAGTTCAGGTACCTTTTCAATGAGTTTGATGCTTTTATCTACATATCTTATAGGATTTACCCTAAGTATTGCATATGCCATATGGATAATTGGAATTGGCTTGCATATTCTGCTAATGATTTACTTTACCTATCATTTTATCGTGCGTAATTTTGATATTATGACAGTCTATCCAAGTTACTGGATAGTTTTTGTTGGGATTACAATGGGAGCCATTACCGCACATGTTCACGGCATTACCGAGATGGATTTCATATTCTTCATTATAGGATTCATTGCAATGCTATTGACAACACCATTTATGATTTACAGATATGTCAAATATCCCGACATTCCCGACATGAGCAAACCTCTAACCTGCATTTACACTGCACTTTTCAGCATACTGATTGTGGGATATCTTAATTCCACACCCACAGTATCTAACGAGTTCCTGATTGTGCTTTATGCGTTTGCATGTGTGTTTTATATATTTGCATTCTATAAACTGATTGAATATAGAAATCTTGACTTTTATCCTAGCTTTTCAGCATTCACATTTCCATTTGTAATCAGTGCCCTTGCGACAAAAGGAGTTTTAGGAATCATTGGGCAAAATACAGTTTTATCATTAGTCCTGACTCTTCAAACAGTGATTGCGATAGTTGCGGTGTTCTATGTATTGTCAGAATACTTGAAATTTTTAAAAAATAGTGAAAAAAGTAGAAATTAATCTACTACTTAACCTTTATTAACCAATTTTACTTTCTTAGGAGAAAGAATAATTAAGTTTTTATCTTCAGAGCGTGCAAGCAATAATGCCTGAGCATCATATCTTGATCTCATTTGCTTGATTTTGTCACCAGCCAATTTAAAGTTAGCAGGACTTTCTTTTTCCAAAAAGGATAAATCCAAAATCACTGGATTTTTTTCTTCAATTATCTGGTCAACCATATAATTGATATCATCGAGAGTTTTAGGCCTAATCAGTACTATTTCATAAAATGATTGTTCAGGGACAATTACATAATCATCATAATCATCATAAACAGGTTCAACAGGTTCAGGTTCTGATACGGTTGGATTTGGAACTGTTCTATGTCTGTATTGCTGTTGGACATTGTTTTTCTGTTTTTGAATGTTCTCGTTAGCAGATTTGGTGAAACTGTTAATAAATTCAGTTAAATTAAATCCTTCACCACTCTTTTTGTCAGTTGATTCTGTTTCTTCAAAGCCTAAGCTTCTTTTTATAGTATCAGTAAAGCTCATTTTAAACTACTCCTCTAAATATTCAAAGATTGCATCTAACAATTTAGAAGCTCCATTATTATAAACATCTTCAGCAGGTAAATTGTAAGTAGATTCAAAATACTCAGGACATAAATCTAAACTAGCATTTTTAAGGTTGACTGACAAACCAACGACTTTTGTAGGTTCAACAGCTTCAATGGCTTTAATCTCTTCTTCAATACCTCTTGGTTCTCTATATGGGTGATTTGGTCTGTGTCCAACAATTACTGCATCAGGAGCTGCGCCGATTAAAATTGCTGCAGACAATCCTCTTGGGTGAGGGTTTCCCTTTTCAGTTAAGCTGGATTGACCTTCAATGAAAATTATATCTGGTTGTTTTGTTTCTTCAACATATTTTATTGCAGACAACACTGCTGCCGGAACGTCCATTGCAGACAAGCTTCCAGCCCTGAAGTTAAAGTCAGTAGGTTCTTCCAATCCCATTTCATCAGTTGAGATGATAGCTGATTTTAATCCTCTTTCAGCACTTGCTAAACCAAGCATTTTTGTAGTGGTTCTTTTACCACATTCCTGAGAGGTTCCACCAACAAATATAACTGGAGCATTTGGTTTGTAAGAAATCTTAGGCAATACTTCGCATGACTTTTCAGGAGCGACACCTGCGATTTTTTCCACAACATCTAATCTAGGACCTATTTCTTTTATGACTACATTTTTTGCATCAGCAAATTTCTTTAAAGACAGGTTTTCACTGATGGACAATGATCTAAATGAAGTGATTACGTTTAAGCCTGCATCAATAGCTTGGACTGCATATTTTAAAGCGGTTCCTTCCGCACCTATTGGCAACATTATCACTAAAGATTTTGCATCCTTTGCGTCTTTAAGACAATTTTCCAAACCATCTGCAACTATATGGCCACAAAACTCTTTTCCTTGTTTTCTTACATCATCATCAATGAATCCTACGGTTTCAATTCCTTCAAGATTGGAGAATTTTTCTCCTCCACCTCCGCAACCTACAACGATGAATGGATTTAAATCTTGAATCTCTTTTACTGAATCTACTGAATACAAAAATTTCACCCCTATAACTTATAATTTATAACAACCAAGTAAATTTATCATCTTAAGATTTTTCTAAAATTCTCGAAAAAAATGTTATATTATTAATTATAATTTTTCATATTAATAAATGTAAATGTTTTAAGGAAAAATTAATTAATTAATTGGCATAAATAAAAAAATAATACAAAAAATATTTGGAGATTTAAAAATGAGAAAACCCTATGTTATACTGGTTGGAAGTGCATCAGGGATTGGAAAATCAACTATAGCTGCAGAACTTGCTAAAAACTTGAATATCAAACATCTGATTGAAAGTGATTTCATTAGAGCTGTTGTTCGTGGAATAATCGGCAAGGAATATGCTCCAGCACTCCATAGCTCCTCTTATGACGCATATAAAAACTTGAGAAACAAGAACCGTTTTGAAAATTATGATGATTTGGTTTCAGCGGGATTTGATGAGCATGCATCATATGTAATTCCAGGCCTGGAAAAGATTATCCAAAGGGCCATAACAGACTATGATGACATTGTCATTGAGGGCGTTCACCTGGTACCTGGACTGATTAATACAGAACAGTTTGAGGATTATGCCAACATATACTTTTTCATTTTGAGTTCCGATGAGGAATCACACAAGGAAAGATTCGTGAAAAGGGCTGTGCAGATACATAGGGGAGGAAAGCAACTGGATTTCTTTAGGGAAAACAGAATAATCCATGATCATCTACTAAAACAAGCCGAAGCGAATAATGTTCATGTTATAAAAACAGAATCCATTGAAACTACCTTGGAAAAGATATTGGCAATTATCAATAAGTCCAGCACAACCGTGAACCTGGTCAATTCCATAGATGATTTGGAGGATGTCATTAACATCATCAGCAAAAACAATGGCTCAATTGAAAAAGTAACATACGAAATCAAAGGATTTAAAGAACCGTTGGTCAGAAACATCGGCACTTCAGATAAGGAATCTGCAGATAGATTTATAAAAAAGATTAATGAAGATGAAAGCAAAAAGGAATATTTATCACAATTATATGAATTATCCGAGTATAGAAAAACTACAATCTGTGCTTCAAACCAAGAAAAACTAGATGAAATTATTAAAGAGTTAAAAGAAAAGGAGTATGTTTTAGATGAATGAAGAAAACCTTGGTGAAATGATTATTAAGTGTCCAGCATGCGGAATTGAAGGTGTTGCCAAATCAATTATGAAAGAGCTTGAGATACCTCATTTTGGAAAAGTTCTGGAAACAACAATACAATGTCCCAAATGCGGATTCAGACACAGTGACGTAATATGCCTAGAGCAAAACGACCCTGCAAAATATGTTCTTGAAATCAATAAAAACAATTTGTCCGTAAGGGTTGTCAGATCACAATCCGCTACAGTTTCAATACCTGAAGTCGGCGTTAAGGTGGAGCCTGGCCCAAAATCCGAAGGATATGTTACCAATGTTGAAGGAGTCCTTACCCGTTTTGAAGATGCAGTCATAAAAGCAATCAACTTGTTTGAAGACGATGAATCCCAAAAGAATGCAAAAATAGCTCTTGAAAACATTAGGGAACTTAAAAAAGGAAACGGAACCGCAACCCTAATCATGTTGGATCCATTCGGTCAAAGTAATATCGTAAGTGAAAAGGTTGAGATATCTG
>CAMNJW010000042.1 GCA_946541845.1 uncultured Methanobrevibacter sp.
ATGAAATAACAGTATCACAAACTTAAATTTGTATTCAAAAATTTGAAAAGTTTAATCATTATCTTTGAATAATACTCCACTCTTTCATTTTCTTTACCCCAGTTATCACCAGATTATGATTGTTTTGATTCTGTCCATATTAATTTATATTGAGCCATTAAAATGTTTAAATAAAATTAAAATTATAATATTATTGTATAAAGATTATACATTTATTGATGTTGTGAAATATTAGCATATTTCCAGCAAGGTAAAATATAAAATATCATCTGGACTTTTCCAGATGAGGGAGATATTTTATATAACAATTAAAAGGATGGATTTAAAATGGAATATGATTATAAGGATATTGCTATAAAGTCAATTATAGCGGGAATAGTAGCATTAATCATCGGTTTGATTCTTGCTTAGTTTAATGTGGGCAAAAACAGTTTTATAATTGCAGTGCTTGTAGTAGGTATTGTAATAGGACTTTTGGAAAAAAGCATTGATACTGCATTGATGATAGGTGGTGTTGCTGGTGTTATCGTTTCTATTCTTCAGGGAATAGTTCCACACTTCGTATTGCCTCCGGCAGTAGCATCATTGTTTGAATTTTCAATCTTAGGCCATGTAGTCGGATGTGCATTACCTGCGGGAGTTGTTGCATTAATTAAAGATTTAACCTAATCTTTTTTTTCTTTTTTTATTTTATTAAACTTATTTTTCTGACAATCGTTACTGTTTTTACTAAATGTAAATATAAAGGACAGTAATCATATAATATCCAATTACTGTGAATTAACCGTGATATTATTTACAATAACATTATTGTTATATCTGCTTGTTATAGAATAGTTTCCGGCAGATAGGTTAATTGCTAATTTAGCAATGCCCATTGCATTAGTTTTAATGCCATAAGTTTTGTTTTTAATTGTAACTTTAATTATTTGGCCAGATAACTGAATTGGTCTGCCTTCAGAGTCAACTAATTGAACCTCATAGGATGTTCCATCCCTATAAGTCATATTTACATCACTTGCAGTAATATTTAAGTTATCCGTGTTGACTGTAATGGAATTTGTAATATTGACCAATTCATATTTTGAATCATAAATGCTGGCTTGAATAGTATAATTTCCCAAATAAAGATTGATTGCTAAACTAGCAGTACCGTTTGAATCAGTTTTAACAGTATAACATGACTGTCCAATTATGAATTTAACATCAACATTTGCAACAGGATTGCCCTTGAAATCTGTTAGATAAATTTTATAGGAGCTACCATCCCTGTATCCCATTACAAGGTCTTCACCAGTCAATGTTAAAATAGCCTTATTAACGGTTAATGTTGCATTAATAAAAGCTGAATGGAACCTATAATCGGCATCGAAAGTGGCATTGATTTGATATGTACCAGGAACCAAGTTAATCGGAAGTGAAGCAGTACCATTATCATTAGTCAAACAACGGTAAACCTTACCCAAAACACCAATCTTAACATAAACACCTGAAACACCATCACCATTTTCACCACTTAAAGTAACATTCCAACTGCTACCATCCCTGTAGCTCATAACAAGATCTTCACCAGTCAATGTTAAAATAGCCTTATTAACGGTTAATGTTGCATTAATAAAAGCTGAATGGAACCTATAATCGGCATCGAAAGTGGCATTGATTTGATATGTACCAGGAACCAAGTTAATCGGAAGTGAAGCAGTACCATTATCATTAGTCAAACAACGGTAAACCTTACCCAAAACACCAATCTTAACATAAACACCTGAAACACCATCACCATTTTCACCACTTAAAGTAACATTCCAGCAGCTGCCATCCCTGTAAAACATGGATAACGATTCAGCAGATAAAACTGGAGTTCCCATACCTACTGTAATGGTATTATTTATAAAAGAGGATTCATAAAATGAATTTCCTTCAAAAGTGGCATTGATTTGATATGTACCGGGAGCCAAGTTAATCGGAAATGCTGCAGTACCGTTATCGTCAGTAAGACAACGGTAAACATTACCCAAAACACCAATATTAACATAAGCACCTGAAATAGCATTGCCTCTTTGATTACTTAAAGTAACATTCCAAAAGCTGCCGTCCCCATATGTCATTTCAACATCACTTGCCATTAATGAGGAATTGTCTTTAAAGACCTCTTCCAATAAATATTTTGCAAATGCATTTCCATATTGGCCATAAGCATATTTTGTATAATGCAGGTTATCCGATGCAAGATATGGACATGTATCCTCATTAACTATATTGTAATCCCTTGTGTTGAAATTATATAACTTCAAGTACTCGCTGTTTTGCCATTTTGAATATTGCTTATCCAATGCATCTTGATAATCGCATAATGTCAAACCAATCTTGTTTGGGACCACATCCCTGTTTTGCCTTATTTTGATATTATAAGACCTATCAGAATAATATAAATCTACAAATACAACTTTTAATGGACTTTCTCCCCTGTCCACACGCATTTTACTTGCGTTTTCAATTCTATTCATGATATGGTTGAATGCACCATTGAAAGTTATTGTATCATTGCTGTCTTCTGAACCCAATTCTGAGTTATCAAGATAATCGTTAGTACCTGCTGATAAAACAACAATATTATAATAATCTATAGTAGTATTAGTTATCCCTTCACTATTTTCTGCAGTGTCAAGGTCTTCCCAATTTCCCGGAAGTTCACCAAAAAATATAGGATCCACCAATTCACGACAAATACGATACCTGTAGTATTTACTATTTAATATGTTCTTGCCGTCGATTTGGCCCAAATCATGATATGTTGAGCCTGGAATTGATGGATTATAGTAAACATTGCCCAAAAGCTGTGCCACCCTATGAGGTATGGAGAATATATGTCTACTTGAAGCAGCTTTATATGGTGAACCGTATGTGATACTGTCTCCAAAATATAGAATTTTAAAGTTAGAGTTATCTTCAGAGTAGTTCATTAAGGAAAAACCCTTATCAAAGTCACTGTAGGCAATTTCACCGTTTTTAATTGCATATGCCTGCACGGAATAATATGCATTATAATCAAGGTCATGCATTGGCATTGAAATAACCGCTTTATTTCTTTGATTAACTTGTCCAATCACTTCCCAATCAGTTCCATTCTTTTTAAGAACTGAATAACCGTCAGCATTCGGAACATAACCCCATTTGATAATATTGTTGTTAAGACATACAATGCTCGGTGATTCCAAATTAAAGTCCCCATCCTTCAAGTACAATCCATAGTTAGTGCTGTTAGCTTTGATTTCACATGCGCGAACTGTATAAAACAGATTATTGAAGCTTGGATCGGCGAAAGTTTTACTATTGAGAATGCTTGAAAGTTCTTTTGCAGAATTGTAATAATAATCCACATAGTTACTTTGATTTGCATCAAGCACAGCTATGCACTTGAATTGGCCGTCTCGACCTAATTTTCTGAAAATGCGATATTTTGTCACATTGTCAATCTTGCTCCATGTAACATTAGCCATCAGATTTTGGAAATCAACACTGACACTAGGAGATGCAATCAGTCTTAAACCTTCAACATCATAAAGGCCATATATTATTTCACTGTCATTATCGTCGATTATTTCTCTTACGGAATATGTATAGGAACAGTCATTTCCTATGTTATCATAAAATGCCATTTCTTCTGAATCGGCGTAAACTGTTGCAATGGCATTGAATTCATCTGTGTCCTTTCTTAAAATTTCATATGTGCTTCCAATTTTGGAAACCCAAGTAAATTTTGCATAATAATCATCATTTTTCGGATAATATTGCAGTTTTATTATTTTAGGAGCATCTGGAATTGAATAATTTTCTGTATAATTGCATGAGGAATTGTCTTTAAAGACCTCTTCCAATAAATATTTTGCAAATGCATTTCCATATTGGCCATAAGCATATTTTGTATAATGCAGGTTATCCGATGCAAGATATGGACATGTATCCTCATTAACTATATTGTAATCCCTTGTGTTGAAATTATATAACTTCAAGTACTCGCTGTTTTGCCATTTTGAATATTGCTTATCCAATGCATCTTGATAATCGCATAATGTCAAACCAATCTTGTTTGGGACCACATCCCTGTTTTGCCTTATTTTGATATTATAAGACCTATCAGAATAATATAAATCTACAAATACAACTTTTAATGGACTTTCTCCCCTGTCCACACGCATTTTACTTGCGTTTTCAATTCTATTCATGATATGGTTGAATGCACCATTGAAAGTTATTGTATCATTGCTGTCTTCTGAACCCAATTCTGAGTTATCAAGATAATCGTTAGTACCTGCTGATAAAACAACAATATTATAATAATCTATAGTAGTATTAGTTATCCCTTCACTATTTTCTGCAGTGTCAAGGTCTTCCCAATTTCCCGGAAGTTCACCAAAAAATATAGGATCCACCAATTCACGACAAATACGATACCTGTAGTATTTACTATTTAATATGTTCTTGCCGTCGATTTGGCCCAAATCATGATATGTTGAGCCTGGAATTGATGGATTATAGTAAACATTGCCCAAAAGCTGTGCCACCCTATGAGGTATGGAGAATATATGTCTACTTGAAGCAGCTTTATATGGTGAACCGTATGTGATACTGTCTCCAAAATATAGAATTTTAAAGTTAGAGTTATCTTCAGAGTAGTTCATTAAGGAAAAACCCTTATCAAAGTCACTGTAGGCAATTTCACCGTTTTTAATTGCATATGCCTGCACGGAATAATATGCATTATAATCAAGGTCATGCATTGGCATTGAAATAACCGCTTTATTTCTTTGATTAACTTGTCCAATCACTTCCCAATCAGTTCCATTCTTTTTAAGAACTGAATAACCGTCAGCATTCGGAACATAACCCCATTTGATAATATTGTTGTTAAGACATACAATGCTCGGTGATTCCAAATTAAAGTCCCCATCCTTCAAGTACAATCCATAGTTAGTGCTGTTAGCTTTGATTTCACATGCGCGAACTGTATAAAACAGATTATTGAAGCTTGGATCGGCGAAAGTTTTACTATTGAGAATGCTTGAAAGTTCTTTTGCAGAATTGTAATAATAATCCACATAGTTACTTTGATTTGCATCAAGCACAGCTATGCACTTGAATTGGCCGTCTCGACCTAATTTTCTGAAAATGCGATATTTTGTCACATTGTCAATCTTGCTCCATGTAACATTAGCCATCAGATTTTGGAAATCAACACTGACACTAGGAGATGCAATCAGTCTTAAACCTTCAACATCATAAAGGCCATATATTATTTCACTGTCATTATCGTCGATTATTTCTCTTACGGAATATGTATAGGAACAGTCATTTCCTATGTTATCATAAAATGCCATTTCTTCTGAATCGGCGTAAACTGTTGCAATGGCATTGAATTCATCTGTGTCCTTTCTTAAAATTTCATATGTGCTTCCAATTTTGGAAACCCAAGTAAATTTTGCATAATAATCATCATTTTTCGGATAATATTGCAGTTTTATTATTTTAGGAGCATCTGGAATTGAATAATTTTCTGTATAATTGCATGAGGAATTATTTTCCAGTGCATTTGTTTCATTCATACCATTATCATATGATGGAACTTCTTCATCAGTGAAATTATTGTTGTCCGTATTATTTTCATTCAGGCCGGTGTTGTTCATTTCAACTTCATAATCGGTATCATCCGTATTATTCAATGGTTCCTGTGAAAAACTTTCTGAAATATTTTCACAGGCACAAACTGACCCTAAAACCAAAAACGATGAGATTAAAATAGAAAAAATAACTAATATTCCTTTCCGGTTCATATCATTCCCTGTTATAAAATTATTAAAAAATTATTGTTAATAATAGTTTATACTAAGTAAAATATAATGTTTTCCATCAAATCAAATTAGGATTTTTCTTATTTTCTGATATTGTTTTTTACTAAAAAATGTTTATTCATATCAATTCAATAGATTCTCAACATCTTCCTTATGTTCAAACAGTACACATCCACCATCATGGTCCTCCATAAGAATGCCATTTTCCCTAAGTGATTTGAACAACCTTGAATTCAATGTTTCAAGAAGTGAAGTGTCCTTAACGTTAATGTCTGAATAAGGTGAAGCCGGGCACGGTTCAGCGCCACCATGCGAGTTTATATGGAAAAATCCCCTTCCAGCTGCAAGACATCCTCCTGAAGTCTTTTCATCACCCGGAAATGACATGAAAAGCATGTCTGAATATTCCTCACGCAATCTATTTATTTGCCTAAACAGCAAGTCCCTTTCCTCATCGCTTGGCGCCAAGTCAATTGTCAGCTCGTTGATTGGCACATATTCAATGAAAAATACAACCTTGCATCCAAGGTCATGGAGATTGTTGATGAATTCATTTGATAGCAATGTTTGTAAGTTTCCCCTTGTAAATGTGAGTGATGCTCCAAAAATTATATTCTTTTTCTTCATTTCCTCCATTGAGCTTAGCAGTTGCCTATAAACTCCATCACCACGCCTTGCATCGGTGGTTTTTTCATCACCCTCAATTGAAAGAATGGGAACAAGGTTTCTATTGTCATCAAACAGTTTCAAATACTCATCATTTAGCATTGTTCCGTTTGTAAATATTGGAAATAATATTTCTGGAAATTCAGTGGCTTTTTTGATAACATCCTGCCTAATCATCGGCTCCCCGCCGGCAAGTACTATAAAGCTTATGCCAATATCTCTTGCCTGCCTGAAAATGTCCTGCCAATCATCACCTGAAAGCTGGTTTAATGGCTCATCATCACTGCATGCATCATTCGCCCTTGAATAGCATCCGGTACAGTGAAGATTGCAGCTACTTGTAATGCTTGCAATCAGAAAAACAGGAATGTTCTGACCATCTTCACTATATTTTTGCCTGATTCTAGTGGCTTTCCTTGCATGCTTTGAAAATTTGGCTAAAAATAAGGTTTCCTTGTGATTTTTTAATGTTGCCCTAAGGGAACTTTTTAGGATGCCTTCCACACCCTCAGCCAAATATTCCTGAATATTAAAACTAGTTTCACCCATCATGTTCACCAAATATCTAAAAAAATGTTTTTACCAATCTTTCAAATCCTTAAAAGTCATGTTGACTGTGAGTGGTGTTAAGCTTGGCCTTTTTTCAACTAGCAATGCATATCCGTCACTGCCTTCATCATATTCCTTAACCAAGTCTGAGGTTATCATGATTAAATCATCACTTTCCTGATTTTCATCCAAAGGATAGTTGAAAATTTCAGCTTTTTCATCATTGGTATTGTCAATGACAACCTTATCGAGCATCTTATGTGAAAGATGAGTAATCCTAACATCCTCACACTCATAGTTGGAAGGCACGTTCAGATTAAACAGGTCGACGCCTTCGGGAAATCCTTCATTCTTTATTTTTAAAACGATATCATGCAGAACCTTCTTTGCCAATGTGAAATCATAGTCCACATACCATTCGCCGTTTTCATCCTGCTTAAAAGATGTCTTGGGATCCATAAAAAGAGATGATGCAATAGCGGGAATGCCTAAGCTGACAGCCTCTAATGCGGCGCAAACGGTTCCTGATGAAGTGATGTCACAGCTGATGTTCACTCCCTGATTGATACCTGTTATGACCAAATCAGGCTTAACGTCCATCACATAATCTGCACCTACAATCACGGCATCTGCAGGGCTTCCTGAAACTGAATACGCTTCGCTTCCATCTTCCAGTTCACATCGCTTAAGTTCAAGATGCTTAAACAGTGTGATTCTTCGACCGACGCTGCTGTTGTTTTTATCCGGTGCAACAACATAAACATTAGCCAGATCCTCAACCGCCTGCTTTGCGGCTAAAATTCCTGGTGCAAATACTCCATCATCGTTAGATATTAGGATATTCATTGTCATCAAAACCTAAAAAGTGTTATATACATTATTATAATCATTTAACTATTTATAAATTCATTTTTTAAATAGAATCCAGAGATATGCAAGAGCCGCTGATGATATGACCGCAAGCAATGTAGACCCTAAAAAGATTGAATCCATATTTACTGTCAGCTGATAAACAATAAAACCCACAAACCATGCAAATATGTTCCAGTACCATGTCCCTACATCATTATGGTCTTTTCCAAGATAGAATGAAACCAAAAGAACCGCAGCCATCGGTGCAAATACTGATGTTATCAGATATAGAAAACCAATATAGTGGTCCATTATTCCTGAAATTGCCAGCATTGCACTTAAAGCGCTTACAATAACTCCAGTAATCTTTGGGTCTAACCTATTGAAAATTGCCTTTGCTGATTCACCTGCTGAATTTGTTGCAAGGAAATTAGTAGTAACAGTTGAAAGAACCAATATCAAAACACCCTGAACGCCCAGTCCCGCAATTAGGATTGCCTGTGAAACATCAACGGTTCCTGTACCGACAATTTCGATTCCTATGAAATACATCCAAAGGCTTGCAACAGTGTAAGCTATCGCAGATATTCCTGTTCCTTTTACAGGGTCTTTTAAATCCTTGGTGTAATCTGAAATTACAGGAAGCCATGAAACCGGCATGGCAATTGAAATTTCAAAGATATTCCAAAAGCTGAGGATGGAAGAGTTGTCAGCAGCTACCTGTGGAAATGCCTTCAGTCCAAATAAGTTAATGGTCAATATCACAAGCAATATTGTGAGAATTATCATGACAACTGTGGTTACTTTTGAAGACCTCTGCAGTCCTACATATACCCAAACGGCAACAAGTGCTGCAAGAATAATTGATATAATCGGAAAAGATACTCCCAAATTCAATCCCATCAATGCCTGTGTTCCCTGTGCATTCAGCACCGCCACCCATGCGATTAGCTGCATTACATTCAATGCTGCGAAAAACTTGGAACCATGACCACCGAATGTGGACCTGATGCTCTCCATTGCATTAACACGAAGACGTGCACCGATAAGACCCACTAGAAAAAGCAGTATTCCGCCAACAATATGTCCTGAAATTAACGGCAGCCAGATTGAATTTAGGGGTGCTGCAGAGCCGATTTGTACACCAGCTATAATTTCCGAAACGGAAATTGCAACACCAAACCAGATTACTGCATTTGTAAATAGTCCAGTACGATTTTCCATAAATAAGCCAACTTAAAAAAAATGAAATTAAATAGAATCTAATAAGTCATACAGATACGGAATTGCCTGCTCGAATTTAACTCCATATGTATGTGTTTCATCACCAACTGTCTTTTCAATGGCAATTTTAGTAAACTCTCCTGCGAGTTTTGCAGCTGCCACAGGGGATTTGCCTGACATGACAGAACCCACAAAAGAAGAGGCAAAAACATCACCGGTTCCATGAGAAACATAGTCCACTTTTTCATTGTATGCCATTTCACAGTTTGATTCTTTCTTATCTAAAATAACCATTCCCAATTCATTCTCTTTATGAGTATCCCCTTTCAGAACAACATATCTTTTAGTAAATTCAGAAAGTTCATTTGCCATTTCCAACATTTCTTCATGTGAAAATTCCTCTTTCCATGGCTTGTGCAATATGTAGCAGGCTTCTGTGGTGTTTGGAAGTATATAATCTCCAAGTTTGCAAAGTTCACCCATTGCATCAGCAAATTCCTGGTCAAAACCATTGTAAAATTCACCATGATCAGCCATAGCAGGGTCAACAAAGACCAGACCATCAGGTTTTAATCTTGAATCAATTATATCTTTAATATAATCTAACTGTTCAGCGGATGCTATGAAACCTGTGTAAATTGCATCAAAATATATTCCTTCGCTTTCCCAGTGTTCTCGAATAGCCGGAAGGTCCTCTGTCAAGTCCCTTACAGTATAATCTGTAAAACCAGAAGTGTGTGTTGATAAAACAGCTGAAGGAAGAATAGCTGTTTCTATCCCGAATGCAGATACCACTGGAAGTGCAACGGTTATGGAGCATTGACCATAGCATGATATGTCCTGAATTGTTAATATTTTGGTTGTGTCAGTCATTTTTTAACCTAATTTTGTTATTTTTGATAAAAATATGTATTAATATGTTATATAATTAACTATATAAAGATTTTTAGCACAAAACTGTACATTCCAATAATTTAAATGCATACCTCATATCTAGGATATCAAAAACAAATAATAAAGATGTACAAATCAAAAAACTATTTTATTGTTAAACTACATATATTACAGTATTATATTATTGAATTGGATTGAATGTTATGAATATTGGGAGATTGATTGGTAACACACCAATGATAAAAATTAATTACGAATATGACGGAAAAGTTGGCAGCATATACTCTAAGCTTGAATATTATAATTATTCTGGAAGCATAAAGGACAGAATTGCTTTATATATCATTCAAAAGGAAAAAGAAAATGGTAACCTTGCTGACGGTCAGGCAATCGTTGAAGTTACAAGTGGAAACACTGGTATTTCATTCAGCGCAATCGGAGCACTTTTGGGTCATGAAGTCCATATCTTCATGCCGGATTGGGTATCCCTGGAGAGAAGAAACCTGATTGAGATGTATGGTGCCCATGTACATCTTGTATCTAAAGAGGAAGGAGGATTTAAAAAAGCATTAGAGCTTGCAGAAGAATTTGCTGAAGAAAACAATGCATTCAGACCACTCCAATTTGATAATATTCTAAATGTCGAAGCACAATATACAACAACCGGTCAAGAAATCATTGATGCTGTTCCTGATGTAAATGCTTTTGTTTCAGGTATAGGAACCGGAGGAACACTGATGGGTATCGGCAAAAGGTTAAAAGACAACAATCCTGATTCAAAAATATTTGCCCTTGAACCATCAACATTATCAATCCTTAAAATGGGCATGGAAGAAGGAAGCCATATGATAGAAGGAATTGGCGACGACTTCATTCCTGGAATTGTTGAACAGGATTTGATTGATGATATTGTCCTGATTCATGACTGCGATGCAATCAACATGTCAAAAAGAATTGCAAAGGAATTCGGTTTGGGAATTGGTATTTCCAGCGGTGCAAACTTCCTTGCAAGTGTCATAATGGACAATGACAATTTGACAATTGCAACCGTTTTTGCAGATGACAACAAAAAGTACATCACCACAAAATTGTCTGAAGAAATAGATGATGACCCAAAATTAATATCCAACCAAATTAAATTACTCGGTTTTGAAGTAATTTAAAACTTTTTTTATTTTAAAAATTAATAAAGAAGATTAAAAT
>CAMNJW010000043.1 GCA_946541845.1 uncultured Methanobrevibacter sp.
CAACTTATCGTGCTCAGGTAAAGAATATTACAGATAGAAAGTATGATAACTTCTATGTGGAAGTTGCACTTTTAGATGCTAAGGGTAATGTTCTTGAAACTCAGAATGCAACAACAGAAAACTGGTTTGCAGGTGAAACTCATACATTCGAAATCACAACTGATAAGAAACCTAAAACTGTTCAAGTTAGAAGTGGGGCATATTAATTGCTGTAAAATGTGAAATTATAACGTTGCCGTGAATATATATTCACGGCTTTTTATATAGAATGATCACATGTTTATACAAGATTAAATAAATGATAAATTTTGTGATCCTGATTAAGGAAGTTGTATAAAGTTTTTGACATAAACTTATTTTTATTACTATATATGTAATTGTAGATTTATCCCTTAAATGATAACATTAAATTAATAAAATTTAGTTGCGGTTATACTTGATTAACAAATGATAATTTGTTGAAGGAAAGAAAAGAATTATACCAATAGATTGCGTAAACGAAAAGTGTAGGGGAGGAAGAGAAGTGAAAGATTATAATACACCAACATATGAGAAAGTATTTGAATGGATAACAGGTCAAAGGGAGGATGAAAAGAAGTCTTGGGATGAATTAAAATATGCATTAAAGGGATCAGAAGAAGGATTGAAAAGTTTTATTGAAATTGCAAAAAGTATGGGCTTTTTTGATAAAGAAGTCTGTGCTGAAGACTATATCTATATTTGTGATCTTTGTAAAAAACATGAAGAAGAATTAATACGTAATGAGAAAACAGGTAAGGATTCGATTATTATTGCGGAAAATGAGGGTAATGCATTAAAACCATCTACTAGTCCGGATTCTGCATGGCAATGTTATAAAGCTGGATTGTTAAAAAAAGGTTTTGATAAAGAAACTGTTGAATCGATAGAAAGATCATCAAAAAAAATATTGAATAGATTAGATAGAGATACAACAAACAAAATTGCTGTAAGAGGTTTGGTAATTGGTAATGTACAATCTGGTAAAACAGCAAATATGGCCGCATTAATGGCTATGGCTGCTGATTGGGGGTGGAATATGTTTATTGTTCTTTCTGGAACAGTGGAAAATTTAAGAGTACAAACACAGACAAGATTATTAAATGATTTGAATGATAGTAAGTGTAAGTTCTCATGGAGATCATTGGAAAAGTTATCGAAAAATTGTTCTGAAGGAGACTTACCACAAAATTTACATTTTGAAGAAGGAAATAGAGATAGATATTTTTCTGTTTGTTTAAAAATTAAAAGTCGCCTTTCCGGATTGAATGATTGGTTGAATTTAGATGATAATAAAAGAAAACAAATGAAGGTACTGGTTATTGATGATGAAGCTGATCAGGCTAGTATTGATACTTCAAAGGAAGATGAAGATAGAAAAACAATCAATAATCTGATTATAAATTTAGTTGAAAACCGTGATAAAAATTCAAATGAAATAAAAGAAAAATTCCAAGCAATGAATTACATTGGATATACGGCTACACCTTATGCAAATCTTTTGAATGAGGCAAAGTGGGAATCGCTATATCCTAAGGATTTTATTGCTACATTAAAAGTTTCAAAAGAATATTTTGGTCCACAGCAAATATTCGGTGCTGAAAATTGTAGCAATGTAAATGATTTAAATGAGAATGAAAATGAAGATGCAAATGCAAATTATAATGGAATGGATATCATCAGAGAGATTTCAAAGAATGATTTGAATGTAATTAAAGAAATTCACAAAGGAATCAAGGCTGATCCAGAAGATCCTATTCCTTTTGGTATCCCTAATAGTATGAAAAGAGCGATTGCTTGGTTTTATGATTGCGTAGCTTGTAGAAGATATCAGCATGCTACAAAACCTGTAAGTATGCTTATTCATACAAGTTTAAGGACTGCTGATCATGATGCGATTTCAAAAGTAGTTAGTGATTGGATTGATAATATAAGTAAAGATGATTTAATGAATTTATGTGAAGAAGTTTGGAATGAAGAAACAAATGAATTTACTAAAGAGAAGTTTAGGGAAGAATATCCTGACTATAAGATTCCTGATAATGAAATAAATGATTATCCAAGCTTTTCAGATATTAAAGATATATTGATGCAAGTAATTGATTATGGTTTAGATAAAATTAAATTAAATGATGAAGATGAAAAAGAATATCATAGAGGGATCAATTTATGCATTGATAATGCGGATAATAACAATGGATTTGATGAAGATGGTCAGTTTGTAAGATTAGTGTATCCAAAAAATGATTTAGGATATGCTTCGGCATTTTTGATAATTGGTGGACAGACACTTTCAAGAGGGTTAACAATAGAAGGTTTAGTAAGCACTTATTTTGTAAGAAATGCTTCGCAAGCAGATACATTAATGCAGATGGGACGCTGGTTCGGGTATCGAAAAGGATATGAACTATTACCTAGAATTTGGTTGACTGAGAAAACAAGAAAGCAGTTTGAATTCTTATCGGATTTAGATCAGGATTTAAGAAATGAAATTTATAGTATGTGGCTTAAGGGTTTGAGTCCTAAAGAATATGGTCCAAGAATAAGGAACACACCTAAGTATTCTTTCATTAGAATTACTGCGAAAAATAGAATGAAAAATGCAGTAAGTGCAGAAGTAGATTATAGTGGAACATTTAATCAAACTCATATTTTTAAGCGTGATGAGGCAATTTTAAAGCATAATTTAGATTTAACAAATAAATTTATTGAAAGTCTTAGTAATCCATCAATCCCTTCAAATTTGGCAGTAAGTCGATTGAAAAAATGCAATGCGATTTATAAGAATGTTCCAATGGACGCTGTAAAGAATTATTTGTCAGACTTTAAATTTCATGAACGTCTACTAACATTTAATGATATTTCACTTATTATTAAGTGGCTTGAAAAAATGTTTAGCAACAATGAACTTGAAAATTGGAATGTTATTTTATCTAATGGTTCAAGTAAATCACCTGTATGGAAAACAATTAACGGTGTTAATATTCATAAAACAAACCGTGCTGAAAGAATAAATAAAAACGCAGTAAATGATGATGCTATTAGAATCGGAGTATTACGAGCTCCAAACGATTTAATATCAGATGTTGATGTTGATGCTTTGATAAAAAACAATAGGGATGACGTATTGACGAATATCGGATATTATACTGGATCTAAAGAGAGCGATGAATATTCAAGCTACTCTATTCCATTAGCAAACTTAATAAGAGTTGAATCTGGTTTAGAAAATACTCCACAGTTGATTATTTATTGCATTGATAAAAATTCTAAAAAGCAAGCTAATAGCAAAGATAGAATTGATATGAATGTAAAATATGATGTTATTGGTTTAGCAATGAATATTCCAGGGAAAAAACGTGGAGCAAATAAAACATCATTATTAACAGTTGATTTATCTAACTTTAGGAATAATCCATTGGATAATGAGGGGGATATTGTTAATGTCAATGAAAATTGAAATCCATAGTAACGAAAAGATGAGTCAATCGGGAAGTTCGTTATTAAAATTAATTCAAAATGATGACATGCCAAATTTGGATTTGGTTGTAAGAGAATCTATTCAAAATAGTTTAGATGCGAGAAAAACAGATGCAAATTTTGTGAATATTAAATTTAATATTAATGAGTTTGTTGCTGAAAGATTAAACAATGAGCTTGAGGGTGTCACTGCAGCTTTAAATAGAAAGTATACTGAACAAAAATATAAATTTTTATCTATAAGAGATTCAAATACTGTTGGATTAACAGGTGAACAAAATTTCTATAATCTAACAGATGATAATCATGGAAACGTAACAAAACTTATTTATGAGATTTGTGAACCTCAGCAAAATGAAGGTGCTGGTGGTTCATGGGGGATTGGAAAGACAGTTTATTTTAGATTAGGAACTGCAGGTTTGGTAATTTATTATAGTAGAATCAAATTACCAAATGGAGAATTCCAATCAAGATTAGCAGTAACATTGGTTGAAGATGAATCAAAACCAGATTCAGTTGTTCCTGCTTATGGAAATGTGAATAGTCGTAAAAGAGGTATTGCATGGTGGGGACAAAGCATTGGAGAAAATGCGACTTGTCCAATTAATGATGAAGAATATATAAAAAGCTTTTTGTCTATTTTTGGTTTAGCTCCTTATGAAAATGATGAGACTGGAACAATGATCATTATTCCATATATTGATGAAAAAAAACTATTAGATCATAACTATCGCTCACATAAGAAAAATAACGAAGATGTGAGGGTAACTTGGCTTAATTCGTTAGAAGAGGCACTTGAGGTATCGATTCAAAGATGGTATGCTCCGCGATTGTTTAATCCTTGTTATCAATTTGGTTGTTATCTAAAAGCGTATGTTAATGATAAAGCGATAAGTGTTGACAAGATGAGACCAGTGTTCAGAGTTGTCCAATCGCTATATAATCATGCTATTGAAAAAATTGGTATGATGGATTTATTGGATGAAAAAGGTGTCAATGTCAATGTTGAACAAATTAACTACAATAGAGTAGATGGCAATGCTATAGCCACAATTGCTTATTGTAAAGTTGATAAAGAATTATTGAGAATGACACCTCCAGATAATGATTATGATCCATATGTTTATATTAATAAAGCTCCTTATGCAGAGGATAAAAACACGCCTATCTTATGCATGCTTAGAAAGCCTGGTATGATTGTTGCATATGAGACAGAAAGTGATTGGACAAAAGGAGTACCTGAGACGTATTTAGATGAATTTTTGTTCTGTGTTGTTGTATTAAAGTCAGAAAGCAAGCTTAAAAATTATGATATGACTGTTGAGGAATATATAAGACAAAGTGAGCATGCGGATCATACAAAATGGACAGATCATGATATTAAGAATGCTACATCCAAGTATAAACTTGTATATAATCTTGTTACTAAAACAAGAAAAGCATTAAAAAAAGCATATACGGTTACAGAAAAACATGAATCAGGAAGAATGAATACTAATTTAGGACTGAAGTTTGCTAAAGCATTGTTGCCTACAATTGGATCTGGAAATCTTCCATCGACAAAACATAAAAAAGAAACAAGTAGCGGTCATCATCCAAAAATAAGAAATGCTAAACTAAAAGTTGGAGAGGTGCTTAAGTACGATCGAAATGAAATTGTTATTCCCGTATCTTTCGCTTTGCCGAAAAAAAGCAAGAGGTATGTAGCTGGTTTGACAATCGCAACTGAGCAAGGAAGTATCAAACTTAAGGATTGGTATGAAAAATATCAGCTAGATTATCCGTTTTATATTAAAAAAGTACAGATCGTTTCTATTAAAAATAATTCGGAGAGACCTTTATCTATACAAATGTCTGTAGATAATCTATTTAACGAAGTGGATGTTAAAGATCTTAAGTTCAAATTAGAAAAAAGTAATAAAGGACCAGCAGTTACTTTTGAGATCGATAAAGATAGTGATGATGTTAATGTTGTGGTTGAAACTCGATTTACAATGCATATTGATAAGAGAGATTTAGAACCAGAATTAGTAAAGTATGAAGAGGAGGGACATAAATAATGGCAGTAATTAATTTATTTCCAACTCTTACAAAAGAAACGTTTAAAAATATTAATCTAGAAATATATGAGATTAAGTTTAAATATCATTATCATGGTGAAACAAGAAAATTACAAAAAGACTTTCTTGAAGATAACACATTTCAGTTAATAGATAATTATGGGATGTGGAATCCTTCGGATAATAATCTCGAGATAAGCGGGAAGATTCATCTTCAAAATATTAATGAATTGTTTGGAGAATCTGGAGTTGCATGTCATAACGCAAAAATAGGTATTGGTATAAGATGGACGTCGTCTCAATCAAGACAGCGAGGGATTATTAAAGTTGTCAGCTTAAGTAAAGGTGATTTGGGAGGCGATTTCGCTTATTCATATGTTTTTGAAGCAGGACAACTACGTGGAGATATAAAATTTGATTTGATTTTTTATATTGAAAAAGCAGGTAGTCCTTCAGTTAATGAGATGCATTTAGCAAATATACCGGGAACTGTTATAGGAACATATAATGAGTATAGTTTTGTTTTATCATTGGATGGAATGGGATCTATGTTCCCAATTTATGAGAAAGAAATGCCTAATAAGCCACTTTGGAATGTTGTATGTGACTGGGACAATCCAGCGAGTGATGCGTTTTCTGAATATGTTTATATCAATTTTAATACCGCCCATAAGAATTACTGCTATATAAATTCTTTAGATACAGAACATTATAATCCGCAGGTTGTTGTTGAGATTATGACTCAGGCAATTTTTTCTATAATGTCAACTCTCAAGGAGAATGAAGAAGAGTGGAATGAGATGCTTGAAGGAAATGGTTTGAGTAAAGGCAGTGTTTCATATGTTATCAATTATATGATTAATTCACTTGGATTATCGGTAGAAACATCAGCGGATTTATTATACTCATTAAGAGAGAAATTGGAGGGTAAATTCTTATCATGAAATTTAAGACTTTAGATCGTTCAAAAGCGAAAGATGCTATGGAAGAATGGAGAAATCTATTTCGTTTATATAATGGTGAGAAGCTTCCAGATGTGAATGAGGACTATCTTATTATAAGAAAAAAGCTTACTCAGTTTTTTAATGAAGCAGAAGTTGAGCTCGTGGGAAGTAAAAAAGAGAAGTATAACTTTGATGTGTCTATGGGAGTAAAGCTATATGAGTATTTGAATTCATTAGATGGATTTAATATAAGAGTTGCTTCTAATGATGAATTTTGGTATTACTTGTCATTAAAAGTAGCACCTGATTTGGTTACAAAAAGATATAACGAGCATAGTGATGAACATTTTTATAAGAAGAATGTTCGAGTATGGTTTTCAACGTTATGGTGGTATATTCATTTGTCATGGCAAGGGGATTTAGAAAGTACAAAGAAGTTATTATTAGAAGATCGCTTTAATACTGATACAATATTAAATTTAGCCGAAAGACCCGGAAGAAATGGAACGTATATAGATATTGATAGAGAAATAATGAAAACCTATGGTACTTTAAATGATGTACAGCTTGAAAAAGCAAGATCTCGAGTTGGCGGTGTCAATAATGTTTTTAGATTACTAATGCATTTACATACAGCTAAGTCAATAGTTTTAGAACCGCTTCTTTATGATGGTGGCATAAATGGTTATGTAACGTCATTATTTAAAGACGCACAGATAGAAATGTAGGTGGCAAAGATGAGCTTACTAGAAGAAATTAAAATAATATTCACAATGTTTAAAACTTCATCCAGTTCAGGAATTAGAGATATAAAAGCTCTAAAAGACAATTGCTATGATGGAATTGCATTTAAAGATAGTAAATGTTATGGAGTCGGGATACGTTTTGAAGGAGATTTAGTTGTTAATGAATCATTCGCAAATGTGTCTTACCGAACAGAAGAATTACAGTTTGCTGGTAATAAATATCTTTTGCTTACAGCATCTAACTATCAATACAAAAACGAGTTTGCTACTATTTGTGCGCAGTTTTTAGATCCAGGTAAAGATGGAGAAGATCGACAAAAAATTATTCAAGATCCATTTGATTGGTGGAAGAATTGGAGCAATCTATTAGGAAATATTTTCTCGCATAGTCGTGTTTATGATGTCTTGGGGGAAATGATTGCATTTGAATATCTATATAATTCAAACAAGGATGTTAAATGGACTGCTGAAGATAAAAATTCACATGATTTAGAAACAAAAAATCATAGTTACGAAGTAAAGTCTACAGTATTGAAATATGCAAATGAGATTGAAATTTCAAGTCAAAATCAATTGGCTATATTAGAAAATAAAACTTTAGATCTTATGTATATAAAATTTGAGAAGTCTCAAGAGGGAATTACAATAGATGAGATGGCAGACAAGCTCGTGCAGATGGGGTATGATAAGATTGAGCTTGAAAAACATTTATCATGTTTGGGATATCCTGTGGGAACATTAGAACGTATGAATGATAGATATAAAGTAATTGATAAAACAATGTATCCTGTTGATGAAGATTTTCCGAAAATTATTAATGATAATTTTATTGGTGGAGCTTTGCCTGATAATATTAGTAAGATTAAATATACAGTTCAGCTCAATGGTTTAAAATGTAGAAAGTGGTAGGAACTATGTATGGCACTAGTAATTAATGATAATGAAATTGTGATTCATATTCCAAATAGTGAAGCAAATATTTGTGCTCAAAAAAATGGAATTAAAGATAGATCTGTAAGCTCTTATTATTTAAGTGAACGAAGAGACGAAGTGTTGTCTTTTTTAAACTACTGTTCTGCTGATTTTTATTTTGACGGTGCAAAAACAATTAGAAATATGAAGCCTTTGTATGAATTAATAATTAGAGAAGGAAAACGTGATTCATTTAAAAAACATCTTCTTGCTCAATATGAGGCACTTATGGAAATTGAATACAAAAATCTAGATGATGACTATTTAAAAATAGAATCAGTTGAGTTGTCAGATAAATATATGAAGATTTTCAAAGAAGATAACGAAAAAACATTCCAAAATCTACTATTAGGTGACATGACAAAGTTAGTTATTAAAAAATTGAGTAACAATACATTTATGATTTATGGCGATGTCGAAGACAATATTCAGGATATTATAAGTCGTTTATAAATCATATTAAAAGAATTCAAGAAGTATATCATATGAAATTTTATGTTTTCATATGAAGACTTTTCTGGTAAAATCAGATAACATGAGAAAATGACAAGGGGAGTAATGTTATATGCGAAAACTTAGGGTTGCTACTGTATTCAGTGGTATTGGTGCACCTGAACAGGCGCTTCGAAAACTAAATAGAGACTATGAAATTGTTTTTGCATGTGACAATGGCGAAAGAACTTTAGATAGTTCTTTCGATGAGATTATTGAAAAAACACAGAACTTATCAGCAAAAGAATGTAATGATTATATTAAAGAGTTATATCGTAAAACTAAAAAAATCAATTATGTAAAACAAAGTTATTTTGCTAATTATAATATTGATGAAGATTCATGGTATGAAGATATACGATTTATTGATGGAAAACCTTATAGAAATAAAATTGACCTTTTCGTTGGTGGTTCACCCTGTCAAAGTTTCTCCGTAATAGGAAAAAGAGCAGGATTAAATGATGCTAGAGGGACACTTTTTTATGATTTCGCAAGATTGATTGATGAAATGCAACCAAGAGCATTTATTTATGAAAATGTGCTTGGCATGTTAAGTCATAATAAAGGGAAGACATGGAAACATATTAGTGAAATATTTGAAAGTCTTGGTTATAAAATTAATGCAAAAGTATTGAATTCCGTTAATTATGGAATTCCCCAAAATAGAAAGAGATTGTTTGTTATTGGAATCAGAGATGGTGATGAAATGTGTGAGTTCCCAGATCCACTACCTCTAAAAACAACAATGTTTGATTATTTAGAAGAGCATGTCGCAGTTAAACATTATTTGGGTGAAAAAGGATTTAAGTTTGTTACTACATCAAAGCGAGCAAGTGTGAATAATGAGGTTATACAGACTCAAAAAGCAAACCAGCAATTTAATTGGAATGGCGATTTTGTATTTGAGCCATTAGATAAAGTTAAAGATGATCCAGCAATAATGGAAAGAGCATATGTCGGTGAATATAGAGGGCAAGTTGGAGTTTGCAGACAGCTTAGCTATAGAGAATGTGCTCGTTTAATGGGATTTCCAGACGATTTTAAAATTGTTGTGCCCAACATCCCTGCATATAGACAAATTGGTAATTCAATTGTCGTTGACGTGCTTGTAGAGATTTTTAAGAAAGTATTGGAAATGATAGATGATGAAAACCAATAAAAAACTAAAAGTGGCTACTGTCTTTAGTGGGATAGGTGCTCCTGAGCAGGCTCTCAAACGAATGGGTATCGATTATGAAATCGTGTTTGCTTGTGACAATGGTGAAGTTGAGATTGATTATGATCTTGAATTTGAGAAAAAACAATTATCAACAATTGATGGACCAATTCTTAAAAAAATGTATGTGGACGACTTATATAGAAGCAAGACAAGAAGAACTAATTTTGTAAAGAAATCTTACCTAGCAAATTATGACATTGATGAAAATTATTATTTTCAGGATATTAGACTTTTGGATGGATCCGATTTTAGAGGAAAAGTAGATCTTTTGGTTGGAGGTAGCCCTTGCCAAAGTTTTTCTACTGTCGGATATCAAGGTGGATTAGAAGATACGCGTGGTACCTTGTTCTACGATTATGCAAAACTAATTAGAGATGTTAAACCAAAGGTTTTTATCTATGAAAATGTCCGTGGCTTATTCACTCATGACAAAGGAAAGACATGGGCGACTATAAAAAATGTGTTTGATGATTTAGGATACAATATCAGTTTTGAATTACTTAATGCAGCTGATTACGGTATTCCTCAAACTCGAAGAAGAGTTTTTGTGGTTGGGATTAGAAAAGATTTAGCTTTAAGAAAAGAGCTTCATTTTCCGCCGGAGAAGAAACGTTTAAAATTCTTTATGCAGGATGTATTATTAAGTGCTACAAAATTTGGTAATTACAGATCTATAAAAGGAAAAATGTGTATAGAAAAGGAACCGGGATTCGTTGATCCTAAATATATACTTACACCAAAATTAAAAGCGTACGTAATGAAATCTGGAACAAAAAACTTCTATCAAAAAGTCGAGATAGATAAACCTGTAGCGAGAACAATATTGAAGACGATGGGGAATAGACATAGAGCAGGTGTTGATAATTATGTTACTGATCTCGGACCAACGAATATTAGAATGTTGACAGAGAGAGAAGCTCATCGTTTGATGGGATTTCCAGACGATTATAAAATTATTGTTTCTAGAGCACAGGGGTATAAACAAGCAGGGAATAGTATTGTCGTTGATGTATTGATTGCTATATTTGAAGAGGTATTTAAGACGGGGGTCTTTGATACCTCTTTTTGATTTGTTGTATGTATTTAATTCAGAAAAGATGAAGAATGCTTTTATGTGGATAAATAATAGTGATAATAAGAACTTGTATGATGATAATGATATAATCATTGTATAAGGAGATGATCTAT
>CAMNJW010000044.1 GCA_946541845.1 uncultured Methanobrevibacter sp.
CTCACAACCCTGAAGGTGAACCATACAAGCGAAACATCCGAAAGCAAAAGTCCCCTGATTTTCTACATAGCTTCCCTTTATGCAACTTTTCTTTTAGAGGAACCAATTCATCCCGTGGGAACACTGTTTCCGGGATCCTTAAAAGTTGAAGAGGAAAACGGAACATTCTATTGTCCTGTAAGGGATGCAAATATCGACACACCGAATGCCGTGTGCAACATCTGCCTTGCCGAACAGCTGGACTTCTAGACATGACCTAAAAATAGCTGAAATTTAAAACACCATTTAACTGAAATTACCATCAATAATTATCAAATCATCATCAAAAACTTTGATTAAAATAAGTGAAAAATAAAGAATTTTAAATTAAAAATAAAAAATGAAAAGGATTTACTTGTCAGTGTGTAGCAAAGGATGATTTTCACACATAGGATCCTTGATTATGTTTCTTTTCAGGTGATATCTCAAGAAGTAAAGCATCCATTCGTTGGACAGTTCCCTTAGTGAAGCATCATCAAGTCTTTCAAAAGGTGAGAAAAAGTCCATCTGGTTTCCGCCAACGACAATTGCAATCTCATCGGTTTCAATCAGCATGAAAAAGTCATTGCGAATATTGTGAATGTCAAAGTCCTCCACAACTGAAACGGATTTGTTCTTTTTATAGTTGTAGAAGAATGTGTTCAAGTATTCGAAGTCGATGAACTTGACTTCCCTGATGTTGAATAGGACCTCTTCGCTCAGCAATTGGTTCTTGAAATTGTATTTGGATAAAAAGTCGATGTCCCATATGTTGTTGTAGAAAGCTGTGAAAAATGAATCTTCAGCAAATCTTACTGTAAAGGTAAAATTCTCATCAGCCCTAGGGGTTCCAAGCTCGACATCCCTGAAACTCAAGTAAATTGAATCCTGTGATATCTCAATTGAAATCCATTTGCCGGAATTAATCATAACCTCACGAATTAACTTTAAAGACCTTATATTCATTTTAACACCTAATTATTTAATATAAACTTCATATGCTCCTTCTATTTCATATTCCTTTTCATCATCGTATGACTTATCCCATCTGAAAGGATTAATCTCAATCTGGTTGTTAATTGTTTCATCCCAATTGATGCTGAAATCCGCTTCCTTCAGGTATTTTGAAACCGTCTTGCCAATTTCCAATGCCTTGGCCTCATCATTTTCAAAATCGCCGAATGTGATTTTAAGCTTTTCTTCCCAAATAGCTTCCTCCACATCATCGAAGGTGTAAAAGCAGAATCCATCTACGGCGAACTTGTTGTTTTGCAGATGAACAAAAAGTTCAAATGCATCTGCCACACCTTCCTCGATATCGAATCCGCAATTGTGAATAGCTACGATTTTTTCATCCTTAAGTGATGCAAACACATCCTCCAGTCTGGAGAAGTTCTCATTAGATGATGTGTTTTTGGAAACATCAAAATCGGAAAAGTCAATTTCCTCTTCAATGAACTGATCTTCCATGATTTCGATGATTTCTGATTTTGAAAAGAACCCAGATTTAGACAGGACCTCTTCCATATATTCAATCTCGTCAACTAAATCCTGGTCCATTCTATCACTATTCCTCATCACCGAATATTAGAATTCTAGTAACGTTGCCCCTTTCAGTGAATCCTGCCATTACACGGGCTTCACCTATCTTTGCAAGTGCAAAATCATCATGAGGCTTGTAAATGTAACCTTTGAGTTTTGTATAAGATTCAAAAGCGATTTTTGGATAAATCTTGAAATTCTTTTGGAAAGTGTAGAAAGTGTCTCTGAACTTTTTAGCGGAATTGTTTTCTTTGATTACATCGGATTTTACCGCAACAAAGATATCTAATCCCCCTTCGGAAACAGCATAATATGCATCATAGCCCAAGATTACTGTGGCAGCCATTGCCAAAGTGTGGCATGCATCAAAATCTGTTTGGATTATCGGCGCTGCAAACTCTGTGACGTCAAACTCATCACCTATCTTTTTGATTTCACATGCAGCTTCAATCAAATCCTTGCCGAAGATGTCCTCACTGTCCCATGCCCATGACCACTGGTTCATGTCCTGTGAGTAGAATCCTAAAATTTGTGCAGGCATTTCAACATCTGCAAAGGTGACTGTGCCTTTTTCAATGTCAAGGTCACCAACCTCATCACCTATAAGTTCTGAGAGGTTTTCCTGCTTATCAAGTGCTAAAGCACCATATTTTGATAAAATTACTTTAAATGAATCTCCTTTTTCTATTTCAACAGGTTTTTCTATTACTTTCAACTTTAACACCTAAAATTCTAATTTTGAAATTCTGTCCATAGCTTCCTTGGTATTTTCCAAAGTGTTGAATGCAGTGAGTCTTAAATAACCTGCACCGCTTGGACCGAATCCTTCACCAGGAGTTCCAACCACATTAGCTTCATTCAATAGCAAGTCAAAGAATGACCATGAATCCATGTCGTTAGGAGCTTTAACCCAAATGTATGGGGAGCTTACTCCTCCGTATACTTCAAGGCCCAAATCGGATAGGCTTTCGCGGATTACTTTAGCGTTTGCCATGTAATAGTCAACGACTTCTCTGATTTGTTTTTTACCTTCCTCGGAGTATGTTGCTTCAGCAGCCCTTTGGACAGGGTATGATGCACCGTTGAACTTGGTTGTTTGTCTTCTGTTCCATAGCGGGTTGATTTCGACTTCGTTTCCTTCACTGTCATATCCTTTCAATTCTTTAGGAACAACAGTGTATGCGCAACGGGTTCCGGTGAATCCTGCAGTTTTTGAAAAGCTCTTGAATTCAATGGCAACCTCTTTTGCACCTTCAATTTCATAAATACTGTGAGGCACGTTATCCTCATTGATGAATACTTCATACGCCGCATCAAAGAGAATTAATGCCTTGTTTTCTTTTGCATAATCAACAAATACTTTCAATTGGTCTTTTGTCAATGTGGTACCTGTCGGGTTATTAGGATAGCATAAGTAGATGATGTCTACAGGTTCGGATGGAAGTTCAGGGACAAATCCGTTTTCTGCATTGCATTTGAGATATGTCAATCCTTCATACATTCCGTCGTCACCCATTTCACCGGTTCTTCCGGCCATTACGTTGGTGTCAACGTATACTGTATAAACAGGGTCGGTTACTGCAATCCTGTTGTCAATGCCGAAAATCTCCTGGATGTTTCCGGTGTCACATTTTGCTCCGTCGCTTATGAACACTTCGGAAGTGTCTAGGGAAATTCCGTATTTTTCATAATCGTTTTTGATGATAGCTTCAGCAAGGAAATCGTATCCTTGTTCAGGACCGTATCCCATGAAGGTGTCTGCGTTTCCCATTTCATCTACTGCATCGCTGAAAGCTTTTACGACAGCTGGGACTAATGGTTTGGTTACATCCCCGATACCCATTTTAATTACGTTTGCATCAGGATTATTTTTTACAAATTCTGCTTCTCTTCTAGCCACCTCAACAAAGAGATAGCTGCTTTTTAATTTAAGATAGTTTTCGTTAATTTTAACAACCATGATTAATCCTCATTAATAATTATTAATCTAATCTATATTTTATTTTAAGCATATATAAAATGATTGTTTAAGAAATATCGGCCAATAATTGGCAATTGTTTAAAAATCATTTGTGAAATTTTCCGCATATTGCAAACATTGACCACTAAAAAAAGATCTTAAAAATAATGCTTTTAAATTCTTTAAACAATCTTTAATCAGATTAAATCTTATAAATCTCAAATTAAACAATTTTAGGATAAAATAAAATTTCTTACACAAATATTTAAATTAAGGAAAATTAGATATATAATAATATAATACAAACTAAGGGTTGGGAAAAATATGAATGGAATTACCATATTAATTTGGATAACTATTGCAATAATTGGTATAATAGCAATTATACTAGTTAAACTACACTACAAAGGTGAAGAACTCGAACATGATGAAGGATCAATCATTCCAAGCAGCGATGCGCTTAATGGAATATTATCCCAAGGAAAAGAAATGATTAATTCAAGCAGCAATAGCATATCCTCAAAAACATCCCAATCTAGTCAGCCCAATAAATCATTATACGGAAACAGGCAGCCATCAGCACCTGAATATGATGTTTACATTGTTCCGGAAGTTGAAGAAAACAACGTTACAAATTACGAATACGAATCTGAAAACCAAATTCTTATAAACTATGGAAATGAAGTTAAAAAATTCCAAGAACCAATTAAACAAAGCCAGATGGATATTATGACTCAAAATAATAAAGATGATAAAACAGAATTGAAAGACCTATTCACTATCGATGAACTGATTAAAGAATCAAAAAGGAAAGACAGTGAAAGAGAAAAAGAGACAAAAAGCAGAGAAGACGATGCTGAATTGGATGAAATCAAGGCAAGTATCAAGAAAAGACAGCAAAGCAATGTCGAAGACCCTCTTATTGAAGAAGTCACCAGTGAAGGAGAAACAATTGGAGACATCGTGAATGAAGAGCTTGAAACCGGAATTGCACATATAATCGGTAAAGCAGATGAAATCGTCGAAACCGAAGCTCCTTCAACATCACAAAAAGACATCGAGGAAGTTATCTCATCAGCATCAAAAGAAGAAAGTGAAGAGAAAATCGAAAGCATTTCAGAAGAGGAAAACATAACCGATGTCTTATTGAATTCAGAAAATGATGATATTGACATTCCAAATGAAGAAATCAAAGAACCAGCACTTAAAACTCCAAGTAAAGTGGGCGAGAAGAAAGACTACGAATTCGGAGCTGAAATGGATGATGAAAAGGTATTTGGAAACAATGACATGGACCTGGATTACAGAAAAGACCTTGATAAAATCACAAACAAGATTACCGGATCTCAAATCTTCCAGGACATTAGCAGTACCATAAAGGAAAAAATCAGCACCGAAGAAGAAATATCTCCAAGGGATGATGAGACCTACATCAGAAGCGTGAACGAATACGATGAGTTTGAACCTATCATTAACGAGACCCATATCGATTATGAAAACATTCATGACAACTATGAGCAAAGATTAAGGGAAAACAACACTCGCAGAGTATTCAACATGGCTAAAAACTCACAGGAACCTGAGCTTGCACAGCCTAAGGTTGGAGACATCAAGGAAAAACCTGCAAGGGACAACATTAAAATCAACCTAAACAACAATGAGGTTGTTCTCAAAAAAGGAGATGAAATTATATTCAATCACTTGGGCGAAACATATTCAAGCCAAGTTTATGCAATTAACGGTGATGACATCTCTGTTAGATACAGACGTAAAAACATTACCATCAAACCACAAGACGTGAAAAAGATATACTGAGTATCTTTTTTACATTTAACTTTTTTTTAAAAAAAATAGAAAGGAAAAGAGTTCACTCTTCCTTGTTTAACCTATAGCCGCCATCCTCAACTATATATTTTGGAACGATTATTTTTAGTGAGCGAATGACATTCAGGTAAAAGTCATCCAGTTCCCTGTCCGCATAAGGATAGGTGTATTCGAATATGTACAGGTTATTGTCCTCAACATATAGAAATTCATTGCGGCGAATCTCTGTTTCACCATCGGCAAAGGATGATATGATCATGTAGTAGATATCATCGTTGATGGCCAGAAAGTCTGAAGAGATGAGATTGATTCTTTCATTGCCCTTCAGGTTCTTTTCAATATCCTCCCTGATTTCGGGAAGGCCGACCAATGTTGGGGTTGTTGAAAGCTTGATGGACATAGGTATCTTGGTATTTACAAGATACATGTCATTAAATTCATCTTTTGTTGCAACGGCCTCGAAATCCTCAGGCATCTGAAGAGTTACAAAGCCATTTGAGAATAAAGTCATATTCAACACCTATTTATGTGCATAATAGAATATCAGTTCATCATCCTTGATTTCATCCAAACGAGCAAAACCGACTCTTTCAAACTGGACAACATCGCCGACTTTCAACTCACAAAGCGCACTTTCACCAAGACCAGTTTTAACTGATGCGTCATCCATGACAATTTTCACATTGACATTGTCACTGGTCGGAACCCATTGAATGATTCTTGCTTTGGCCTCCCTTGCATCCTCAAAGGAAGTTGAGTGATAGCTTATCTTGTCCCCTTCAATAGTGACATTGACGGCGTCCATCAGTCTGAAGATTCCGTCGTTGATGTCTGATTTTGCAAGGTATGCGCTTCCGTCAAACGGCAGGACCCTGTTTCCCCTGTCAAGGTGGTCTGCATGAAGCGGCCTTTCAATTGAAACTTCACCGTCTTCATATCCGTCGACATCGATTTTTACAGGTTCCTCACAGAAGAAGTATCTGTTGGCGATAGGTTCGAGGAAATTGCGGTTTAATCCGTAAATCTTCTTCCAGCTGATAGCTGAATCTGCCATCTTGACACCTATTTCGGTAATCAGATTGTAGATTGTTCTTGGGTCGATTCCACGTCTTGCGATAGCCCTTAAGGTTCCGAGTCTTGGGTCGTCCCATCCGCTGTAGGTTCCGTCTTCGATTCCGGCCATTGCCTTTGATGTGCTTAATGCAATGTCTTCCATCTTAAGCCTTCCATAGTGGATGTATTCGGGAGTGTCCCATCCCATATGGTCATAAAGGTACTTTTGCTTTTCGGTATTTGCCAAATGGTCCTTTCCTCTTAAGACGTGGGTCAATCCCATAAGATGGTCGTCGACTGCAACGGAGAAGTTCATCATCGGATAGATTCTGTATTTGGTGCCTAAGCGAGGATGTTCCTCATCGACAAGTCTCATTGCAACCCAGTCACGTATAGCAGGGTTTTTATGATTGATGTCTGTTTTTACCCTAAGCACTGCTTCACCAGCTTCCATTGTGTCGAACTTGTCCCACAATTCAAGGTTTTCCTCAACGCTGTTGTCTCTGCACGGACATGGCTTGCAGTTGTCCTTAAGCTCCTTGAATGTTGCACCGTCACAGGTACACATGTATGCTGCGCCTTCCTCAATCAATTGGCGAGCGTAATCGTAATAGGTTTCAAACCTGTCGGATTGGTAAATCACTTCATCAGGTTTTATTCCAAGCCATTCCAAGTCTTCAGGAATCATTTCATATGCAGGCTCGAATACTCTTTTCGGATCTGTATCCTCAATCCTTAAAATAAGTTTACCGTTATGCCTTTTTACATATTCAGCATTTGGAACTGCAGCTCTTGAGTGTCCAATGTGCAATGGACCGCTTGGATTTGGAGCAAAACGTAAAACAATGTTTTCATGAGTTCCCGGAAGCTCCTGAAGTCCGACTTCTTTTGCCTTTGGCTTTTTCTCTTGAACTTCAACGCCGTATTTTTCCATTTCACTGGCTTGCTCTTCAGGTGACAATGCATTTACTTTCGCTACAATCTTACCTGACATCGGACCTATTTCCTTTGCCCTGCTTCTGAGTTCCGGTTCATTTGACATTATGGAACCCATTACAGCACCGGGGTTTGCGCTTCCCTTATGTTTTGCTGCATTCAATAAGGCATGTTTATAAATAATTTCTTCTAAATCATTCATTTAATCATCACAATCTAATTAATTTTATAAAAATAAGCAATATTATTTATTTAATTGAAGATATATAAATATTAAGAAGAGTAGTTATTAAAAAAATTGGAGATTGATAAAAACTTAGGTTGATATGAATGAGTGATGTTATTGAACAAGCAAAACAATACATTTCAGAAGGAAATTATTCCGAAGCTTTAAGAGTAGCTCGTAAAAGACATGGAAAAGATGATGTTGAGTCATATATATCAATTTTAGATTTATTAATCGATGCTGAGCATTTACCTGCACTTGAAGAGAAGGGTATGTATTATCAATACTATGATGAGACCCACGACAATGGGGATTACGGTGAAAAATACTTCGACAGATACCTTGAAAAGCAACCTAATTCCATTAACGCCCTGTGTGACAAGGCAATGTCAAGATTTAACAAGGGTAAAATTGATGAGGCACTGAAATACATGGATAAGGCATATAAGAATTATGCATCCTATTCTAAAATTGAAGAGCCCCGCATTTCCAAAAAGGAATTATTGATGGCTAAGATTGAACTTCTAATGCAGGCAAAAAGGTATGATGATGCCCTAAGATACATCAACAATTATGAAAACCAGTTCGGAAGCGACCAAAAATCCGACCTCTACAAGGGCCAGATGCTTCAAAAGAACGGAAAAAACGAGGAAGCCCTCCCATACCTGGAAAAATCCCTTCAGGAGGAAGACACCCTGGTGGGATACAATGCCAAAGGCGATGCACTCTACGAGCTTGGAAGATACAAGGAAGCATTGAAAGACTACAAGCAATGCATTAATTACGAGGGAAAGATTGAAGATAACCTGGAGCTTGTCACCAATTTTAATTATAAGGCTGCTTTCTGTTGCGTTAACCTTGGTGATGAGGGTGAAGCTGTAAAATATCTGAACAAAACCATAAACATGCTTAATGAGCACGGCAGACTTCCAAAAGACATTGAAGCGATTTATCAGAAATGTTCCTTTGAAAAGGAAAGGATAATGAAAAAGGGAGAAGTCGAGGACAAGGAATTCAGAAGGACCAGATTTTTCTCAGCCAGAACATCCATAATCATCCTGATTATAATCATAATACTGTATTTCATATTAAAAATGAACGGCTATGGATAGAATGAAGCTCGGAAAAACTAATCTTGAAGTGAATAAGAATGGATTTGGCGCTTTGCCTATTCAGAGAAGAAACATGGAAGACTCCATCGAAATACTTAGAACCGCCTACGATGCGGGCATCGACTTTTATGACACCGCACATTTCTACACAGACAGTGAGGAAAAGATAGGCAATGCATTGGGAGATGTTCGTGAAGACATATACCTTGCAAGCAAAAGCGGTGCGGAAACCGTTGAGGAATTTTGGAGTGACCTTGAAACATCTCTTAAAAGCATGAAAACAGATTATCTTGACCTGTACCAATTCCACAACATTTCATTCTGCCCGAAAGAAGATGACGAATTATACCAGGCAATGCTTGAGGCCAAGGACAAGGGAATGATTAATCATATCGGAATCACAACCCACAAGATTACCTTTGCCCATGAGGCGATTGAATCAGGATTGTATGAAACATTGCAATATCCTTTTTCATACCTGAGCGGTGAAGAGGAGCTTGAGCTTGTGAAAAAATGTGAAGAGCACGATGTCGGATTCATTGCAATGAAGGCAATGGGAGGAGGACTGATTAAAAACTCCAAGGCCAGCTTTGCATACATCAACCAGTTCGACAATGTCCTGCCGATTTGGGGAATTCAAAAAATGGAAGAGCTTAACGAATTCCTTTCATACGATGAAAACACCATTTTGACCGATGAGCTGAAGGCAGATATCGAAAAGGACAAGGAAGATCTTGGAGAGAATTTCTGCAGAGGATGCGGATACTGCATGCCTTGCCCTGAAGGAATCAACATCAGCTTATGCGCAAGAATGAGCCTATGGATTAGACGTTTTCCAACCGAGCCAAACATGGATGAAAAAACACAAAAAACAATGGAGGAAACTCTAAACTGCATTGAATGCTATGCATGCGTTGACAACTGTCCGTATGAGCTTGACATTCCGGAACTTCTAAAGGAAAACTACGAGGACTATCAGAATGTCCTTTCAGGCAAAACAAAGATTAGATAAAAATGAAAACAGTTTTTACCGATGAAAAAGATGAAAGATTTTTAAAGCTCGTTGAAGAGCTTGATTATGGTTATTATAAGCGCATTGGAGATGAACTGAAAAAATATGAACAGTACAATGAGTTTAATGACCCTCATTTTGTGATACTTCTTCTTGAATCAGAACAGGCAATAGCTTGTGCCAGCTATAGGGCCTGTGGAAAGGACAGCGTTGAATTTAAAAGAGTCTACGTTAAAAAGGAGTATAGAAAAAGAGGAATTGCATTCTGCATAATCAGGAAACTGGAAGAGAATGCAATTGAAAACGGTTTCAGGGATTCATACATAGTGACCGGAAAAAACAATTATGCGGCCATCGGATTATACGAAAAACTGGACTATGAAAAGATTGCCAAATTCGGACAATTCAAGGATGATGAAACCGTAATCTGTATGAAAAAGTGCTTTAGGTGATATCATGAGACAATGTATTGAAAATCCAAACGATGTGGATTGGCTCGGATTTTGGGCTGAAAAGCTATCAACAAAAGTGGATAAGGATTGGGACAAGGCAGCACCGGGATTTTACAAAAGAACCCGAAAAGAGGACTATCAAGTCGCATTGTTCGACAAGCTGATTTTAGATGAAAGCGACACCGTCCTGGATGTTGGGTGCGGAGAAGGATCTGTTACAATACCAATAGCTAAAAGGGTCGAAAAGGTAATAGGAATTGACTCCTCACCCAAAATGCTGGAATACCTTGAAAAGAGAGCAAACGATAATGACATTGACAATATCGAAACCATCCTGAAGCCCATTGAAGAGATAACATATGATGAAATCGGCGATGTGGACGTGGTTGTCTGCTCAAGATCTCTAAACGGAATCATACCAATCGATGAAGTGCTTACTGAATTGAATAAGATTGCAAACAAGTATGTCTTCATAACCATTTTCGGACCTGAAAACAAGAAAATAGAAAAGGACTTTGACAGGGAGCTTGGAATAAAGACCGAGGACTTTCCGGATTACAACTACTTCTTCAACATACTGTTCAATCTTGGAATCTATGCAAATGTCGAAAGGTTTGACCTGAACAATTACAGGGAATATGACAGCATCGAGCAGGCCATGGACAACGGCAAGTTCAGGCTTGACATGTATTCCGATGAGGAAAAGGAACTACTTAAAGATTATCTTGAAAGAATCCTTACCTATGACAAGGAGACCGGAAAATACTATAACGTCAAGGATAAAGCGGATTGGATAATGATTTGGTGGAA
>CAMNJW010000045.1 GCA_946541845.1 uncultured Methanobrevibacter sp.
AGAAATAACTTATCATAACTAACTTTTAACAAATAAGTTATATTTTATAACTTCTTCCTTATAAATTATTTGTTTTCACAAATAAGTTATTAGTTATTTGTTAATAGTTATAAGTTATAAGTAAAAAAACATCTAATAAATAATAAGTTATAAGTTATAAGTGAAAAAAATAAAAAAAATAAAGAAAAGGATTATTTTGCATTTTGCATAGTACCTGCAAAATAGCTAGCATATCCTTTCAAGTCCAACATTCCATGTCCTGAGAAGTTTAACACGATAGTCTTTTCTTCACCAGTCTCTTTACATTTAATAGCTTCATCAATAGCAGCTCTGATTGCATGAGTGGTTTCAGGAGCAGGCAATATACCTTCATTACGAGCAAATGTGATTCCAGCTTCAAAGCAGTCTCTTTGATGAACTGCCATAGGTTGGATATAACCTTCTTTTGTTAAAAGAGAAACGATTGGTGACATTCCATGATATCTCAATCCTCCAGCATGCACAGAAGGAGCTACAAAGTCATGACCAAGGGTGAACATCTTAAGCATAGGAGTAAATCCGTTAGAATCTCCAAAGTCATAGTCATAAGAACCTTGAGTAAGTGTTGGACATGCAGTAGGCTCAACTGCAATGAATTGGGTGTCTGAGTTACCGTCTATCTTATCTTTAATGAATGGGAACAAAGATCCAGCAAAGTTACTTCCACCGCCCGCACAGGCTATCATCACATCAGGCTCCTCTTCGGCAATTTCCAATTGTGTCTTTAATTCCTGACCAATGATTGTTTGATGGAGCATTACATGGTTTAAAACACTACCGAGGGAATATTTAACCTCATCGTTTTCCAATGCTTCCTCCATAGCTTCAGAAATAGCTACTCCCAAAGATCCAGGATGGTCTGGATTATCCGCCAGCACTTGACGTCCTACCTTTGTATTTTCACTAGGGGAAGCGAAAACGTTTCCGTCGTAAATGTTCATGATGTTTTTCCTGTCAGGCTTCTGATTGAAGGAAACCTTAACCATATAAACTGTACATTCCAAATCAAGCAAATTGCATGCAAGTGACAATGCAGTACCCCATTGACCGGCACCGGTTTCAGTGGTTAATCTTTCAACACCTTCTTTTTTAGCAAAATAAGCTTGAGGAATAGCAGAATTCAACTTATGTGACCCTGTAGGCGATGTATCTTCCCGCTTAAAGTAGATTTTAGCGGGAGTGTTCAAATACTCTTCCAGCTTGTTTGCTCTCACTAATGGAGTGGGTCTGCCCATTTCCATATAGAGGTTTCTCACTTCATTTGGAATTTTAATATAACGGTCAGTAGCAAATTCTTGTTCCAAAGCAGCTTTAGTAAATGCAAGCTGTAGGGCAGCAATTTGGTCTTTTCCTTCACTATTTTTAGGAGCAGGAAGAGGAACAGGTAAATCGGCAAGCATATTGTACCATTGTTTAGGCACTTCATCTGATGATAATTCAATTTTGTAAGTCATAATAATAAGTTGTATAATGTACTATTTAAAGCTTTGTTGTACAAAAATGTACACTTTATTATTATATAATATAAGAAACAATCTAAAATCATGAGAATTTTAGCTATTGATGTCGGAACCGGAACACAGGACATAATGATATATGACACAGAAAAGGAATTGGAAAACTCAATAAAAATAGTTTTACCCTCCCCGCACCTTTACATCTCCCAACAGATTGGAGAAATCGAAAATGACATTTATTTCGACGGGGAAATAATGGGCGGAGGAAAAATAAAAAGAAGCCTCCTGGAACATATGGAAAAGGGATATAAAGTGGTTATGGAACCTACATGCGCCAAAACCATACGAGATAATTTAGACCAGGTCAAGGCAATAGGAATAGAAATAGCTGATGAGTCAAAGGACTATAAAGACTACAGTAGGATTACCTTAGGAGACATTAACATAACCAAGCTGTCCGAATTTTTACTTGGCTATGATTTGGAATTCGACTTTGACAAGATTGCAATAGCGGTCCAGGATCATGGATACAATGAAAATATGGGAGATAGGGACTTCCGATTTGAAAAAATCAGAGAAAAGGTCAAAGAACCAATCACCCCATTGGAGTTTGGATTCAAAGAAGATGTTCCGGAATACTTTACAAGGATGCAGGCAGTAAGAAGGCAAGTGAAAAACGAGGGAATCGATGAACTGCCTTTGGTTATGGACACAAAATTTGCATCAATAGCCGGAATGTGCTACGACGAGGTTGCCAAAAAGCTTAACAGTTACATCGTGATTGACATCGGAAACGGACATACAACCGCTGCATCAATAGAAAATGGAAAAATACAGGGAGTATTTGAACATCACACTTCAAGTTTAACAGGTGAATCACTTGAAAGATACATGAAAAGATTGGCATCAGGCGAAATAACACACGAGGAAGTCCATGAAGACCATGGGCACGGAGCTCATGTGTTAAATCCTATTTCAAAAATTGAAAAAGTAATTGTAAGCGGCCCTAAAAGAGAATTGATTGAAAAGACAAATCTTGACTGGCATCATGCAGCTCCAGGGGGCGACGTGATGATGACCGGTACAGTTGGATTGATAAAAACAGCACTAGGTTAGATAATATGCTTAAAATGGACTCTCATATTCATAGTGAATATTCTCCTGATTCAAATTCAAAGATTGACGATATTCTTCAAACCGCCCAAGAGAGAAGTATCGACATAATAGCTATAAGCGATCATAATACCGTAGATGGAACCAGTGAAGTTTTACAAAAAACAAGAAACACAGATATATTAGCAATTCCATCTATAGAAATTTCATCAACACAAGGCCATATCCTTGGTTTTGGCTGTGAGGAAAATATACCTAGAGACTTATCACCAGCAGATACTATTGATAGAATTCATGATTTAGGTGGGCTTGCAATTATCCCACACCCCTACTGTTTTTACAGGCATGGCCTTCTGTGCAAAAGTGACTACAAAGATTTGAAAATCGATGCAATCGAGACAAAAAATGCAAGATTTATTGTAGGTTACTGCAATAACAAGGCCAAAAAATTATCAAAAAAGGAACAGTTGCCTGCATTAGGTGCAAGCGATGCACATTACTGGAAGTTTGTCGGGGACTGCTACAGTCTAATAGATTGTGAAAAGGATATCGACAGCGTATTGAAGGCCATTAAAAAAAGTAAGGTAGAAGCCCATGGAAAAGGCACATCAAACATACTACTTTCAAAATATCTCTTTGAAAGGAATGTTTTAAAGAAATTTGATTAAAAAGAGGATTTATTCACCCTTTTCAATTAAAATTTCAATAATAGACACATTGGTCTTTTCGTTGTTATAATTTTCAATTTCTTCAGTAGAAATTTGAATATCAGTAACATCGGAATCAGGAACAAATCTGTTTCTTACAATTTCAGCAGCGTCAACTGCGCGACTAATAGCTTTTCCCCTTGCTCTAAGAACAACGCTATTAGACCCTTCGTTAAATTGAGTAACAACTGCTAAAACATAATTCATAACAGGTTTACTACCTACAAAAATTGTATTATTTTCCATATTTAATTCACCATATTAAATTTAAGGTACAAGGTGTATATAAAATTTTACATAGAAAAGTAGAATTTAATTAAACAGTAAATGAAAAAAAATTGAATATTATATAATTTAAATATAAACAACAATTTTTAAATTGAACCAAAGATTTTTAAATTAAAAATAAATAAAAAAATTATAAAAAAATAAAAATTTTTTAAAAAAAAATTATATTTGCTAAGCTCGTTTAATTAGCAACAATTTGTTGATGGAATCAAGAATCGCCAGGATACTTGCCATTACAACATCCTGATTTGTGGATCTTCCATTGGCCTTATTGCCATCAAAATCGGAACAAATCACAAATACTTCCGCTAAAGCATCAGTACCGCCAGTAATACCTTCAAGATTATATTCATCAAGTTTTACATCAATTGTATCCTTAATCAATACACCTATGGCATTTAATGCAGCGTCAATAGGACCAACTCCGGTGCTTGCAGTTTCCTTTTCTACGCCGTCAATCTCTAGTTTTACAGTGGCTGTCGGTGAAACATTAGCCCCTATGGAAATACTCAAACCTTTAATTACTATAGGAGTTTCACGAGCGGATGCGAGTTCGGTAATTGCAATAGCTATCAAATCATCATCGGTGACACATTTACCGCTATCACCCAAAGATTTAATCTCATCGAATACTTTACAAAACTGTTCATCATTTAAATCAATATGATGCTCTTTTAATTTTGATTTAACAGCATTTGCTCCTGTATGCTTTCCTAAAACAATACGTCTGGAGTGACCTACCATTTCAGGAGACATAGGTTCATATGTTGATGAATTGTTTAGAATTCCATGCACATGAATTCCAGATTCATGAGCAAATGCATTATCTCCAACAATAGGCTTGTTGACGGGCATTTTAACACCAGTCAAACGTCCTACTAGATTAGATAAGCTGTATAACCTTGTAGTGTCCAATCCCAAATCGATTCCATATGCAGATTTCAAAGTCATGACCAATTCCTCAAGTGAACAGTTTCCAGTTCTCTCACCCAATCCGTTAATGGTCACGTGAGCCTGATTTGCCCCGCATTCAATTGCAGTCAATGAGTTTGCGGTAGCTAAACCGAAATCATTGTGGAAATGAACACTGATTGGAATTGTGAAATTATTCTTTATATCTGTAATTAGTTCATGAGTCATGATTGGTGTTAATATACCTACTGTATCCGGAACATCCAAAAAGTCAGCACCTGCATCAGCAACTTCATTAAATATTTCAAACAGATAATCCCTTTCTGTTCTGGTTGAGTCTTCTGCTGAAAACTCAACAGCCAAACCATGGTCTTTAGCATATTCAACTGATTCAACTGCCTTTTCGATGATTTCCTCTTTGGACATCTTAAGCTTATAGTCACGATGCAATGGGGAAGTACCAATGAAAGTGTGAACATATTCCAAATCAGCATCCAAAACGGCATCTATATCCTGAGGTAATGACCTTGCCAAACCTACCAATGTAGAATCCAAATCCATGGATCTAATCCTTTTAGCAGATTCTATTTCACCTTTTGATGAAGCTGGAAAACCGACCTCTATCTTGTCAACACCCAAGTTATTTAGTTTTTGTGCAATTTGAATCTTCTCATCAACTGTCAGGGCAACACCTGGAGTCTGTTCACCATCCCTTAATGTTGTGTCGAAAATATAAATCTTTTCTGCAAGATTCATGTTTTCCTTCTTTAAATTTTCAATATTTTCAGTCATTGTACTACTTCCCTTGTTAAACATTAATTTTAAAATGAAACTTAATAAAGTTAATTAAAAGATAGAAATTATTTTCTACCTTTTATTTTTTTGACTGCGACAACCACTATGATAAGGACTATCACCAAAACAGCCAGGGAATAATACAGTTGTGGAGATCCAGGGACCTCATATTTTTCAATGTTTAAAGAGTATACATTTCCTGAATCATCACCAAAGAACAAACTGTTGCCGTTTATTACCGGAGATGAGGTAATAGCTGAATTGAACAGGATTGTGCCAGGGTTATATGTGAATTCCTCAGCGCCTGTATATTTGTTCAGCACATAGAAATTGCCGTTGTTGGACCCGAATGCCAGGAGATTTTCCTTAAGTGCGGGAGTTGTCTGGATCTTATCCCCTACTGAATGGCTCCATTTAATGGTTCCGTCACGAATATCCAAACAAGTCAGATTGCCCTCATCGGAGCCTACATAAACGCTGTTGTCATGCTTGTCTGCAGTAGGGGATGAAATGACCTTGTTGTTCAAGTCCTTTTTCCAGATTAAATCTCCGTTTGACTTATTTAAACAGTATATGCTGCCGTCATTTGAGCCGAAAATAACACTCTTGTTCACATATGTCGGAGAGGATAAAATTTCATCTCCGGTTGTAAATTCCCAATTCTTTTCCTTGTCTGTTCCTATTGAATACAATTTTCCATTGGTTGAGCCTATATAAATTGAATCGCTGACAACGATAGGGGATGATTTCAATTCACCATCCAATTTCTTATTCAATATCACCTTACCGTTGGATTTGTTAAGCCCGTATAAATGACCGTCATCGCTTCCGAAGTAAACGACATCATCATAGAAAAACGGAGTGGATTCCACACTGTCGCAGTCATACTCCCAAACGATTTCATGATTGTTAATGTTAATGGCCTTAAGACCATCTTCAGTGCCTATGAACAATCTGTTTGAATTAATGATTGGGGATGAATTGGTTGGAGCTTCCAAGTCCAAATCCCATTCCTCTTCACCTGTTTCCATGTCAATGGCCTTTATGATTCCCTGGTCATTGACAAAATATATCAAGTCCTTGTAAATTGCAGGAGATGAATGAACCGGAGATTCCATATTAAATGTCCATAAGTTTGTTACGAAATCTGAATCCTCATCCCTGTATGCGGTATGGTTGACATCACCTGCAAATGAATTCCAATTTTCAGCTGCAATTGGAGATAAACATAAAAGACAAACAATTAAACCTATTAATATTTTTTTATACATTCTTAAACCTCCTATACATCCCTGTTAAATCTTTTTACACCGATTATAAAGAATAATGCAGTGAATCCTAAAAGCACTACCAGATCCAGCCATACATCGCCCAATGTCTGACCCTTAAGCATTATCCCCCTCATTGCGTCGTTCAAGTAAGTGAGAGGGAATATGTACGCTAATTTTTGTAAAATCCATGGCATTGTCTCAATAGGATAGAATACGCCTGAAACAAACATCATCGGCATTGAAAACGGAAGTGACATCTGTGCATAGTCTTCCTGAGTCGAGGTTCTTGCAGAAAGCATGATACCGAATCCAACGAAACACAAAGCCCCTATTACTAAAACTATGAATGTCTGAAGGAACCCACCTTTGATGCTCACATTAAACAATAATACTGCCATGAAAATCAGTATCAATGCCCTAACCAATTCAATTAAAAGCTTGGCTGCAATTTTACCTCCAATTACGGTTGAAACTGATGTTGGGGTCATGAACAGTCTTGCAAGTTCACCTGTTTCCCTTTCACCGGCAATTGTTGCACCCATTCCCATCATACAGCTCATCATGACTGTCATTCCTAAAATTGCAGGAACCAAAAAGTCAATGTACTTGATGTTTCCATAAATCCTGTTGATATGTAGGCTTATATCGTCCTTGAAGTTGTTTAGGGAATGCATAACAGACGGCTCGATATCCGCATCCTGTGTTGAAACACTGGTCTGCGCGGCAACCATATTAGACAACCTGTAAAATATTCCTTGGGTTGATGACTCGATAATCTGTGAAGCCATTTGGTCTGAAGAGTCAAGATACAGTGTCACACCCTTCTGGCTGGACGAATCATCATCATAATCCGATGGCAGGATGATGGCCGCCTTCACTTCCCCATTTTCAACACGCTCTTTTCCGTCATTCAAATTGTCCATGACCTCAACGACATGATAAGTTTCAGTTGACTTGATGGTGTCGAGTGTCAAGTCAGTCAGGTCCCCATGGGACTGTGATACAACAACAATCGGCAAGTCTGTCATTTCACCTCCCATTCCATAGCCAAACAGCAATATCATAATTATCGGAAAGGCCAAAATTGAAATCAATCTACCGGGGTGCCTTTTAAGTGATATTAATTCCTTTTTGATCATCCACCAGAACTTCTTAGGCTCTATCATTTTCATTCACCTCTGATGTTGATTTGATAAATACGTCCTCCAATGATGGCTCTTCAGTATAAATGGACTTAATGATTCCTCCTGAAGCAATTATATCATTTAAGACATTTTGAACTGCCATGTCATCAAAACTATCTATTCTTAAATTGATACGGCCATTTTTAGCAATTTCAATGCTTTTGATGTTATTGGATTTCTTAATTGAGTCTATGACATTATCGTCCTGATTCTTAAGAAGTATTGACATTTTTCTTAGATTAAGATTCTCAATGTTTTCCTTGGTTGAAGTGGACACTTCGCTTTCACTGGATATTTTGCTTAATGCATCTGTCATTTCCTTTTTATTGCTCTCTAAAAGAGCATCCTTAAGACCTTGAGGAGTGTCATAAGCCACCAAATTACCGGTATTGATAATTCCTACATTATCACAAAGCATGTCGACCTCATGCATGTCATGTGAGCAGAGAATAATGGTATGTCCATTGTCGTTAAGCTCCCGAATCAAATCCCATAATGTACGTTTGGTTGTTGGATCAAGCCCGATGGTAGGCTCATCCAAAAACAGGATTTCAGGCCTGTGAACTAGGCTTGCAACCAGTGATGCCTTTTGCTTTTGACCTCCGGACAATTGACCAACCCTTTTGTCTTTTGCATATTTGATGTCTACAAGCTCCATCAAATCCTCTATGCGTGAATCCCTTTCATCCTGTGGAACTCCATAATAGTCAGCACACATCTGTGAGTTTTCCATTACTGTCAAGTCCTTATATAAGCTGACTTGCTGCGGAACCATCCCCAAAAGGTTTCTAACCTCATCCGGATTCTTTTGAACATCGTACCCTCCAACAGTTGCCCTGCCTGAAGTAGGCTGAATTAAACATGTGAGCATTTTAATAGTTGTGGTTTTCCCAGCTCCATTAGGACCAAGCATACCAAAAATGCTTTTGTCAGGTATTTCTAAATTAAGGGAGTTAACAGCAGTGAAGTTGTTGTTATAGACCTTCGTAAGGTCATGAGTCTCTATTGCATTTTTCATTGTTAATCTCCATTCCAGTCATGTCTTTGAAAAAATTCAACCAGGAAGGATTTTTTAAAATAATATTCATGTGAAGCTGAATATTTTCTAAAAACAGTTTTCCCTCCTCTGTTATTGAATAAAACTTAACTCTTTTATTATTTTCATTTACTTTCCATTCTCCAACAATAAATCCGTTTTTCTCCATTTTGGACAAAATAGGATATATCTTACTTGAATTCACATTTATTTCGCATTTTGAGTCTTCAAAATTAAAAAATTCATTTAGCTTTTTCATGATTCCATAGCCATGAATATCCTCCTTTGAAATAATCCATAGGATTAGATTATGAATTATCCCATTCGAGAAGTTTTTAAAGACTTTCTTATGTGATTCACTGAACTTTTCATCTGTCATAATTCACCATATGTCAAATTTTGATATATATTAACATTTATTATATATCCATTACTTATATATAAATATGAAACTAGGCTTTACAACACTAGCTTTATTCATGGAACCTAATAACGACATCATCGATTTAGCTAAAAAACATGGATTTGAAATAATAGAAATACTTGGAGAAGACCCTTTTTATGAAAAGGACAATGGTGAATTTAAAGACTGCGGTCTGGACATGAGAATTCATGCAGCAACAGTAGACATCAACATAGCTAGTTTAAACAAAGGAATAAGAGGTGAAAGCGTAAAGCAAATGATTCAATGTGGCCACTATGCAGAAAGCATCAATGCGAATACAATCACTGTTCATCCGGGCATAATCGGAAGAAACGAACCTCACTTAAGGAAATGGGCACTTGAATTGGCCATTGAAAGCGTTGGAGAAATAATCGACAATACAAATGTTGAAATCTCTGTTGAAAACATGCCTGTTAGAGGCAAATTTTTAGGAAATAAAGTTGAAGAGATTGAAATGATCCAGGAAGCAACAGGATGCAGCCTGACAATAGACACAGGCCATGGAAACACCTGTGGAAACCTTGAAGAAATGTTGTCCTTAAAAAACATTAGCTATTGTCATCTTAACGATAATGATGGTGTAAAAGATCAGCATATTACTTTAGGTGAAGGTACTCTTGACTTGAATCTGCTTAAAAAGATTGATAAGGCCATTATTGAGCTGAATAACTTCGATAATATCCTAAAAAGCAAAGAAGTCATTGATAATTTATAACTTCTTATTATTTTTTTATAAGTTATTAGTTATAAGTTATAACTTATAAGTTAACATTTCAAAAAAAATTAAAGTTAGAAATCAATGTTTGTAACCTCAAAAATGTCTTCAATGATATGGTCAGTCTTGTCCATCATCTTAGGGGACACTTCCTCCTGCTGTTCAATGGTTAAGACACTGACATCAGCCTTTTTGAAAGCCAATACATCATTAAGTCCGTCGCCTACCATCATGACCTTATAGCCACCGTCCTTAAGGATTGAAACAACCTCACATTTTCCTCTGGTGGACACGGTTCCATAGGCATTGTCTTCAGGAATGTCAAGCATATTCGCCAGTCTGTTAATGGCTCCCTTTCTATCTCCTGAAGCAATAAATATCTCTATTCCACGTGATTTTAAGGTTTCAACTGTCTCAAAGACCCTCGGGAAGAACTTTCCTGCTGAAGTAATGGTATATGCAACAACACCCAAGTCCATGTCAACAATCAAGGCAGATCCGTTGCACAGCTCCATGTGAGGAATCTTTTCCCTTAAAATTTCAAAGCCGTCAGTGATGTCTGAAATTTTGGTGGTTGTCTCATTGTCTAAAATCTCCTTGACTTCCGCCTTGGAAACCTGCTTAGTTGAAAAGCTTACATCAAAGTCTATCTCATATTCCTTGATTACATCTGAAATCAAAATGTTTTGATTAAGTTCTAAAAGTTTATTGGTATTAAACTGAAGAACAACCAAAGCGAGAGCATCGGCTGCATCAATAAT
>CAMNJW010000046.1 GCA_946541845.1 uncultured Methanobrevibacter sp.
GATACACTCCTGTATTCCACTGTCACACTTCTCAAACTGCATGTACTTTCTTAGAATTAACTTCCAAACTTGACCCTGCTACCGGTCAACCTGAAGCAGAAAAACCTGACTTCATTAAAACTGGTGACGCAGCTATCGTACAAATCAAACCTACTAAACCAATGGTTATGGAAGAAGCTAAAAACATTCCACCTATGGGTAGATTTGCTATCAGAGATATGGGTCAAACTGTTGCTGCAGGTTTATGTCTTAAAGTTACCCCAGCAAAATAAGTTTGTAAACAATAATTAGAAAGTATTTTATACTTTCTTTCTTTTGTTTTTTTGGAGGTTAATAAATGAATCAAGCAAGAATTAAGCTTACCGGAACCGACCCAGAAAAATTAGCATACGTATGCGATCAACTTAAAAAAATTGCTGAAAGAACTGGTGTTGACTTATCTGGTCCTATTCCATTACCTACTAAAAAATTAGTAGTACCTACAAGAAAATCTCCTGATGGAGAAGGTAAAGCTTCTTGGGAAAAATGGGAACTCAGAATTCATAAACGTTTAATCGGTATTGGAGCTGATGAACGTGCAATGAGACAAGTAATGAAAGTCAACGTTCCTGATAATGTAAGTATTGAAATTGAACTTAAAGGATAAATATTTAGAATCCTTCTAAATATTCCTTTTCATATGCCGAGATAGTCTAGTCTGGTAAGGCGCAGGACTTGAAATCCTGTGAGGTCATCCTCGCCTGGGTTCAAATCCCAGTCTCGGCGTTTATCTATTTTTAAAAAAAGTTTTTTAATTTGATATCTAACTCTTCGAGATTAGATACAATATCATTTTTATTTATTTCTTTTATTTGCGGTCTTTGAATCATGATTATATCAATGTTTTTTTCATTGGCAGCTTCTATCTTTTCAATGACTCCGCCGATTTCACCGCTTTCCTTGGTAATCATGATGGATGCATCGTATTTTTCAATCAGATGTATATTTTCTTCAAGGCTGGCCGCTCCTTTCATTGGAATGATGTGATTTGGATCTATATTGAGGGCATCGCATTTCTCAAGTGAGCTTTCGACTTTAAGAATCCTTGGATAGAACCTTTCTGTCGGAACATATTTTACGATGTCTGTCATGGTGTTGGCTCCTGCAAAATGCAGCACATTTCCTTGATTGAATTCATCTGCTATTAGTTTTCCTGCATCCTCAAATGATTTTACATAATGAATATGTGATGTATCGATGTTTTCCAGGTTTGTGGTAGGTCTCTCAAAGCGCACATAAGGCATTTTCAACTCTTTTGCGATGCTTGCGCTTGTTTGTGTGATGTGTTCGGCAAAGGGATGTGTTGCATCTATTAACACATCAAACTCTTGGCTCTTGATTATTTCAATAATCTCCTCTTTTGGAAGCGGGCGTGCAATTGTGTCGTCTGAGCCTCCTTCCCGAGCCAACCTTGCACCATATTCTGTTGTGGTTGTTGTTAGAATATATGCGTCATAATTGTTCTTGATAAACTCTATGATGTTTATTGAGTCTTTTGTGCCGCCTAGCAATATTATTTTCATTTTATCACTTTATTCATTATTTTTTGAGTTATTATTATTGTTGAAGCAACAAGAAGGATGATTATCCAGTCAGTAACTCCTATTGCAGTTGTTCTGAATATTGTCTGCAACTGAGGTATGTATAAAATCAATACTTGAAGAATGAAAGACAATATGATTCCTAAATAAAGATACTTGCTTGATTTTTCTGAGTTTGCCTTTCCATTGTATGCATTGAATAGCTGATAGACTACAAATAATGTAAATGCCACAGTCATTGCCTTTTTTGTAGGCTCTCCGCTATAAATCTCCCAACTGAAAACTGCGATTGTCCCGATGGCCATGACCAAACCGATGATTAGGATTTGAAGCAGTATGCCTTTGGTCAGTATGTCTCCTGTTTCGGGAGGGCGCTGCATTATGTCCCTTTCCCCGCCTTCCATACCTAATGTCTGTGCAGGGGGGCCGTCCATTACGATATTCAGCCATAGCAGCTGTGCTGGATTGAATGGAAGTGGAAGGTTGAGCAGTGTTGTTCCTACAATTGTCAATATTGCACCGACATTTGTTGAAACCTGGAACCTGATGAATCTTTTTATGTTGTCATAGATTTTACGTCCTTCCTCTACTGCCTTCACGATTGTTGTAAAGTCGTTGTCCTGCAGGATCATGTCTGAGGATTCCTTTGCAACGTCTGTTCCATCGCCCATTGCAACTCCTATTGATGCTTTTTTGAGTGCAGGAGCATCATTCACTCCATCTCCAGTCATTGCAACTATGTTTCCCAATGATTTTAATGTTTCAACGATTCTCATCTTTTGTGCAGGCTTGACTCTTGCATATACCTGGATTTCTGGAGCTATGGATAGGTACTCCTCATTTGAAAGCTTCTCGAATTCCTCTCCGGTTATCACCTTGCCGTCTGTCAGTATTCCCAGATGCCTTGCGATTGCGCATGCTGTTTTTTCATAGTCTCCAGTTATCATCTTTACTTCAATTCCGGCGTTTATACAATCGCTTACGGCTTTTTTGGCATCAGGTTTTGGAGGGTCTATCAATCCGAGCAGTCCTGTAAATGTGAGATTTGATTCCGGTATCTCTGTGTCATTTACCTTGTATGCAAACCCAATCACTCTCAATGCATTGTCACTCATTTCGTCAATTTTTTCAACTATTGTTTCCTTGATTTCTGGTGTTATTATTTTAATAGTTCCATCATAATCTACATGTTTACATTTGTCTAGAACAATTTCAGGCGCACCTTTTGTTAAAACAATATCATTTTCACCGTCTAGTCTATGTATAGTAGTCATCATTTTACGATTGCTGTCAAGAGGGATTTCATCTATGCGCTCAAGTGATGTTTCATAATCTTTTGAAAACTTGAGTATCGCTCCATCGGTTTGATCCCCTATCACTTCATCGCCATCAAGGGTTGCATTGTTGCATAATCTTGAAATCAGTAGGGTTTTGTCCTCATTAGTGAAAAAACTGTCAACAACAGTCATCCTGTTTTCAGTCAATGTTCCTGTCTTGTCACTGCAGATTATGGTACATGAACCGAGGGTTTCTACAGATAGCAGCCTTTTGACAATTGCATTTGATGATGCCATTTCGGACATTCCCAAAGCGAGTGTCAATGTCAGAACTGCAGGAAGGCCTTCTGGAATTGCGGCAACCGCAAGTGAAACTGCAGTCATGAATGTTTCTACAAGGCCGTTTCCCTGAAGAAGCTCCAAAATGAAAATTCCAATACACACGACAATTGCAATTGCGGAGAGCACCTTTCCAAGTTTGCTTATCCTTTTCTCAAGAGGGGTTGCTTCATCCTCCTCCTGGATGATTCCTGCAATCTCTCCGATTTGTGTTTTCATCCCTATTTTTTCAACGACTCCCTGACCATGTCCTGAAATGATGTTTGAATCCATATATAATTTGTCACTGGCCTCTTTTGCAACGGCTTCTGATTCGCCTGTAAGCTGGGATTCATCGCAGCTTAAATTTTTTGTTTCAATCAGGACCAGATCTGCAGGGACTTTGCATCCTTCCTCAACAATCACGACATCTCCAATTGTCAAGTCGCATGCGTCAATCTCTTTTACCTGACCGTTCCTTTTGACAATTGCCTTTTTAACCATCAGTTCCTTAAGGCTTTCGACTGCCTTTTGTGACCGGTATTCCTGAATGAATCCTAGCACCACATTCAACAGAACCGCCAGCAGGATTACTCCCGCATCAATCACGTCTCCAATCAGAAGGGATGCGATTGCGGCAATGATTAACAGGGCTATTAGGATATCGATAAATTGTGATAATAATAATATTATTGCAGGTGTTGGCTTTTCATGTTCGATTTCGTTTAAACCGTATTCGTTTTGTCTTTTTAGGGCTTCGTTTTCATCGAGTCCCTGATATGATGTGCTGTATTTGGTTAATATGTCCTTCATCAAGTCACCTCAATACGTAGAAGCTTGCTCTTTTGAAATTTTTCAGTTTCATTTTGACTCTTGGTGTATTCAAATCTTCATTGGTCAGTGGTTTGATAATCAGTTGGGAATCCATTTTCTGGGCAAGATTTACAAGATGTGGCTGAAGCTCGCTGGGAGGTCTGATTGAGTAGATGATATCCACATTTTCGTATAGATCAAGATTAGGATTGGTTATGTCATCTTTTATTACGGTATTGTCTTTTGGATTGATGTCTGTTTTGATTAGAGTGATGTTTTCCCTTTGTGAGAGTCTGTCGGCGATTTGGTCAAACTTTCCAACGCCTATCTCTGCAATTTTCACGTTATCTGAGCCAACTTCACTTAAAATATAATCTCCAAAATCTTGCCACATATTTTATCCTCTGGTTAAATATCTTTAATCCAAACTATTAAATACATTGCATTTGATATTTAAGAGTGTTATGATTATACGGAAGTTTGCTCCCACTGATTTAAAAAGAGTTTTTGAAATAGAAAACATGTCATTTGACCAGTCTTATGGAATTAACATGTTTCAGCAGCTATATGAGATGGGGATTGGTTTTTTAGTGGCTGAACATGAGGGATATGTGATTGGTTATGTCATGTTCTGGATAAAATATGAAAATCAGGGCCACATCATTTCAATTGCTGTCGATAAAAATTACAGGAGAATGGGTGCGGGAACACAGCTTCTTGTTAAGGCCATCGCAATACTGGCGTTGCTTCCGATTGAAACAATTTACCTTGAAGTTAATGAAAACAACACTGGTGCCGTTGAATTCTATAAGAATTTCAATTTTAAGGTTGACCGTGTTGTTCCAGGATACTACGAGAATGGTGATGGGGCAATAGTTATGTACATTCATCTAAGGGAACGTCATGTTTCCGGAGAGTAGCTGCTGATAGTTGGATATTGCATCTGCCGGAATGTTTCCTGTTGCAAACATCAGTGCAATGAATAGAATGTAGAATCCGAAAATGGCGAGCTGTATGTATCCGTGTTTTTTAACGCTTTTGTCCTTTCTGGTAACAAGATATATTGCAATGATCAACCCTAAAAGGCCGCCAAGGATTGAGAATATGTATCCGAAAATGATTAGCCATTTCAGTAGTCCGCTCCTCTGTAGAGGTTGAGCCGGACTGTTGACAACTTCTTTTTTTATAATGATTGGATTTACTGCAGTGTGGTTTCCTTCGAACTGGCTTTTGAAGAGTAATGGAGTGCCGCATTTTACACAGTAGTCCGCTTCATCGGGATTTGGATATCCGCATAAGGGGCACATGTGCTCTCCAACGTTAATCTTTGGGAACTCCCATCCGCATTTTATACAAAATCCATATTGATCGTCACTTGTTGCACCACATTGTGGGCATCTTCTTAAAACCATACTATCACTTAATTTATTAATTAATACTAATTGGTTTATAAAGTTATTGAAAATCCTAAGATAATTATATTAAATGATAATATGAAATAGTTAAACTAACAATATTTATCCGGGATATCATGATTGAAAAGATAGAGATTACACAAAGGTTCAACTTCAAGCGCCTCAATAGGCATTATGAGTGCTTTACAATTGATTTTGTAAACAACAATGCGTATTATAAAATTTCCGAAAGGGGCAGCGGCGACAAATTTTTAACTGAAAGCAGCCTTTGTGATGATTCTTGGATTGATATCCTTGTTGATTTGAGACGCAAGATGACAAGTCAAATTTACAGGTTTGATTTCGATTCGTCAGACAGGTTCCTGCATGATTTCAATGAGCTGCACCTTTTCAATGATTTCAAATCAGAGGAGTTTTCATACTTCGAGAAGCTGGAACTGATTTACGTGTGCAATGTGATAATCTATTCGACTGACAATTATGAGGAGTACAGCTTCAAGACAAACTTCCCTAAAAACTGGAAACGTTTCGGTGAGATTCTTGAGGAATTTTTAGGCTTTGACGTCCTGCATTTGAACTATCAAAAGCAAATTGCAACACCACTATTCTTTGACATTAGGAAAGATGGAGTTTATTCCAATGGTGATAAGCTGAAAATCAAGGCCATTGAATTCGGACATTACAGGACTTATCCATATGATATTCCCAAACCGAGGATAATTGTCAATTTTGATGAGTCAAGGGTTGACGGTTATATCGATAAGGAATTGTCCCCTGATGACAAGGAGCTGATTGCTGGTCTTTTGGAAAGGTACCATGTCTATTCATGGATTTTTGATGAATACCACAACAAGTCAAATGAGCGTGACCCTGATGATTTGGAAGGATATGACTGGTATCTGGAAATTGTTCTTGAAGGTGATGTGATTTGGCATATGTTCGGATATAATGAATATCCCGACACTTATGTTCATCTGGCCCGTGAAATTAAGGAAATCACCGGAATGGATTTGCTTGAGGTAAACACGATTGCCCCTGAAGATTTGGCATTATTTGAAAAGTTTGGCGCGTTGCTCTTGTTCTGATTTTAGATAATCGTCCAACAGATCAAATATTTCTTCTTTTGAATTCTTTTTGAATATTTTAGGTTTGATGTCTCCGCTTCCGTATAGTCTTTTAAGGTAATAAGCAGTATGGGTTCTCATTCTTGACAGTGCCAGTTTTGGAGGTTTAGTTTGCTCCAAAAGGTTTGCATGTCTTTTTGCCATATCGATCTTTTCTTCGATTGTGACCTTTTCAGGTTCTGTTCCATGGTCAAGGTAATCGACGCATTGTTTAATGAGCCATGGGTTTCCAAGTGTCGCCCTTCCAATCATTATTGCATCGCATCCGGTTTCATCAATCATTCTTTTGGCATCGTAACAAGTCCTGATATCTCCGTTTCCGATGACTGGGATTGAAACTGTTTCCTTGACCTGTTTGATTATTGACCAGTCTGCCGGAACATCATATCTTTGCTCCCTTGTGCGCGGATGGACGGTGATTGCAGATGCTCCTGCATCCTCAACGATTTCAGCCATTTCAACTGCATTGATGTTGGATTCATCCCATCCGCTTCTTATTTTAACGGTGACGGGTATTGGAACGCTTTCAACAACGCTTTCAACAATCCTTCCGGCCTTTTCAGGATCCTTTAAAAGGGCACTTCCCGCCCTTGATTTGATGGCCACCTTCTTGACGGGGCATCCCATATTTATGTCGATAATGTCAGGTTTCATATTTTCATGGATGTATTTTGCAGCTATTGTAAATGATTCCACTTCACATCCGAAAATCTGCTGTGCAATAGGACGTTCGGACTCGTCCATCACAAGCATTTCCTGAGTTTTATAGTTTTCATACATGATTGCCTTGTCGGACACCATTTCGGTTTCAATGAGTCCGCAACCCATAGATTTGATTATGCTTCTGAATGCAACGTCGCATATCCCTGCCATGGGCGCCAGGACAACCTGATTTTTAATTTCAACATTACCGATTTTCCATTTCATTACAGTTTTATTTCTTTTATTTGTTTATTATGTTTTGTGCCTAAATTCCGAAAAATTAGCTATTTTTTCATTAATTATTTATATTTAAAATGAGATAATTAATACTATTATATTAATTTAATTATTATAGGGATAACATGGCTGACGTATCATCAAAAGAATTATACGAATTTAAGAAAACTTTAAAGGAATTATCAAATAAAAGAGGTAGAGGTACTGAGCTTGTTTCCGTTTACATTCCGCCAACCAAGCAATTGAGTGATGTTGGTAAGCACATGCGTGATGAAATGGGTCAGAGTGCTAACATTAAGAGTAAACAGACAAGGAAAAATGTACAGTCTGCTATTGCGGTTATTTTAGAAAGTATCAAGTTGTACAAACAACCTCCTGAAAACGGTTTGGTCCTGTTTGTAGGAATGATTCCTAAAGGAGGTCCAGGTACTGAAAAGATGGAAAAATACATTATAGAACCTCCTGAACCTGTCACAACATATTGGTATAAATGTAACAACGAATTTTTCGTAGAGCCTTTGGAGTTCATGATTGAAGAACGTGACGTTTATGGTGTTGCGGTTATTGATAGGAATGAAGCAACATATGCTACCTTGAAAGGTAAAAAAGAAACCATTTTAGGTCACTTGACCAGTGGAGTTCCAGGTAAGCATAAAGCGGGGGGTCAATCACAAAGAAGGTTTGACCGTGTAATCGAAGATCTCGCTCACCAGTTCCTGAAACGTATTGGTGACCATATGAATGAGACATTCCTTCCTTTGAAGGATGACTTGAAGGGTATCATTATTGGTGGTCCTGGTTTTACTAAAAAGGATTTCTATGACGGAGATTATCTTCAGTATGAGCTTAAAAATAAGGTCATTTCCATTGTAGACACTTCATATACTGGTGAAGAAGGTATCCGTGAGGTTATTGCAAGGGCTGCTGACGATTTGGAAAACCTTGACGTAATGCATGAGAAAAAATTGGTTCAAAAATTCATTCATGAATTGAGAAAGGATAAGGGTTTATGTTCCTATGGTGAAAATCAGGTCAGGAACAACTTGATTATGGGTGCGGTTGACACATTGCTTTTATCCGAAGATTTAACTAGCATGCGTAAGAAATTCACCTGCACCAACTGCGGTCAGGAAAAGGATATCACCGTTAAGACACAGGCTGAAGCTGATAATCTTAATGAAAAATGTCCTAACTGTAATGATACTTTAAAAGAAACAGATTCCATGGACTTGGCTGATGAATTTGTTGAACTTGCTGAAGAAATGAACACTGATGTGGAATTCATATCCACTGAAACTGAAGAAGGTACTCAAATATATCGTGCTTTCGGTGGAATTGCAGCCATTCTAAGGTATTATGTGGATTATTAGTTATAGTGATTTGGAGATTTATCCAAATACTCTATAATATTATTTCTCTTTTTTTGTTTTTTTGTGTAGTACTCAGCTAATCCTTCTTCCTGTCTGATTTTATTGATTAATTGAAAAAATGAGTGCTTATTGATTTTATTTTCTTTATTGGCTTCGACATATAATGAATGCATACTTCTGTTTTTAGCAAGGTAGCTGTTTTTCAAATTTTCATATTGGCTTTTGCTTATCTTAGTAATCATTATTCTCAATCCAATTTTTATTATTTTGTATATCAAAATTTAATTTTTGATAGACATTGTAAGTTAGTTTGTAAATTATGGTATATAAAGAGATATGCTTTTTTAAATTGTATATTAATTTGTATAATTTTATAAGGGCAATGAGGGTTTTTGTTCGGTTTTTCACTGTTTCGGACATGGATAGTTGGACACTTGGTATTTTCATCAGTCGGAATTTTTTGGTGGCAAGTGTTTTCCGACTTTGTACAAAATTTAATTATTTTCATTATACATTGTAGATTAATCTTTAAAAAGAATTATCCATTCAGTTAAAATTATTATAATTTATTATAATATGTATAAGATAATTCTTAATTTATTTGAATAATATTATTATATTTCAACTAAATATTGAAAAATATTTAAATACTAGAAGATGCATATAATTAACTATATTGTTAAAACATGCTGTATTCAGTAATATTATTTAATGATATAATAAAAATTGATTCAAATTATATATTTGGAGGAATATTTTTGTCATACGTAGATGAAGTAATTGAAACCATTATAGAACAAAACCCTGCAGAACCGGAATTCCACCAAGCTGTACGCGAAGTATTGGAATCCTTAAGGGTTGTAATTGAAGAAAACGAAGAAGAATTTAAGAAAAATGCACTTCTTGAAAGATTAACCAATCCGGAAAGACAATTCAAATTCCGTGTCCCTTGGGTAGACGACAACGGACAAGTACAAGTAAACACCGGATACCGTGTACAATTCAACAGTGCAATCGGACCTTACAAAGGAGGATTACGTTTCCACCCTTCCGTAAATCTCGGTATTATTAAATTCTTAGGTTTCGAACAAATTTTCAAAAACTCCTTGACCGGACTCCCAATCGGTGGGGGTAAAGGTGGATCTGACTTCGATCCTAAAGGAAAATCCGACAGAGAAATCATGGCATTCTGTCAATCTTTCATGACCGAATTATGCAAATACATTGGTGCTGATACCGATGTTCCTGCTGGTGATATTGGAGTAGGCGGTCGCGAAATCGGATTCTTATTCGGTCAATACAAAAGAATCAGAGGATTATACGAAGGAGTATTAACTGGTAAAGGATTATCATTCGGTGGATCTTTAGCAAGAACTGAAGCTACCGGATATGGATTATTATACTTCACAAACGCTATGTTAAAAGCAAATGATATTGATATCGCAGGAAAAACCATCCTCGTATCTGGTGCAGGTAACGTAGCAATCTATGCAATCGAAAAAGCTCAACAATTAGGTGGTAAACCTGTAACCTGTTCCGATTCAACCGGTTGGATTTACGACCCAGAAGGAATTGACGTTGAGTTATTAAAAGAAGTTAAAGAAGTAAGAAGAGAAAGATTAACTGCATATGCAGAAGCAAGACCTTCCGCTGAATATCATGAAGGAAAAGGTGTATGGACTGTTAAAGCAGACATCGCTCTTCCATGTGCTACCCAAAATGAGTTACAATTAGAAGATGCTAAAGCATTAGTTGAAAATGGTGTTGTTGCTGTTGCTG
>CAMNJW010000047.1 GCA_946541845.1 uncultured Methanobrevibacter sp.
ATCGCAAGTTTCTAAACTTGCTTACTTCTTTTCTTTTTTTATTTTTTTCATAATCTTATACACAACTTACTAACTAACTATTTTTTAGCACAATTTTTAATTATGACAAAAGCAATAATAATATAATATTACATTTATTATATTGCAGGTATTATAATGGAAATTGAAAAGTTAACAAAAGAAATTAGGCAAAGAGCCTTTGAGAGAAAAGATCCAAAAACTCCAGAACAGGTAGGTGCCAGTTGGTACAATGATGATTTAACCTATGACGGGATTGCAAAAACATTATTCATAATTTTACCGACACCCGGATGTGCCTGGGCAATTGGAGATAGTGGCGGATGCACAATGTGCAGTTATGTTTCAGACTGCACCTTAGAGCCAATTGACAGTGAAACCATATTAAGAATATTTAATGAACATTTGTCAAGGCATCCGATAGCTGAAGAGGACAAGATTACAGTGAAATTATTTGCATCAGGAAGTTTCCTAAATCCATATGAACTTCCAAAAGATGCACGAGACCAAATTCTAAAAACATTGATGAACTTAGGCAACGTGACTGAAATCGTTGTTGAATCAAGACCGGAATATGTTAAAGAGGAATACCTTGATGAAATTTTTGAAATTATAGGAGACACATTATTCGAAGTGAGCATTGGTCTTGAAACATCAAATGATTACACCCGCCTTAAAAAAATCAATAAGGGTTTTACTCGTGAAGATTTTGAAACAGCCGTTAAGTTAATGCAAGACCTGAAAGAAACCAAAGGGTATAACTTAAAATCAAAGGCATACATTTTCGTCAAACCTATTCTTGTATCTGAAGCTCAAGCAATTTCCGAAGCGATTGAAACCGCAAGATATTGTGATTCTATAGGAGTCAATAGACTTTCATTCTGTCCTGCAACAATACATGGGGGAACAGTGATTGAAAGGTTCTGGAGAAAGGGAGCTTACCAACCTCCTTGGATTTGGTCATGCATAGAAATCATCAACAGAGTACGTGATGAATTAGAGATACCTGCTCTTCTTGACACTTCAGGATTTGGTTCAAGACGTGGACCATATAACTGTAAAAAATGTAATAAAGATTTAAAGCACATGATAATAGCTAACAATTTAACTCAAAGCAAAATCGAATATGATTGCGAATGCAAGGGCGAATGGTTAGCTGAAATTAACAATTCAGATATGAATAGCTCAACTGTTGAGATTAAGCATATCCCATTATATTAATATAATTAAAAATGTTAATTATTATTAGGAGGAAATTATGAAAACTAAATTTGTTAGTTTACTGGCCATACTTCTCGGATTAATAATTATCATATTTCCAATAATGGGAGTAATTGGGGTCAGTTCCTTAATTGGATTATCAGTATTATTTATGTCTATTTATCTGCTTGTTGTAGGGGTGACTATAATAGACTATAATACTAGTGGTGCAATACTTGATCTGATTTTAGGAATTTTACTATTATTATTAAGTATAGGATTAATATTCAATCCAAGCCTTCTAGGATTCCTAACTGAAATTACATTATATATCGCAGGAATAATGTTAATCATTGTTGCTGTTGCATCATTAATTAACAACCGCAGCTCAAGATATGGATTCTACATTGGAATCGCAGGAATCGTGCTTGGTTTATTATATATAATCATTGGAACTTATGTTTCAAGCCCAATTATTCTTGGAACATTAATCGGAATATGGTTAGTGATAAGTGGTATTTTAAAATTAATGGATAGGTAATCTATCCAAAATTCTCTTTTTTTTGGTGTTAATATTGATTGGAATTAGTGCAGATTTTGACCCGGTACATAAAGGTCATGAAAAGTTAATCAAAGAGGCTAGAAAAATAGCTGATAAGGAAAATAAAAAAGTCGTAGTTTATTTGAATAAAGGATTCAGCGCAAATCATGCTCCTTTTTTTGTAGATTTCGAGGCACGTCGTGAAATGGCATTGGCTCTTGGAGCGGATGAAGTCAGGTCTTTTGAAGGACTACACCACAGGCTGGTTTTATCCTACAGTGTCCCTATCAGGCTCAAGCAGATGATTGATGATGGAGTGACCGATTACATTACCTCCGCAAGCATCTCACTTGATGAAATCAAATCAAAAGCACAGCCATTTATTGATGAGGGCAATTTTGTTGGAATGCCAAAGAGCTACAAGAACAGGAATGAAATTCGATGGTATGCGATTAATGAGTTTCTCGGTTCCAAAGTCAATTATCATGTTGTAAAAGAGTTTAACAAGGATAAATTTTCAGGCAGGCTTATCAGACAATCGATTATTGACAATGACATGACTTTAACAAATGATGTCAAACAGCTGCTGCCTAAAACTACCGTTGAAATTCTTGAAAGGGAAATTGAGGCCGGAAAAGTTCCGGGCGAGAGAAACTGGGCTGAAATTTATAAACGAATGAACACCTATTCCCGGGGAAACCTCGAAAAGATAGCTTATCTGAATGGAAATACAATTAATGAGATTATCAAAAGAAGAGTTTACAGAGACCCTGAGTCCATCTGGGCAGTTTTTAGAAGATCAGATTATGGTCCCGTAATGACCCGTCTTGCCATTAGTGCAATAGAAATGGATGTCTCAAAAAAAGAGGTTATGGATTTGATGAAAAGCTATGAGGAACAGGGTGTAATTCCGGACAATCAAAAAGTTCAAAGAGTGATTGATAGGGCATGGTATGTTGCAAGCGAAGGTGATAAGGGAATAAGTGCGCGTGATGCAAATGAAGCATTCAGAAGCAAAAACATTAACGTTAATGCACCATCAACCCTTGAAGCCGGATTAAACCTGACCAAATTTGAAACAAAAATTACCAAGGAAGGCTTGGACACCGACCTTTATGTGGACAAAAACGGCAAGATATCTGTTCAGTTCAAAAGTGAAGGCAAAAAGATTAAGACAAACCTGAGGCTTCCTGCTGTTGAAGTCACATATCTCAGATACATAATGGACTCTCATTTCATTCCAGTTACAGGAAGTATAAAAAAAGCCAAAAGAGGATTTAAAGTTAAAGTGGTTATTGGCTAAGTTTTTTTAACGCCGCTTTAACCATTATCAAATCTTTATCATCAAAATAATCTATTATTTCTTCTAATTCTTCAGATTTTCTTTTTGAGCTGTTTAATGTATTGTTTATTCTTGAAATTGACTTGTTTTTAAATTCAACTCCTTCAGTTAATGACAATGTTTCGAAAAATTCATCCATTAAATTATAATCATCCGCAAGCTGAGAGGTTTCAATCAATAATGCTGACAATGATTTAGTGTAGCTGCTTCTAAGCAGTTTCAAAATAGCTGCATCACCAATAGTATCACTGATCTTTTTTGTCTTGATGAATTCATTTAAAAAAAGCAATTTATCGCTGAATTCACCACTAATATACAATATTGGATTATCTGAATCTATTTTACCTATTACGGCACCATCCACCAATTTATCAACATATTTTGATATTTCAAAAGTGGTTTTGGGAGATATGTTGTTCAAGTCCAAATATAACCCATCTGTGAATTTCCCATATTTTTTAGCCACTTCCAAAGCACTTTTCGGAGAGTTTGCTGAAATAAGGATGTCAGAATTTAGAGCCACATCCTTAAATGTGTCAAGCAGTTTGACATTTGCCTCTTTTATGGATTCAATTGTTTCCTGTGACCTGCCTTCTGAAGATGTGATGAATTCAATATCATCTGAGTTTATCAAATTAATTAGATTTCTCGAAACTTTCCCAAATCCAATAAATCCTATAATCATCATATCACAAGTTATTTTTTGAAAAGAAGCATATCATGCAGGTTAACGCCTATGTCTCTTGAAATTGTATTGCACTTTGCACATAACAAAAAGTAAATATCCTTATCTGATAAATCGATTTCTGTCAAACCCTCATAATTGCCCATTCCTTTTGAGATTATGAATTTATGACTGTTGAAGATTTCCCTGAATTCATCTGATATTTCACTGTCAACATAACCAACAGTTCCACAACCGATTTCCACAAGATTTCCGAACTCATCCAGTCCTGCATCCAATGCTTCAGGCATGCAAGCGTCATTTAGAATAGGTTCGGACTTAACGGCAATAGTAATATCCAAGTCATATTCCTTAATCTTAGATAAAAGCAGCTTATCGAATACAATTTCGCCAGTATTATCCACCAGATATAGCACCTTATCATGAGTTTTTAGGGAATTTTCAAATTCCACAATATCCTTGACAACAAGATCCTTACCTAATGATTCCTTAATGACACTTTCAATATCATCATCCAAAGTGAATGCCCCAAAATCCAGAATGTTTCCAATAATAGCTATCTTGACATAGTTCTCTAAACTGCCATCATCTTCTAGAATCCTTTTTACTTCAGGCAAATACTTTAGGGCGATTTCATTTCCCTCTATTTTTTCCTGATGGTATGGATCAGTGCATCCGGTCTTCCGCTTAATTATATTATGCATTGCGGAGCCTGTGCTGTTAGAATTAGTATCCTCTTTAAAATTTTTGCTTAGGAATTGGAAGATTTCCTCCATTATCTCCATCTTAAGCATTTCATCATCTGTGGATAAATCCATTGCCTCTCGGGCTTGCCTTAAAAAGCATGGCCCACATTCATAACTTATTTTCAAAATTATCCCCCGTAGATTATTTGAACCAATTGGATTTCATCATCATCATTGATTATTGTATCCTCAATAACTAGTTCCCCATTTTGTTTTGAAACGATTGTCTGAGCGGATAATTCCAATTCATTGAGCAAATCCCTAATTGTATATTCATCATTGGGGATTTCCCTTTCTTCTTCTAAACTTTTAAACTTTAATAAAAATGACATGATTTATACTCCTAACTCCTCTAAAAATGAACATGCTTTGCATAACTCATTTGATGAAGGTTCGCCGCATCTCTTGCATCTTCCATGCGCATAATCCTTCTTGAATTCATCTTTCAATGCGCTCTTGATTTTATCATATCCCCTGAGTGTTGAATACTTGATTGTGGGGTGTTTTTCTGAAAGTTGGTTGAGGACTTCTGAGACTTCTCCCCTAAATGATTGCATTGCATAAGGACAGCTGTCAAAATGCACTTCCAACTCTTTTGCAACAACATACAATCCTATTTCACGTTCGGGAATTTCACGCAACGGCTTGATTTTTACTGTGAACTCTTCCGCTTTGGATTCGGATTTTGGACCTAACTTAGTCAGGTTATCAGTGTTTCCTTCAAGGTAATTCATCATGATTCCCTGAACCTCATCATCAAGATTATGTCCTGTTGCGATTTTTGTAGCGCCCATGTCACGGGCGGCCTTATTGATTATTGTCCTTCTGAACACACCGCAATATGTGCATGACCCCTTATGATTTTCCCTTTGCATTATCTCATCTAAAGTAATGCCGTATTCCTCTTTAAGGGAAACGACCTTATGCTCTATGCCTAACCTTTGAGCATGCCTAATGGCTATGTCGACACCCTCCTGACGGTAATTGTCAATTCCTTCGTCAACGGTCACCGCACATAAGTCTATGATATTCATCTCACGGAATGAGTTCAATATCTCAAGTGTTGTTACGCTATCCTTACCACCTGAAAGTGCCACCAAAACTTTATCTCCCTTATCCAATAGCTTCTCTTTTCTAACCGTTTTAATGACTTTCTTTTCTATTGATTCAATAAAGCAGTCCTTACACAGCAACTGTCCTGACTGCTCTTTTTTAATAATAACTTTAGGATTACCACATTTACTACATTGCATATTACTACCTACATCTGTTCTACAAACTGTGCCAGTTGATTTAAAGTGTTCACTTCAAACACCTGCGCCCCCGCATCCTCATACAGTGAAACGCAGCTGTCTACAATATCCCATTTGTTTCTGTCTTCAGGGTTTAAAATTACAACTTTCTTGGCATCTCTAACCATTTCCTCAACAACTCCAACGCTTGCCGGGACCCCATTCACCTTTGGCCCTGCCCAATCTCTGCAGTCTGACAATATGATTACATAAGACTTATTGTTGATGTTTGCCATATCCTGAAATCGAGTGAATGCAGAGTACATGTCAGAAGTTCCGTGAACCATAAGATTTTTGACACGCAAATCCTTTACCTTTACAAAAGCATCTATAAGATATTCCTCTTTTAGGGCATTAGTTGTTTCAATTACCTTGTTGTCAAACTCGAATGTCCTGGATCTTTTAAAAGCTGTTTGCGCTGAAAACATCAGCATGAAAAACCAGCTGCTTATCCATTCACAAGATCCGCTTATATCGTTCAAGAATAAATGTTCATTTTTATGAGGTCTAGGCTTCGCCTTTACAAGTTCAAAAGGAACCCCACCATATTTCAGATTGGTTCGGATTGTCCTTCTGATATCAATTTTATGTGAATGTGACTGGACTTTTCTTCTGGAACGCTTGTTTGCAATTCTTTTACCTAATCTCTGACAGATTTCCAACATTCTAGGGTCAAAACGGTTTAGTTTTGTCAGGTCCTTGTTCATTAGCTCGCCGTCTCTTTCAAGCTTTTTGACCTCATCCAAAAGAGGCTGACCTGAAAGCATCCTCAACTTGTCGTTGGTTATCTTTTCTTCCCTGACTTTCTGAGCCATGCTTCCCTGCTTTTTAATAACATACTTGTTGGATTTTGGGCCTCCACCCTTGTATGCAGTTCCTCTGTTTGGCTGTTCTGGCATTTCAAGCTCTGGGGCCTTTATCGCAAATACCTCTTCAAATATCTTATTGAATTTGGGAATGTCGTATTTGTCCTTAACATATATTGCCATCAAGGCTGTTTTGAGCAAGTTCCTGTCATTCTCACCTAAGTCCATATAAATCTGTACGGCTGCATGAGTGCTTCTGATACTTACAGGCAAACCTTTTTCCCTTAGTTGAGCTGATAGCGTTGCAATCTTATTAATCATTTCTATCTTTTATTAAAAATATCCTTTACAACACGTTTTTTGTCGCTTTCTGTTTTGATAGCGACACCGATACTGTCCTCTAAAGAGTCATCAATGTTTTTAGTTCCCAAATTGGTAACTGAACGAACCCAGTCAACGGTTCCTCTAACTGACGGCTTTTTCATCAAGTTAAGGTTACGTATGTCATGGACCAATTTCACCACATATGAAACTGTTTCATCATCAGCTTCAGGTATTTTGGACTTGACGATTTCAATTTCACGTTCAATTGTTGGATAAGGAATGTATAAGAACAGACATCTGTCTTTTGTTTCGTCAAGCAATGATCTTTGGGAGTTGGATGTTAAGATAACGATTAAATCGTTTTGTAACTGGAATGTTCCCAAATCGTTGATTGTGATTTCCTGCTCACCCAAAGCCTGAAGCAAGAAGCTTTCCACTTCTTCATCCGCCTTGTCTATTTCATCTATCAAAAGAACAGAGTCATTTTCATTTAAAAATGCATTGAGCAACGGCCTTCTTATGAAAAACTCTTCATCGAAAATCTTGTCTTCCTTATTGGAATCGTTTCTTGCAGCCTCAAGATGGAGCAATTGCTTTTGGTAATTCCATTCACCGACAATTTGCTCAAAGGTAATTCCCTCATAACATTGTATCCTGAAGAAATCCCTTTCATAAGTCTTTGCAACCACTTTTGCGAGCTCTGTCTTTCCAACACCAGGAGGCCCTTCAATAAGCATAGGTTTTCCAAGTAAAAAGGACAAGTAGAGTGTTGTTGAAATTTCATTATTTGAAACATAATCCGCATCTAAAAGACTTTTATCAATATCTTTAATACTAATATCTTCAACTTGCAATTTTTAAACCTTCATAAAAATTCATTCTAGAATTAAATTTTATTATAAATTTATTTAAATGTTATGTAACTATATAAGTATAAGGTAGAATAAAATAATAATAATGATTAAGGAGGTATAAATATGAAAGCTGAAAACGCTATCATAATTGCACTAGTTATATTAATTTTATTGGCAGCGGCAGCGGCCATGATTATTACTGCTGGTGGCATATCATTTAACCAACCGGAAACTGAAAATCTTACAACAAACATAACCGTGAATAACACTACCAATGAGACTATTGACTTTCCAGATGAAGTGACTGGAGATTCATCTTCAAGCGCATCCTACGATGACAGTTCATACTCATCCAGTTCCAGCGGAAGCGGATACAGTAGTAGCAGTGGAAGTAGCAGTTACTCAAGCTCAGGTTATTCAAGTAGTGATTATAGTAGTGACAGTGGAAGTGGAAGTTCAAGCAGTGACTCAAGTTCTTCAGATTCCTCTAGTTCATCCAGTTCTTCCGAATCAAGTTCCTCAGCAGGACAATCTGAAAGTACAACAGGATCTTCAGACTTTGAATAAAACTATTTTTTAAACTCGTCAGGATTTTTGAATAATTCAAAATCCTGAACATATTCTTTTCCAGTAATCATTGCGATTTCTGCCTTTTGCAATTCAGAACCTAAATAGGCAGCATGCTCCATTCTTGTAACCAATCCTTCAGTGATGATTTCTTCATAGATTTCTTTGGCGGAATGCCCAACGATGACCAAATCAGCCTTATTTTTCTTAAAATGAGTTGCAGTAATTCTGCTGTCCTTGACTGTGGTTCCATAGTCAACATTGATTTTGAAACTGCCTGCCTTATCTCTAATGAATTTCATTGGAGTTTTCTGCTTGGATTCTGGAACGCCATCCAGTTCATTTAATATGATGTCATTTCTTTTGTGCTTATCCTTAAATGCAACAAGGTTGATTCCCAAATCCTTCGGAATGGATTTTCTGTGTTTTGCAAGAAACATCATTTTAGATGCAGTGGCCAATTCATAAACACTGCCTCTTGTCTTACCACTTTCCTCAGGAGTAAACAATATGCTCACTCCAAGTTCCATTCCAATTCCTGCCAAAAGCACATTGACACCACCTGAATCGGCATCCATCAGTTCAGTTACATTTCCCACACCGAAAAACATTGGGGCAGGATTGGCCTTATGGAATTCATGGCATGCGATAATGGATTCGACAATACTTGAACTGTTGACAGGATCTAAAATCAAATCGGCAACATATTTTAATCCTTCAGTGTCTTTTATCAGTTGGTGCATCGCCTCAACACGTTCAGCAGGAGATTTAGGTGATTTGCCCTGTGAAAAGTTGGTCGGAAGTAAAACTGCAGGGATATTTTTTTCCTTCAGTATGTCCTTTACTTCGGAATTGTTTCCCAAATCAAGACTTAAAACAAAATCAATTCCATGTTCTGCTGCGACCTTGATTTCCTTTGCATTCAAGGTGTCGATACTCAACGGCCTGTCACCAACAATTGGGCGTAATGTTTCTATTAATTCAGGAATCTTATCTGAGAAGTCCTCACCGGCTGCCATTCCTATATCAATCATGTCAGCACCTGAGTCAACAAAATACTGGCACTTATTAATTAATGCCTCCTTGGATAAAAACGGAGCATTGGCAATTTCGGATAAAACCCTCATTGGGAAATCCTCACCCACAGGAAGGTTTCTAATCAGAATGTTATTTGGTTTTTTGAGAAGTTTTTCAATGTTTTCCTTATCGTTTTCAAATTCTTCAATGAATTTGAAAGCCTCCTTGCGTTTTTCCTCTTCGATCAATTTATCGGCAGGCTTATCCTCAGACAGATCGATACTTCCCACCAAGTTTAAAACCATCGCAAGGTCAGCGCCGTCGGTAGATCCCTTAAATGTTGGAATTCCAAGCTCCTTAGTAATCTCCTTTGTTCCTTTCTTAATTAAGCCAGGAACCAGAATCATGTCAATTTCATCCAATTGATCTGAAAAACAGTTTTTTACTTCTTTAATAATTTGTCTAGGAGTTAAAAATGCTGCAACTTGAGTATTGTCCGCAATATGCACAATTATATCCTCTTTTGAATCTGAAACAACTTCTTTAATCAGAGGATATGCCAACTCCCCGGTAATTATTAAAACTTTCATAATAACATCTCAACCAAATTCTATAATATAATATTATTATTTATTTATTATATTAATCCTTTTAAAAAAATAGATTTTTTTAATAATAATTATTTTACAAAAACATGTTAAAATTGTATAGAAAACCTATAAAAAGTTTAAAAAGAATATTAAAAAAATTAACAAAAAATAAATAAACAAAACAAAATAATTTAAACAAATTTATTAAAAAACAAAAATCTAACATAAAATTTATATATTTTGGAATTTATAATGATTATACATGATAAATATATGGAGGAAAAATTAATGATTGAAAT
>CAMNJW010000048.1 GCA_946541845.1 uncultured Methanobrevibacter sp.
AATTTTCAAGCCAAATCAAATTGCAATAATCTTTTGTCTTGTTAATAATGGATGGAACATTGGTAATTTCGGGAATCGCAATAATTTTAATATTTATATCAAACTTATATGCATTCCTAATTGGAATCTTGATTATAACTGTTGGCAGTTTTGAAATTTTAGTAATGAAATATAAAAAAAATTTAAGTGAATGAAAGATTTATACTCACTAGAAATAAAATTATTCAAAATTCAATCATCAATACTTGGTCTTCTCAATGTTAACATGAATATTGTTCTAGATCCTATGCTAACTGATTTATCTGCAATTCTCTCAAAGTATCTGGCCAGAAAAATAACATCAACAAAATAGGGAATCAACTCATTATTTTTAATCATATTTTCGGTAACTTCATTTAAAATTGAGTCATACATCTCATCGATTCTATCATCATCAATAGGTAATTCTTTTGCTTTATCCAAATCCTGATTTGAAAATACAAAGAACGATTTTTTTAATATAATCAAGGTATAATCTCCCATACACTCCAATTCTTTAAGAATTTTTTCAGGAATGTCTGCACATTGAATGTTTTTAATTAATTTAGCAATTTTTAAACATAAATGAGAAATTCTTTTAAAATGGCTTATTACCCGAAGTGTTGATTCGATAAACATCAAATCCTTAGCTAAAGGCTGTTCTGTAGCCATGAATTTAATACATTCTCTTTCTAAATCAATTGTTTTAATATCTATTGTAGTAGAACATTCTTCAATATTTTCAAAATCTGTTTCATCATAGTTTTCAAGCAATCTGACAACAGTTCCAGTTAATTTAATGGTTAAATTTCCTAATTCTTCATAACCTTCTTTAATATTGTTAATTCTATTTTGAAATGTGATGCTTGGAGATTTTTCATTCATTATTATACCTCCTTAATTTAATTTATTATCCGAACCTTCCGGTTATATATTCTTCTGTTTTTTGTTCTTTTGGACTTACAAATATCTGTTCTGTCCTTCCACTTTCAATAATCTCTCCATTTAAGAAAAAGGAAGTGTAATCTGAAACTCTTGATGCCTGTTGCATATTATGCGTTACAATAATGATTGTATAACCTTTTTTAAGTTCATGAATCAAATCCTCAATTTTTAATGTTGAAATTGGATCTAGAGCAGAACAGGGTTCATCCATTAAAATAACTTCAGGATTATTGGCTATCGTCCTTGCAATACATAATCTTTGTTGTTGACCTCCAGATAATCCCATTGCGGATTTATCAAGTTTATCTTTAACTTCATCCCAAATTGCTGCTGATTTTAAACTTTCCTCAACTCTTTGTTTTATAAAATCTTCATCTTCTTCTCCATGAATTCTTAAACCATAAGCTACATTTTCAAAAATGGATTTTGGAAAAGGATTGGGTTTTTGAAAAACCATTCCTACTTTTCTTCTCAAATCCACAACATCCATTTCAGGAGCATAAACATCTTCATCATCAAGAAGGAGAGTTCCATCACATTTAAATGCTGGTATTAAATCATTCATCCTATTAATTGACCTTAAAAAAGTTGATTTGCCACAACCTGATGGACCGATTAATGCAGTGACTGTGTTTTCAGCTACTTTAAAATTTATGTCTTTAAGAATATGAGCATCTCCGAAATAAGTATTTAAATGCTCAACAGTAATTTTTTCCATAATTAAATCTCCTTACTTTATTTATTTTCCCATCATTTTATTTTGATATCTTTCTGTGAAATAATTAGTTAAAAATGTAATAATCAATACAATAATCACTAGAACGGCTGCAGTTCCAAAGGCATTAGGTAAAGAAATGCCTTCAGTTGCTAAAATATACAAATGAAGCGGCAATGGCCTACCCGGATCGAGTATTGAAATTGGCATGGTAATGGATGAGCCTACAGCATACATTACAGCGGCTGCTTCAGAAATTGCTCTTGTCATTCCCAATATTATTCCAGTGACAATTCCGGAAAGTGCTGCAGGCAGGACAACTTTATAAATGGTCTGCCATTTTGTAGCGCCCAATCCATAACTTCCTTCTACATATATGCTTGGCACTGAGCGTATAGATACTTCTGAAACTTGAAATATTGTTGGAATCCCCATAATAGCTAAAACTAAACTGGCTGAAAATATGGACCATCCCAAATTTAAAAATATGACAAAAAAAGATAATCCAAACAAACCATACACTATTGAAGGAATTGAAGCTAATATTTCGGCTCCAAAACGTATTATCCTAGTTAATTTTCCATCATTTGCATATTCCACCATATAAATAGCAGCACCTACTCCCAATGGAGTGGATATTAAAACTGAAAGCAAAGTTACATATAAACTTGATACGATTATTGGAAATATCCCGCCTGATGCACCCTGATTTTCAACTTGACCGAAAATAAATTCTAAATTTATTACCGGAAGGCCCTTAATTAAAATATATGCTAAAATAATTACCAGAATTGTTAAGGTAATAATTCCTGAAAGTAGAAATATTGAATTCATTATTTTTTGAGAAATTTTTGCAGATATAAAATTAAAATTCATTTTTCATACCTCCTTTTGTATTCATAATGTTCCTCCACCAATATCCATACTGTATTTCCTTTGAATATGATTTGCAATAATTAACAATGAAATAATTACTATAAACAGCACGACTGCAGTAGCAAATAAAGCATTATAATGAATGCCGATTGCATAATTCATTTCCAATGCGATATTTGAGGTCAAAGTTCTAGCAGGACTTAAAATCGATGCTGGTATTTTTGCAACATTGCCTATGACCATTAGTACAGCCAATGTTTCACCCACAGCCCTGCCCATTCCTAAAATAATTGAGGTAATAATGCCCGGCAGTGCTGATGGAAAAACAACTCTACGAATTGTTTGCCAGTTTGTTGCTCCTAAACCTAAAGATGCTTCTTTGTAATCCTGCGGAACTGCTCTTAATGAATCATAAGAAACCGAAATTATAGTCGGCAAAATCATGATGGACAATATGATTGCTGCAGTAAGTATGCCGAAGCCAGTTCCCCCAAATTGAGATCTTATAAATGGGACTAATAAAATTAGACCAAAAAATCCAAAAACAACAGAAGGGATTCCAGATAATGTTTGAATAACGGGTTTTAAAAACTTTCTAACTTTACTGCTTGCAACTTCTGCCATAAATATTGCGCATGAAAGAGATAAAGGAACTGACATTAAAAGTGCAATGAATGTAACATATAATGATCCAATTATCATTGCAAATACACCAAATTGCCCTTCATTTGGCGCCCAGATATTTCCAAATAAAAATTGGGCGATTCCATATTCCTGTATTGCAGGGAAAGCCTCGATAAATATAAAACTTATTATAAGTAAAATCACCAAACAAGAGAATAATGCAATAATAAACAATGATTTCTCCATTATTGTTTCAGATGTAAGTTTAGACATGTTAAATCCCTCCAGTATAAAAAAATTAAGAATAAAAAATATAATGAAAACATTAGTTATCATATTTATTTTTTAAATTCCTGTTGTCGGGTTATTTATTTTGATTTGATAATTTTTTCTCCTTTTAAAACATTATCTGCTTCAGTGCTATTTATCCAGTCGATAAAGTCTTTTAGATCACCTGATGGTTCTCCTTTAACAAGGAATAAAAATGGTCTTTTTAATTCATAAGAACCGTCTGCGATACTTTCAGTGCTTGGAGCTACTCCTTCGATACTTAAAGATTTCACATCATCAGACATGTGTGCGAATGAAACAAAACCAATAGCGTTTTCATCTTGTTTGACAGATTGTTTTACAGCTTCAGTTGAACTTTGAACAATGGCATCACTTTTGATTTTTGTATTTCCCATTACAATACTTTTAAATGCATCTAAAGTACCTGATCCCTCTTCACGGACTATAACATGGATTTTACTATCATTTCCACCAACTTCTTTCCAGTTGGTGATTTTTCCGGAAAATATGTCTTTTAATTGGGTACTAGTTAAATCTGATACATCATTATTTCTGTTAACAGCTAATACAATTCCATCCTGACCAAGTTCATATTCTTTTAATCCTTCTTTTTCATTATCGTCCAATTCTTTTGAACTTGTACCAATTTCTGCGCTTCCTTCATGGACACTTTTAATGCCTACGCTAGATCCTCCACCTTGAACATTAATGTTTGCATTGGGGTGAGTAATTTTATATTCTTCTACTAGTTTTTCAGCTACTGGTTGTACAGATGTGGAACCTACTATATCAATTCTTTCGGAGCTTCCAAATCCTGAAAATAGTAAAATTCCACTCATAATGATTAACACGGTTGCAATAACAATAACTGCAATTCTATGGTTCTTTTTCATTTATTTTGCCTCTTTGTAATTGATTAAATGTAGGATCTGATTTTCTCCTACAATTTGAAAGTCTTTTTTTACATTATTTAAGTGTTACTATTTAGTGAAATAAAATTCCTATAATGTGAATAATAAATGATGGGGCATTTAATAAAAAAATAAAAAAATACCTAAAAAACGAACAGATTTTTTGCTGAAGAAAAAATAAGCATCATTTGAAAAGTAACTTCGCGGTAATTTTCTTTTTTCCAAAATTAACATGATTTGTAATTTATCAATTGTATACTCAACATGAATGTGAACATTAAATTTCCCAGGTATTCTGCGATATTAATTAACCTGAACAATTTCAGCTTATGATGGATGACTCCTCAATGCTAACAGCAAAATGGATGATGATACCAAACATCACAATCCAAAGCCAATTGAGTTTTAGAGTTGTTTTCATATATTAAAAATGAATGCCAGACTGAAACACACCGCTCACTAAACTAACATATCTACCATTGCATATCCCATATAAGAAGATAAAATAACTAATATTGTAAATATAATCACGCGCAATCTGTCTTCTTTAAACTCAGTTTCATTTCCGATCAGGCCAATTCCAACATACCCTATAAAAACTGTACCTATTGATAAAATTTCAATTTGAGACACATAATATAAAACAAAATGTGAAGTAGGCATTGCGGGAAATGCTACAATAATGCCTATTATAATAATAAAGATAATTGATGGAATTTTAATTGGTAATTTTCGTTCTAAAAAAACGCTTAAAAGGACAATAGATGATAAAATCACTATTCCACCTAAAGAATCTGATATGGATGTTTATAACCCGCACAATTACCAATTACTGTGATAATTGAAAATATGGTTAAAAGCAAAATCCAATTTAAAATGCCTTCTGATGTCATTTCAGTTATTTCATCGATTAAATCAGACATTCATTCTTCCTCATTTTTGGTTATATCTTTTCTTCCGATTTTTGGTTCTAAAATTGTATATAATTTTTCAGTGAATGGCAGAGCCAAAAACATGACTATATATATTCCCGCAGAAAAGGACAACAAATTACTGAATCCTGCAAATGCTTCAATTTGAGTTTCTAAACCGGGAAATGCCGCAAGTGTGGGTCCAAGAGAAGCAGCATTCATACTTGCACTGCCTACTCCACTTGCCATTGCAAATGCAAAAGGATGTAATGGTAGAATTGAAACACTAATACTTGTTAAAAAACTAATGAATACAGTTCCAATTATTGTTCCGACTATGAATAGTGCAAATATCCCTCTTGCTTCAGGAGAATTAAATCCATACTTGTCAACAACAACTGCAACTTCAGGTTCACGGCAAATGGAATTTGTCAAGCCAATTGATTCTCGTTTAAATCCTAAAAGTAAGGCTACAGGAAGTGCGATTAAAATTGTTGCAAGGTGCCCTAACTCCTGTAACATTAATGCAGGCCCCATTTCCAATAATAAATGTATTGATTGACCGCTGGATATTGCTAATTTTGCGATTAAAATTCCAATGAAAAGCATTATGGCACCTTCAGCAATTCTGGATTGTTTTCTTTGGATCCATTTTATTGGTTTTGCAAGGTAGCATATTAAGCCTAAAATCATTGTGTATAACAAGGGCATTACTGAAACTGTAACCCCTTTTGTAGGGGTTATTTCAATTGGACCGATATACATTGCAACAATTGTCAAAAAAAGCACAGTTAAATGGGTGGAAATTTCCTTTTGAATATTATATATTGTGATATAAATATTAATTAATAGCAATTTTTTTATCTTAACATTAATGGACGTTTTTGAATAGTGGTCTGATTTTAAACTAAGATATAATAAAGTATTTTTTTGAGAATGATTTTAAGGAGTATTTGTGATGAATATTGCCTATGATTCTTCCTATTTCTTATTCAAGACATATTAAAACTCTTACATTTTTTTTGTTTCATTTAAATATATTTTTCATTATTTTCTATTCTCATTATTGGAATTGTTAAGTTTATTAATATTTTTTTCAATTAATTTGATTCACTTTTTATGAATGAAAATTCACATTTTAGCAAAGTTTAAATAAGTCTAAAATCATTGTTTTAATTAAGTGAATATGAAAATATTTGCATTCAAAAAATCTGGATTATCCTAAAGATGAATAATGCATATTAATTAAATTAAATGAGGAATGGATATTGAGTATATAAAATACAGATAAAACAGTCACTGTTTATTTAATTTTTTATTTTAAATATTGGAGAGGATTTTATGGCACGGAGTGATAAAACATTAGAAGATATCTTGGATGTTATTTTTTATGATAAACCTTCTACTCAAGATGAAATTGCAGATAAATTAAGAATTAGCCGTAGATATGTTACTCAGTTACTTAAACCATTGATTGAAGAAGACATTGTCAAAAGGGCATATGTCATTGATTTAAATAAATATGATGAAAAATATGGTTCTTCAAATCCAATTTTTAACATCAAACAGCATTCCGCCTTTTTCTTAATTGAAAACATGTTAGGCAGCATGAGCGGACATGTTAAGGAACAGGTCCAAATGTCTTTTGATGCTATTTTAAATAATGATAAGAAATTAGCGGAAGAAGCTTTAAAATTAGATTTTACAACAAATAACATGTTTGAAAAAGTTCGTTCCTCTGTTGAAACTGTTGTTGATGTTGATCCTCATTCCAAACTTTCTAAAATCTTGTTATTCAGCGAGGCAGCATACAATTACGAGCGCATTGGGGATTATTCCGGCCATATTGCAAAATTTGTTATCAATGAGAAGTCCCCCGTTGATGATGAACTTTTAAAGATATTAAAAAAAATGCATAAATATTCACAAAGGTCTATTTCATATGCAACTGATGCTTTTATTAAAGGTAGTATAGAATTACGTGGAGATTTGATGGATACGGAAGAAAAAATTCATGAAAACCAACAGAAAGCCATGAATCTCATAGCTAATCAGATGGTTGAAACTTCTTTTGATGATGTTGAAATGTCGAATTATTATATTTACATATCACGTGTTGTGAAATCATTCGAAAGAATGGGGGATATCTCAGTGGAAATCATGGATTTGGCTCTTGAATTCCATAAGGATATTCCAAGACCAACTACTCCACGTTCATTCAGGGAATAATTTATTTCATTGAATCATTCTGGGAAAAGTGTTGAATTAATAACTCTCATATTTTCAAAATATGATTAATTGGAAATAGAGATTAAATTAAAGTTTCAGTGCTGGAAATCGATAAGTATAGGAACTTTTTTATAAGTTTTATACGAACAGTTTTATAGTTCTCATACTTATTAGTTTTCAGACGCTCTCTAAAAAATGTCAGTGAAGGGTAATGTTGTTGGGAGTGCATTTTTTGAATGCATCTATGGGGAATATTAAATAATTATGGTGAAAAGTATAAAATTTATATGGTGAAAAGTATAAAATAAATTTAATGAAAAGTATAAAATGAATTTGGTTAAAAATATAAAAAAAGTGATTGTTATGAAAAAATATTTGCCAAGATACACTGACCGGGAACTGAAGGAATCCTTGGAATATGTGGGCGCTGTATTAATCACCGGTCCAAAATGGTGCGGTAAGACAACAACAGCCAAACAACAATGTAAGAGCCTAAAGGAACTTCAGCATCCGATTCATGGAAAATCCTATCTAAAACTTGCTGACACTAATCCCCTTGAATTATTGAAAGGTGAAAAGCCAATGCTGATTGACGAATGGCAGATGGCACCTGAACTGTGGGGTGCTGTAAGATATTTGGTTGATGAGTCAGACGAGGACGGACTATATATTTTAACAGGTTCAACAACAGTAGAGGGAAATAAAATCGTGCATTCCGGAGCAGGTAGAATCAAAAGAATTGTAATGCGTCCAATGAGTTTATATGAAAGCGGAGAATCAACAGGGGAAATCTCATTAATTGACTTATTTGACAATGATGATTTAAATATTGATGGAATAACATCAAACCTGACAATACCTGATTTGATATTTGCCGCCTGCAGAGGGGGCTGGCCGGAATCACTAAACAAAAAAACCAAAAAACAGCAACTGGCTATTGTTTCAGATTATATCGATATAATCTGTAACAGTGATGTTTCAGAAGTGGATGGTGTTAAACGCAGCCCTCAAAGAGTAAAAGCAATCTTAAAATCATACGCCAGAAACATATCCACACTGGCAACTAAAAAAACACTCATGAAAGATGTAAGAACAGAATATGATATATCTCCACCAACATATAACTCATACATCAATGCTCTTGAAAGATTATACGTTATTCAGGACATTCCGGCATGGTCACCAAACATCCGCTCAGCAAATACAATCAGAAAATCCCACAAAAAAGAATTTATTGATCCATCAATAGCAGTGGCAAGCCTTAACTTGACACCAGAAAAATTACTGAAAGACTTTGAAACCTTCGGATTCATATTTGAAAACCTATGCATACGTGACCTGCTTGTTTATTCAAGTTCACTCAACGGAGAGGTATTGTATTACAATGATGACAGCGGTCTTGAGGCAGATTGCATTGTATACTTAAGTGATGGGAGATATGCATTGATAGAGTTTAAATTGGGCAGTCGTGAAATTGAAAAAGGGGCAGAAAACTTGCTGAAATTAAAGAAATTAATTAAGGAAAGTGTTGAAAACAAAAAGATTGATTTGGAAGAGCCAAGCTTTTTAGCGGTGATTACTGGTGGGGATATGGCTTACACCAGGGCTGATGGAGTGAAAGTTATTCCGATTGGATGTTTACGATAAATGTTTCATGATTTGTAAAGTAGTATGATAGCATTTAGGTGATAATTTGAATTCTAAATTTTTAAGATATTATATAGAAAAAGAATTGTACTTACAGAACCCTCCTATAAACATGAAAAAGTTCATTGATTTTTGCAAAAAACGTTGAATCAAAATTGATGATAAAAAATTAGAGGAATTAGAGGAGAAAAAACTTTTCTATCCAATATTTAGAGTAACTAATATTTATAATCCGATATTCGAGCAATATATTTCACCTAACTTTGATGAGAATTCTCATGATGGGTTATTGGATTATTTAGAAAATGGAAATATTTATATTCCTGAAGATAATGGGTTTTGTAAGTTTAAAGAGTTCAATGATAGTGAAACAAATAGTCTAAAAACATATTCTTATTACTCCGCATTTCAAATTTGGCCTTTAATAGAAATATTGGATGATGAGAGGATTGTAGAGTATAGGCAATCTAATTTTGAAAATCTTGTCAATTTATTAATAGCTATTCAGATTTATTCTCCGTATGGTAGATCCAATCTCAAGAAAATCAATCTTAAAACAGAAATAGATTCTTTTTATAAAAAATTAGAGGAATTTGATTTGGATGAATCCTTAGAAGTAATTAATATTGAACATGATGAGTTATATAAAACATATGCTGTTGTTTGTAGTAAATTGAGGGATTTGCTTGGAAGTGATGAGATCATACAGTTATGGAAGAATATTGCATGGTCTAAAAAGGACAAGTGCATTGGAAGCACAAGATTGGGTATTGAGCATCTTCAATGGGCAATGATGCTTAAAAGATGTATTGAAGATGATTTTGGACATGAAACCTTTGATGTTGATGAAGTCGATGGTAATTGGGAGAAAGTTAGAGATCAATTGCCTTCAAATGAAACTGGAAGGACACTTAGAGGAGTTAGAAATGATTGGTATAAAAATAAATTGACTGACGAATATGAATTCAGGTTAAACCGTAAAAAATTATACTAT
>CAMNJW010000049.1 GCA_946541845.1 uncultured Methanobrevibacter sp.
TAAGGTGATAAAATGAGTGATGAGAGAAAAGTCGGTCAAAATTTCGATGCTGATAAAGCAGACAGCATATTTGATAAGCTAAAAAATGTGGAAGGAAAAATCAAGCCTAAGCGTGAGGGCAAGTTTGACAATATTAAAAACCTGATGAACGAAGCTCAATATCTGGAAAAGTCAGGCAAACTAGATGAAGCTGCCGAGCTGTATAAACAGGTCATTTTTGTCTTGCCGGATTCTCAAAAGGCATATGATGCATTGGCAAAAATTTATCAAAAGCAAGGTGATGTTGATAAGGAAAAAGACATTTTAAAGAAAGCTATTGCAAATTGTAAAAATGACAATGATTTTAAAAACAGATTAAAAGAAATTAGTTAAATGAATATTGAATTCATTTAACCATAACTTTTTAATTTCCAAAGTTTCCGGTAGCCATTACTAATATGGTAGAGATAACAAATACAACTATTGCAAAGTAAATTATAAACCTGCCGTGTTTTCTGTATAATGGAACATCCTTTTTAACGAAAAACAGTACAGCTCCATAAATTAATCCTAGAAGCGGAGACAATATTGCGATTATGTAACCAATAATTGGTATAATAATAGTTCCTTCGCCATCCATAATTCAACCACCTTGTTTGGAAGCTATTTTTTGAAAAGTCCTGTAACTTTGTCTAAAACACCGCTGGAGATGATGCCGATAGCAGCATTATAAATCATGTCTGCTTTTGCATCGTCAACACCTAACTTTTCACTAATTAACTTAGTGATGGTGTCTTTGTTTTTGTTACCTGCTAAAAAGGTACTTTCCAAAATTCCGTTTACGCTTGCGGCTTGACTAGCGTCAATGCCGGTTTCTTGTGTTAATTGTGCTATAAAATCTTCTGCATTCATTTTATCACCTATAACATTAATTTCACACCCATTCCCATTGCACTTATCTGAAAGCTGTCTCCACCAAGCCCAATCAATCCATATTGAATATTCAAATCAACAACAGCATTTCCACCGGATGATTTGATTTCTTCACTTAATTTGATTAGACATTCGTCTTTTCCTTTTTTGAGATCGTATAGTGTTGCTTTTTCAGCTTCTTTGGGATCGGCATGAATTATTTTTTTATCTTTTCCAATAATTACATTGGAGTTGAATTGCCCTAAGTTTTCATGTTTTCTATCAACTAAATCGGTACTTGTTATGAAAAAGAAATTAAGGCCGTTTATTTTTTCATTGCTTGCCTTTTCATCATACTCTGGGGCAAACTTCTCAAAATTTCTATTGCTTGGTGTTTCCCAACGAACAGTATCTTGATTTCTTATTTTGTAATAGATTTTTCTTTCAATGCTTTTCAATCTGTTTACGAAATGTGAAACTATTCCTCCAGTAACAACAAGCAGAATATAGTTGATTAGAGTTGGGAATGCTGCCTGCAATATGACGATTATTGACCCGGCTGTTATTAAATTCCAGCCTAATGTCGGATTTTTTAAAATAAAACTGTAAAATGTGGTATCAATAAATAGAATAAATGCACTTATGGCTCCGATATTTTCGCCGATAATTCTATTAGCAATGATGGTTTCCACATATCCCGCAGCCAATGGAGCGAAGATTAAACCTAGATTCCATCCATAAATGTCAATGTGAAAATATAAAAAGATTCCATAAACTGCAAGTCCTGCTGCCGTACCTATTGCTATGCACAGCACGGCTCTTCTCTTTTTGAATCCTTCTATTTCCTTGTCTTTAAATTCCATGCTATTCGTATTTGACGGCTGTGCCATATGCAGTTATGAGTATTGTATTTCCCATTGTACCTCCAAGGTTATCATAGGAAATCTTAAGTCCGATAATTGCATTTGCATCTAATTGTTCTGCCTTTTCAATCATGCTTGTTAGTGACATGTCACGGGCTTTTTGAATTTCTTCCTCGTATCTTGAGGTTCTTCCGCCTACAACATCACGAACACCGGAAAACAAATCCTTATAGATATTGGCACCGATTAGGGATTCTCCTGTAACCAATCCCTTATACTCAATAATTTCCTTATTTTCCAAGGTGTTTGATGAAGTCAATATCATTATATCACTATTTCAAAAAGGTCATTACTGCCCAAATAATTAAAAAGATTGCAATTACTACATATAAAATTATTTGAGATCTTTTTCTTTGAGATAATCTTGCGTCCCAGACTTTTTGACAATCCGGTGAGCATACAAGTTCGTTTAAAGGTATTGGTGTTCCACAAATTGGACAATGTTTGTGAGGTTCTACTGCCATCTTATCACTTCCTATAATTTAAAAAATTCTTTAGTATTTTTATTAACTTGAACTGCAAGGTCTTCTGCATCAAGACCCATGCATAATGCAATTGTTTCAAGGATATGAGGTAAATATTTCGGTTCATTTCTATTTTTCTTAGGTTTCTTATCAAAGTTTTTAGGTATTAAAAACGGTGCATCTGTTTCTATCATTAACTTTTCCGGTGGAATCACGCTAACTGCCTCTTGAAGGTCTCTTCCTCTTTTCATGTCACAAATCCAACCGGTAACTCCGATAAAGCAACCTAAATCTATGTAATTCTGTGCTTCTTGCTTTGTTCCTGTAAAACAATGCACAACAGATTTTTCAATAACGCTGTCATGTCTTTTTAGTATATTGTATAAATCTTCATGTGCTTCTCTTTCATGTAAAAACAAGGGCATATCTAGTCTTTCAGCGAGTTCCACTTGTGCTTCAAACCATTTTCTTTGAAGGTCTTGCGGTGAGAAATTCCTATTGTAGTCAAGACCGCATTCTCCGATGGCTACAACACAATCGTTTTTAGCTATCTTTTCAAGTTCAAACATACTGTGTCCATTGCAGGTTTTAGCATCATGCGGATGGACTCCTGATGTTGAAAATAATGTTTCAGGGTATTTTGAAGCGTATTCCGCTGCCATTTGGCTTGAATGCACATTGGTTCCAGTAATAATAAACTGTTTAACTCCAACTTTTTTAGCCTCTTCAATTATTTCCACTCTATCCTTCTTGAAGGAGGAATGCATTAGGTTTAAGCCAATATCCACTAGATTATCCACTCAATCACCTATTCGTTGATGATTCTTGTTCCTACGGTTTCGCCGTTAACTGCCCTGATTAAGTTTTCAGGTTCAAAACCGTTAGTAATTACAGTTTCCAGGTTTGATCTTTTAATCATCTGAACTGCAGTGGTGTCAAAGAATTCATATGTTCCTGCCTTCACGTCTTTGCCGCTTAGGAATTCAAGCAAGTCAGTTGCAGTAATTTCAGGGACAAGTTCCGCATCATCAAATTTATTCGGATCTTTGGTGTACATTCCATCAACAGAAGTTAAGTTGATGAGCTTGTCAGCCTGAATGTATTCTGCTAATATTGCGGAAACTGCATCAGTACTGTGTGCAGGTTCAGTTCCGCCCATAACAATAATTTTTCCAGTAGCTGAAAATTCCAAAGCTTCCTGGAAGTTATGAGGCACTCTTTGATATGCTGCATCGCCAAGAGCAGACAACATCAGTTTAGCATTGATTCTTGTAACTTCAATTCCAATATCATCACATTGTGCTTCTCCAGCGCCTAAGTCACGAACTACGCTGATGTATTCTCTTGCAGGTTTTCCACCGCCCACAACAACGAATAATTCATGTTCAGATGCTAAATCTTTCAAGATAGCACTGTATTCTTGGAATTTTTTACAATCATATTCTTTAAGTAAAATTGATCCTCCAATTGCAACAACAATCTTCATATATTCACCTTATATATAATGTTTCTTTTAGATATTATTTAAGTTTTAATAAGATGAAGAGTAATAATTATTTTTAATGAATTTAAAAGAACAAATCTACACTAGAAAATCCTGCAGAAAGTATTGCGATGATGAAATAGATATGGATTTAATCCATGAATTCATGAAATCAGTCAAGCCATTAAACGAGAAAATCGAGTATGCCTATGAAATCCTGCCTTCAGATGAGGTTAACGTTCGCACCCGATGGTCTGCCCCTTATTATCTGGCATTATATTCCGAGAAAAAAGAGAACTATCTGGAAAATATAGGGTTTGTCTTCCAGCAGCTCTGTCTTTATCTTCAATCTATTGGAATCGGAAACTGTTGGGTTGGAATGGCATCACCCAAAAAGAAGGATCTTAATTTTGTAATAACAATATCTTTTGGCAAATCAGACGATTTGACCCGTGAACCGTCAGGATTTAAAAGGAAGGATTTGTCAAAGATTTGTGATGTCGAAGATGAAAGGCTGATTCCAGCAAGACTGGCTCCATCAGCAATCAACTCACAGCCATGGTATTTCAAACATTCTTCTGATGGATTTGATGTTTATCGGGCAAAGCAGAATATCCTGAAACGTCAGGTTCTTAAGAAATGGAATCCAATTGATATGGGAATTTGTCTGGCACATATGTATGTGGCTAATGAAGATTCTTTTGAATTTAAAATAAAAACTGATTTTGAAAATATTAAAGGACATACTTACATTGGAAGTATTAAAATTTAAAAAAAAGAAAAGGTTAGAGGATTTAAGCATCCTCTGATATTAATCCTTTGTATAATAAACCTGCAATGACTGCACCGACGATAGGTGCTAAGATGAATACCCAAACTTGTTGTAAAGCTTGACCTCCAATGAACAATGCAGGTGCTAAACTACGTGCAGGGTTAACGGAAGTTCCGGTTAATGGAATTCCCATAATGTGTACGAATGCAAGTGTCAAACCGATAACGATACCTGCAACTGCACTGTTTTCCGCTTTTTTAGTAACACCAAGAACAGTAAATACGAATACAAAGGTTAAGATAATTTCAACGATTATTGCTCCAACTACATCTAATCCAACGCTAGATGCAGAGCCGAATCCGTTTTGACCAAGACCTGTAGCAGCATATCCTCCAAGGCTTGGTGCGGAGTTGATGATCACTGCTAAAATAGCAATACCGATTATTGCACCGATACATTGGAAAACAATGTACATTATCAAGTCTTTTGTTTCTAATCTTCCATCAATCCACATACCGATTGAAACAGCAGGGTTGATGTGACATCCTGAGATGTCTCCAATCACGTAAGCCATAGCAACAATGGATAAACCGAACGCCAAAGCGATTCCCACAGTACCCAATACTGATCCTGCTATAGCTGCACTTCCACAACCGAATAGGACAAGAACCATTGTCCCAATTAATTCTGATATATATCTTTTCATATTAATTCACTCTATTCATTTTTCATGAAAGTATTAATTATGTTACTCATACTTATTAAAATCTTCTAATCTTCTTAATAAATAAATATGCGACAAATAATACGAACAATACTAAAATGAATGGGAATACATGTAATAGTATTGAATCGTTAACTTTATCGAAGTGATATTCGCTTTCAAAGCCCATATGACTTGCATCAGTATGATTCTGCACGATTTTTGCGAAGTTGTATGTCAGGTCATAATAACTGATGTGCGCTCCCTCGTACTCGATTGAATCAGGTGCCTTTCCGTTGGCATCCATATAGTTTTTAACAATTCCTGCCATGTTGAAGTAATCATAGATGGAATATGTGTCTTTTGTTAAAAATGAAATTCCTAACGGGTTGTCAGGTTCGCTGTATTCCTTAGGTATGTCAACTCCATTACCGTTTAGGTAGCAACTTGTTTGGTAAAGCAATTGAGGGGTTGAATAAGCTCCGTATGGTCCTTTCATTTCGTTATCTCCGCTTTCTACAAGCATTTTACTTGCATTTGCCATGCCCTGTGGAGATATTTTATTTGTTTCAATTAATTCGCTACTTAATACTTTTGTGGTATTGCCGTATCCGTTCACAATGTTTACTATTTCCTCGGCCATTTTCCTGTTCATGTTCTCATCATATCTTGATAAGACACCATCCTCGACATTGTCCGGGAACTCTTTGGTTGGTTGGATATAGTTAATTCCGGCATTTTTAAGGAATGTTCCAGGGTCATGCATTCCTGCAAGAGATTCATTTGAATAATTGTCGTCCCAAGCTCTTCTAAGGAAATTGGAATGATTGTCCAAATCATAGCTGCCGATGTTTACAAAGACAATCTGCTTGTCTGAATTGACAGTTGAGGAGGCTAACTGCCAATAGTTTCCTGCATCGGATGCAGCAATGTTAATGCTCACGTCACTTGTCACGTTTATTGACCTCCATCCCTCTCCCGGTGCGGGAGCCTGATTGTCAACGATGACCTGTAATTCTCCACCGCTTATCTCTTCAATATAGTTCTTAAGAGAATTTAATAATTTTACGTCTTGATCATGGTCAATAATATTGTCTGAAGTTATAAAAACGGTTTTAGATGCAGATACATCTTGTATAACTGGAGCAATAATTAATATGGCCATGATTAATATTGCAATTTGCTTTTTCATATTTTCTGTCCTTACTGTTAATTAATATCTATTTATAAATTTTATCTATAAAATATTTTTTTAAGTTATCTTTATCATATTTCTTTTTAAATCAAATATTTTTTATTTTAAAGAAATTTAAGGCATTTAAAACATAAAATTTAAATAAATTGTGGAATAATACTTTTTTTGAGGATTTAGAGAGATTATCTTTTATTTCAGTTAAATTTTGTACTGATTTGAAAAAGTGTATTTCTTTATATCAAATTGGAAAATAATTCTTTAATTTAGGCAAAAAATTTGGTTAAAATTTTTTGTGTAAGGGGACTAATATATAGTTTTTCCTTGTAATTAAGGTTATTTTTCAAATTTTATGTTTAGGATTTATTCTTTTTAAATTACGGCTAAGATAAAAAGTTTAATTGCTAGTTAATAGCTTTTGTTAATTAATAGTGGTTAAATGTCCTCAGTAGAGGTTAAAACTATGTTTAAAAATGTTCAAAAGATAATTTTTAGCAAACCTTTCCTTATTTCATTAATCCTCATTTGTCTGATGTTTACATCAGTGAGTGCGGGCATTGACAATGCATATGCTGCAGATTTAAATGAAAGTGATGGTGTAGGTTTGGAAGTAGATATTGAAAATCAACTTGAAAATTCTCAAGAAAATGAAATTACGCTGGCAAGTAATCAGAATGAAGATGTTATGCAGGCGACTCATTCATTAGATGGAGGTACTTTTAAAGATATTCAAAAACTTGTGGATAAGGCAAGTAATGGTGATACAATAAAATTAAGCGGTAAATTTGTTTCAGAGGGTTCTCAGGACACAATCTCAATTTCAAAAAAATTGACTTTTACGTCACCTTCTCAGGCAACTTTAGACGGTAAAAATTCAACAGTGATATTAAAGATCTCTTCGGGAGGGGCCCAGTCCAAATTCATGAATTTAAAATTTGTCAATGGGTATACTGACGGAAGGGGTGCGGCTGCACAGGTATCGGCCAAGTCAATCACTTTCGACAGTTGTGTTTTTGAAAATAACTTTGCAAATACGACTTCCGGTGCAATCCATACGCCTTATAAGGCAGGAACTGCACAAGGTTTGACAATAAAAAATTGTAACTTTACAAATAATGGTGCAGGAATTGCTGCAGGTGCAGTAGGTGCCTTCAGTCATGATTTTAAGATTTATGACTGTATATTTGACTCAAATTACGTTCGTGGACCAGAGGCACTATGTGGTGGAGCTGTACAAATCGGATTGGACACAGAACCATCTTATGGGGTTGTGCATGATTGCATATTCAAAAACAATATTGTAGTCACTTCCGATGGTTCAGGCCATGCAGGAGCTGGCTGTGTTAGAAACGGTTCCTCATATTATAATTGTGTTTTCATAAATAACACCGCTGATCATGGTGGTGCTTTAACATTCCATGCATCAGGTAACTTGAACAATTGTACTCTAATCAACAATACTGCAAGTGTATTTGGAGGGGCTGTATCAATATTGTTGGATTATCAGGATTTCATGAACTTGAATATCACTGATAGTGTTTTTAAAGGAAACAAAGCTCCGTTAGGAGGTGCGGTTAAACTTGATGGATTCAATATAAAAATTGAGAAATCAACATTTGATGATAACTATGCATCAGAGTATGGTGGTGCTGTCAATATTGAAGCAAACAACGTTGAAATAATCAATTCCGAATTTAACAGGAATGTTGCAAACATTGACGGTGGTGCGGTATTCATTAAAGGCAACGATACTACAGTTAAAAACTCAAAATTCATTGCAAATGAAGCAATACCTGATGTTAAAAAACTAAATGACGGATTGGGCGGAGCCATTTATGTCAACAGTACAAAAGTATTGGCACAAGACAACCTTTTCTACTATAATACAGCAAGAAATGGTAGTGCAATATATTTTGATAAGAATGGTGTCGAATTCAAATTGAAAAACAACACATTATATCAGAATCAGGCATGGGTTTATCATTTGCCGATTTATGCTAAGGATATCTATTATGGTGAAGCGGAAAATATCAAATCTGTCATTTACGGCGGAAACAATATCGGAGACTATGACAATTTGGCGGTATCAAATGCAATTTACAATGCTGCTAAGTATAATAAGATAGAAATTGACGGGGAGCATCCTGTTTCTGGAGCTACCATGAGCGGTAAACTCTATCAGGATGATCGTGAATACAATATGGCAATTTTAATGACAGTTAAACATGAAGATGGTACTGTGGTTTATAATAAATCCTTAAACTCAAGCTATTTGGGTGAGGTTTCAGACAATTTGACTAATCTAAAACCTGGAAAATATTATGTGACTGCTAAACACTTTGAGGATAATTATTATAAAGGAATAACCAATTCCACAGTATTTAATGTATATCCAAAAGTTGACAATAGGATTATCAAATCTTCCAATAAGAATTCAATAAATTATGGCGATTTGGTTGTTTGGACCTTAAACATTACCAACAATGGTCCAAATGATGCTACAGGCGTTGTAGTATACGATGTGTTGCCTGATGGATTGATTTGGAAAAATGATGACAGTAACGGTAAATACAATTCAAAAACTGGTACATTGAACATTGGTTCATTAAAAGTCGGAGAGTCATTTGCAATTAAAATCATAACTCTCGTAAACAAAACAGGGGATATTGTTAACAAGGCAAATGTGACAGGAATAGAATTTGACACTAATCTCAACAATAACCATGATGAAAAGTTAATCAACATTCCTGAAGCGGCTGATTTGGCTATTGTCAAAACAGTCAACGTGACTAAACCTAAGTATCATGATCTGGTCAGATGGACATTGACTGTCAGGAACAATGGTCCTGATGTTGCACACAACGTTAAAGTAAATGACCTGCTTCCAAAATCTTTGATTTTTGTAAGCAGTGACTCAGTTAAATATAATAATGATACTGGTGTCTGGAATATAGGTACTTTAGCAGTTGGTAAGTCTGTTAAGTTGAATATTGTTGCAAGAGTTAACTCAACAGGCATCATTAAAAATGATGCTGATGTAACACTAAAGGAATATGACTATGACTTGTCTAACAATTTTGATGATGCACAAATCGATGTGGATCCTGCGGTTGATGTAGCTATCGCCAAATCAGTTAATGTAACTGCTCCTAAATATTTAGATTTGGTCAGATGGACTTTGACTGTAAGAAACAATGGTCCTGATGTTGCACATAATGTTAAAGTTAGTGATGTTCTTCCTAAATCTTTAGAATTTGTCAGTGCTGATTTGAATAGTTACAATAAAAGCTCTGGTATCTGGAATGTCGGTACTTTAGCTGTTGGCAAATCTGCTAAATTGAACATTGTTGCTAAAGTGGTTGCAACCGGAAAGATTATCAACAAGGGCAATGTTTCATCCCGTGAGTTTGACTATGACCTAACAAACAACAATGCTCAAAAAGCAATCAATGTTAATCCTGCTTCTGATTTGGAAGTAATAAAAACTGTCAACAACACTAATCCTAACTTAAACGATTCAATTAAATGG
>CAMNJW010000050.1 GCA_946541845.1 uncultured Methanobrevibacter sp.
CCTTCTTCGACTAATTTTTTGATTGCATCAGCATGTTCTACAATAGCTCCTGCACTCCAACCGGTGGTGAGTGTGGTCAATTCTTCAGGTTCTAGTGATCCGAGAGATTTTGCACATTCGATTACTTCTGCAAAGTCATAGTCTTCGATGGTTTTTACGCCTTCGAGTTTTGCAACATCCATGGTGAACATCCTTTCTTTGTATGCATCAAGTGCTGGCAATACGCAATTACTGGTTGCCACAATTGCTGCATTGTATTTTTTGAAGGTTGTTCTTTGGTCATGCCATGCTCCGCCTAACTGACCTGCCAGGTTTTCGTATTTGTTGAGTCCAGGGTATCCGTGTGCAGGTAACATTTCAGAGTGGGTGTATACCTTAATGTCTGTTCCTTCAACTTGTTTTAACAATTCTTCTAATGCTTTTAAGTCGTGACCGGTTACGATAATAGCTGGTCCTTCTTGTGCTCCAACTTTAACTTCTACAGGTTGTGGTTCACCGTAAGCTTCAATGTGTGCGTCTTTGAGTAATCTCATTACGTCAACACTGACTTTTCCTGCTTCTAGAGCGAGTGCAACTAAATCATTTGCATCGAAGTTGACGTTGGTTAATGTGGTGTACAAACCTTTGGTTAGGAATGCATCGATTTCAGGATTGCTTTTTCCTAAAACATTTGCATTGTAATTGTATGCACTGATTCCTTTCATGGTGAAGATCAAGTTATCTTGTAATCTTGCCACTGTTGGTTTTTTACCGCAAACACCGCTTACAGTACAACCGGTACCTTTAGCTGTTTGGGAACATTGATAACAAAACATATCTAAGCCGTCTGCCATAATAATTACCTCATAAATATTTATAATTATAGATTAATTTGAAACATATATAAAGATATTGTCACTAGTTAAGGGTTATTAGTGGTATAATTTATATAGCATTAACTTCAAAGGCATAAACATGAACGAGAATATAAATATACTAAAGGGAATGGGGCTGACAATGTATGAGGCCCAGGCATATGTGACACTGACTTCATTAATCTCATCAAATGCAACTGAGATATCAGAAAAATCAGGCATTCCCAGAAGCAAGATATATGATGTTTTGAAGGGACTGGTCAAGAAGAATTTCATTGACGTTGAGGACGGAAGGCCACTGACATACAATGTCAAGTCACCTATTGAAGTCTTAAGCCGTGAAAAGGAACGGCTAGACGCTGAAATTGACGATACAATTACCCGTCTCACATACATTTATGAAAACGGAATGAGTCAGGTTCAGGCTCCAATATGGAGAATATACGGTGTTGAAAAAATCATAAACCAGGAACTGGAGATCATAAACAGGGCTAAAAATTCAGTTAACATGAGGATTGGATTCCTGTTTGAAGGTGAAGGGGAAGCCCTTGTCAAGGCATTCAAAAAAAGGAGAAATCTGAATATCAACATTCTGGCCTCACCGATATGCTACATCAACGATGAGGAATTCGACATCATAAAATTCTTTAAACAGAACGAAATTCCAATTCAAAAGGCAGACATTCCATTTGTAAAGGTTCTGATTTCTGATTCAAAGGAAATGATGCACACATATACAAAGTTCAGCGAAGACAAGCGTAACGTGATTCCGGAAACCGCAATCGGAATATGGAACAAATACGAGGATATCGCAAGAAACTATGATGAAAGATTCATGAATCAGCTGAACAAAATGAAAAATAAAAAGAAGAAAAGAGATTAGAATTTCTCTTCGAATTTTTTGAAAACCTCAAAGAGGTCAAAATTCAAATAGCTGATGGATTCATCCGCAATATCCTGAGGCACATCCCAGTATGCAGATGCAATGCTTCCGGCAATAGCGGCTTGAGTGTCAGCGTCCCCGCCCAATGAAATCGCATTTCTGATTGTGTCTTCATAGTCATCGGCATCCAAAAAGCAGATTATTGATTCGGGAACGCTTCCTGCACATGAAACGTCAAACTTGTAGGTCGGCCTGATTTCATCAACAGTACGGGACAGGTCATAGCCATAGTTGTCTTCAACATGTTTTCTGATTTCTTCCTTGTCCTTGCCTTCCCTTGCAAGATAAATCGCATCACAGGTTGCAAGTGCCCCTTTGATACCTTCAGGATGGTCATGTGTTACGACAGCTGAAAGATATGCCAAGTGTCGAGCTTCCTCCAGTGAATCCGCAACCCATACGCACGGTGAAACCCTCATTGCGGACCCGTTTGCCCAGCTTCCATAAGGTTCGGGATTCTCTTCAGATAGCCAATGGTAAAATCTTCCGCCGTAACCTGCATTGATATACTCATTTCCCCAGTACTGCAGTTTTTCAACCAATACATCCCTAGAAGTTCTGTCCTCAATCAGCCAATCTGCAATGGCCAATGTCATAACAGTATCGTCAGTGAATGTGGATCCTATTTCAAAAAGTTCAAATTCCTTTGTTTTGATGGGGTGAAATTCCCTTGTGGAACCTATGATGTCCCCACAGATTGCGCCTATAATGCCTTTCATATGAATAGGTGTGTTCAAATTATTAATAAAATTATTGATTTCATATAAGAAAGTTGATTTAAAACTGAAAAATTGATGTCAAATCAAAGAAAAAAGATATATATTACTTCAAATATACTAAAAGATGATAATTACCGGAATTATCACGAAACACGGAAATTCCTAAACACATTATGAAATGTGATACCTTCTTGAATAAATTCATCACTTTTTACTTAAAAAAAAGGAATTTCAAAGATTACTTCACTAATGATTCCATGAGTTATCATGGAATCAAAAATGAAATTAACTGATTTTTCTGATTAAAACAGAAGTGTTGTTTGTTTTTCCAGGCGGAAGCAACATTACTTCCTTGTGGAATCCCCTTGTGTCCTTTTCAAGAACAGGAGCATATAAAATTGCACGCATTCCAGTATAAGTTCTGTATAACACAGGAGTTTTTTCATCAACATATTCCCATACGTTTGCAAACACTCTTTCCTTAGGCTCTGCAAATGCTGCCACCATCAAAATGTCATAATCCAAGTCCTTAATGGCAGTCTCATCGCCAACGACAATCTGGATATCCTCATCAAGACCCAGCTTTTTCAAAACCTTTACGGAAAGCTCTGCAACATCCTCCTGCTGTTCAATACCGATGCACTTGCATCCGAACACCTTGTTGAACATGATTAAAGTCAAAGGCAGAGGACCTGATCCCAGGAACAGGAAAGTTTTGTTTTCATCAAATTTAGCCAATTTGCTCTCATTTTCAATCAATCCAATATACCTATCATAAAAATGGAATGAATCCAAAACAGCTTCTGCATCGTCAGATTCCAAGATTTTCAATGCATTTTCCCTTTCAAGTCTTGCGCCGGTATAAACGTAAAATTTCCTAATCAGTTTTAAAACCTTGCTCATTTTCTCATCATCAAGAATATGCTTTGCTGAATCAAAGTCAATTGTCTTGTCATGAGCAATGATTTCAACATCATCTAAAATCTCAACAATCTCATCAATGTTTACTTCATCAATGTTTGAATCATTATATTCTGATAGTTTATTTGCGATTTCTTCAAGTTTACCCCAATATTTATAGCAACTCATAACAATCACTTCATTAATTAAATTATATAATTACTCTACAAATCATCATTATTAAAGTTAATTGATGTAATAAATTTAAAAAAAAGATTATTAACCCCTTACTACTTATTTTATAGATAAATATTGCATTATTTTAAAAAAAAAATAATATAAATTATATAAATTTTAATAACTTCAAAAAATGTATTACATTTATAGAATAAAAATAATATTTGATTATTATAAAAATAGTAATAAGTATTACTAATTATAAAAACTACGAAAAATAAATTAAAATAGTAAAAAAACAACAAAAAACATTGTTTTAAATAAAATAAATGATAAAATACACGGAAATCTAAAAATAATCACCAAAAATAAAATTTTTATCAAAATAAATAGAATAAGAAAAAATTAAAAACCACTTAAAATAATAAAATAATCAAAAAACAGCCAAAAAAAACGATGAACTTTTAAAAAAAAGAATTAAAAATACCTATAAGATAAAATAATAAAATTTAGACTAAAAAAATAGATTCAAAGCAAAATAATGAAAAAACATATAAAGAAATATTTATATGGTTATTACTATTAAGTATAAATTGGTTATTATGAAATAATCAATTTTTACATCATATTAAAATGAAATAGTAAATAATTAAACTTATCATCAAACTTTGCCTTAAAATTTTATAATTAATTATTTACTATAACTTTTTAATAAACAAAACTATTTTTTATTACTTCAGTATAATTTTTTGATCTAATAATTATTATTTTTATTAAGAAATAAATATAATTTTATTATTTTTTATAATAAAAATTGTAATAATTAATACTTTTTATAAAATTATATAAAATTAGATTGTATAAGCAAATAAATGATTACAGAAACATATTCCAAAAAAGAAATTCAATCAAAACATATTTTTAAAAATAAGCAATCAAAAATTAGATTTTAAAAAAAATAATGTTAAAATTAATGTAAAGTAAACAATACATAAATAATACTTTTTCTAAAATTCGTATTATCAACTCAAATTTTAGGACAAATATGAATATATGGAACCTAAACAACTTAAAATTAACTTATTATTCTATTTTTAAGATTTAAACACCAAATTATTGATTAAAATTTAAGAAATCTTTATATAATTATTACTTGTAATTATTAATGATTATTTGAGAAAAATAATCAGTAATAATATTGGTATTAAGAATTTAAAGAATTTAAATCGACTAATATTATTTAAATTATTTCTTAGGAGGTAACTAATGAAAATATATGATGACAACATAGATTTATATGGTCCAGATGGAAAACTTATTGAAGAATCTGTACCTCTTGAATCAATTAGTCCCCTTAAAAATTCTGCAATACAACAGATGATTTATGACATTAAGAGATCAGCTGCTGTAAACTTAGCAGGAATCGAAAAAGGATTAAAAACCGGAGCAATGGGTGGGAAATCAACATACATCCCAGGACGTGAAATAGATTTACCTATTGTTGAAAATGCAGAAGTAATTGCTGAAAAAATTAGAAGAATACTTCGAGTTAACGAAGACGATGACACCACTGTCGATCTCATCAACGACGGACAGCAATTACTGGTACAGCTCCCATTTGAAAGATTAAATGTGGCTGCAGATTACAGTGTATCAACATTGCAAACAAGTGCTGCAGTAATCCAATCAATCATTGACACATTTGATATAAACATGTTTGATGCATCAACAATCAAAACATCAGTTATGGGCGCATATCCAAGAACCGTTGACCTTTCAGGAGCAAATATCAGCGCACTTTTAGGACCACCTGTTCTATTGGAAGGATTAGGATACGGATTAAGAAATGTTATGGCAAACCACGTTGTTGCAATTACAAACAAACAAACCTTAAATGCTGCGGCATTATCTTCCATTATGGAACAAACTGCTATGTTTGAGACTGGAGATGCAACAGGAGCATTTGAAAGAATGCACTTATTAACCCTTGCATTCCAAGGTTTAAATGCAAATAATCTCGTATTTGACATAGTTAAAGAAAATGGTAAAGGAACAGTAGGTACCGTAATTCAAACATTAGTCGGAAGAGCAATCGAAGACAATGTAATTAGAGTAGCTAAAAAAATGCCTTCAGGATATAACATGTACGAACCAGTTGATTGGGCATTATGGAATGCATATGCCGCTGCAGGATTACTTGCTGCAGTAATTGTAAATGTAGGTGCTGCAAGAGCTGCACAAGCAGTTGCATCAACAGTATTATATTACAACGACATGTTAGAATACGAAACTGGATTACCAGGAGTAGATTACGGTAGAACAGAAGGAGTAGGAGTAGGATTTAGTTTCTTCTCACATTCAATTTACGGTGGTGGAGGACCAGGTACTTTCCACGGAAACCACGTAGTAACAAGACATGCAAAAGGAACCGCAATTCCTTGTGCATCCGCTGCTATGTGTTTGGATGCTGGTACTCAAATGTTTTCAGTTAAAAGAACATCAGCATTGATTGGAACCGTGTACGGTACTATCGACAATTTAAGAAATCCAATTCCTAACGTAGCTAAAGTTGCCGGTGAAATCAAAGACAAACTTTAAGGTGTTTTTATGGATGAATCAAAAGAAATTAATGTTATTGATATAAAGATTATCCCAAACAGATATCTAAAACCAACCACAGCCGAAAAGATTTTGAATCTCATTTATGAGTTAGACGGCCCACAAAGAGTATTAATTCACGGCCCGTCCATCCCTTTGAAAGTATTCTACGGACCTGGAAAAGGTCATGATGTCAATCACACCGACAGGAAAAAGATTACTGTAAAAGGAGAAGAAATCGAATTAAGAGTAATGGTTGGAGAAATTGTTATTACATTAGACATTGCTAAATTTAATAAATTTATGGACGATTTACAAATTATTTTAGACGAAAACATACCATGCGATTATTCTTTACTTGTAGGTATCTTTACAAGGACAAAAACAACAATTTCTGATTATTTAAAATATGGAAACAATTTTGAAACAGTTATTGATGATCGTTACATTGGTTTAGTTGATTCACGTGCAAAAACTTCCGAAACTGTAAAAGTTATTAAATAAAATAATGTTGGTGAATTATGGAATATAAAGCTCAATATTGCCCTGGTGAAACAATTATTGCTGAAAACAGAAGAAAACACATGAACCCAGAGCATAAATTTAAAAAAATCAGAGAAATATCTGATGAAGGTTTAGTAAAAATCTTAGGTCACAGAAACCCTGGTGAAAGTTACAAAACAGTTCATCCACCATTAGCTGAAATGGAAGATGATGGTGATATTATTAAACATATCGTAGAACCTACACCTGGTGCAAAAGAAGGTATTAGGGTCAGATACATCCAATTTGCAGATTCAATGTATAACGCTCCTGCACAACCATACGACAGAGCAAGAACATACATGTGGAGATACAGAGGGGTAGACACTGGTACTTTATCTGGAAGACAAGTTATTGAAATAAGAGAACAAGATTTAGAGAAAATATCCAAAGAGTTAGTTGAAACCGATATGTTTGACCCTGCTAGATGCGGAATGAGAGGAGCAACAGTACACGGACACTCATTAAGACTTGACGAAAACGGTTTAATGTTCGACGGTCTTCAAAGATATATCTTCAATGAAGAAGACGGACACGTTTACTATGTAAAAGACCAAGTTGGCCGTCCTTTAGATGAAGCAATTGATGTTGGCGCTCCTTTAGATGAAGACTATTTAAAAGAAATTACCACCATTTATAGGGAAGACAACGTAGGTATGAGACAAGATAAAGAAGCTCTGGAAGTTGTTGAAAATATTCATACAGCACGTACCAAAGGAGGATATGGTATGGGAGTATTTTCTGATGACTTGAAAAAGAAATTAGGTGAATAAAATGGGTTTAGATAATAAGAAATTTTTAAGCGCATTAAATCAAAAATTCAAAGGTGAAGATCAAGAAAGTGATCACACTAGTTTCTACTGCTTTGATGGATGGAAACAATCTGAAAGAAAAAGAGAGTTTAACGACGCTGCAGAAAAATTAGCAAAAGAAAGAAACATGCCATTCTATAATCCTGATATTGGAGTACCATTAGGACAAAGACAGTTAATGGCATATAAAATCTCCGGTACTGAAGATTACGTAGAAGGAGACGACTTACACTTTTGTAACAATGCAGCAATCCAACAGTTAGTTGATGATATCAAAAGAACAATTATTGTGGGAATGGACACAGCACACTCCGTTTTACAAGAAAGACTTGGTGTGGAAGTAACTCCTGAAACAATCAACGAATACATGGAAAACATTAACCATGCATTACCTGGTGGGGCAGTTGTACAAGAACACATGGTTGAAGTGCACCCAGGCCTCGCAGAAGATTGTTATGCTAAAATTTTCACTGGAAATGATGATTTAGCGGATGAATTAGATAAAAGAGTGTTAATCGACATCAACAAAGAGTTTCCAGAAGAACAAGCAGAAATGCTTAAAAGTTATGTTGGAAACAAAACATACCAAGTAAGTAAAGTACCTACACTTGTTGTAAGAGCATGTGATGGAGGTACAGTATCCAGATGGTCAGCTATGCAAATCGGTATGAGTTTCATTAATGCATACAAATTATGTGCAGGTGAAGCGGCTATTGCGGATTTCTCATATGCTGCAAAACACGCAGACGTAATCGGTATGGCAGCATTCTTACCAGCTAGACGTGCAAGAGGACCAAATGAACCTGGTGGTGTGGCATTCGGAACATTAGCAGACATTGTTCAAACTTCAAGAGTATCAGAAGATCCAGTTGAAGTAACTTTAGAAGTTATTGCAGCTGCTGCTGCACTATACGACCAAGTATGGTTAGGTTCATACATGTCCGGAGGAGTAGGATTCACCCAATATGCTAGTGCAACATATACCGACGATATCTTGGATGACTTTGCATACTACGGTTATGACTATGTAGAAAAGAAATACGGTTTATGTAATGCTGACTTGGATATGGATACCGTAAGAGATATTTCAACAGAAGTAACACTCTATGGTCTAGAACAATACGAAATTCCAACACTTTTAGAAACTCACTTCGGAGGTTCTCAAAGGGCGTCCGTTGTATCCGCTGCAGCAGGTTGTTCAACCGCATTTGCAACAGGAAACTCAAACGCTGGAGTTAACGGATGGTATTTGAGTATGATTTTACATAAGGAAGCTCATTCAAGACTTGGTTTCTATGGTTACGATTTACAAGACCAAGCTGGAGCATCAAACTCCTTATCAATTAGAAGTGATGAAGGATTGATCCACGAATTAAGAGGACCGAACTATCCGAACTACGCAATGAATGTAGGTCACCAACCTGAATATGCAGGAATTGCTCAAGCACCTCACGCTGCAAGAGGGGATGCATTTTGTACCAACCCATTAATTAAAATTGCATTTGCAGACAGTCATAATACATTTGACTTCAAACATCCGAGAAAAGAAATTGCAAAAGGTGCATTAAGGGAATTCATGCCTTCAGGAGAAAGAGATATTATTATTCCATCCAAATAATTCTATCTCTTTTTTTACACCATCACCATTTTTTACAAAATAATGTATACGAACTTAAAAACAACTACTTTTTTATCCAATAAGATTAATTAAATTAAAAATACCTGCAATAAAAACAGTTATATTAAAAAAATCTTTTATTTACTAATAGCCCTCTTGAATTAAATAACATGAAAAAATCTATCCAAATTTCAGATGGCAAACATGGGCATTGATCATGACAAAATATGAAAAAAAGTTATAAATAAAATTAAAGTTAAAATAAGTTAAAAAAAAAGAAAAAAAGTAAACCAATTATTCTGGTTTACTAATTAATTCGATTTTACAACCGAGGTTTCCTTCTTTCATGTGAGGAGTTCTTACAACAGTATCATTTGATTTTTCGATTTCTCTTGCTTCTTGTGCTAATTTAGCAGC
>CAMNJW010000051.1 GCA_946541845.1 uncultured Methanobrevibacter sp.
TCAACAATTGCATCATAAACAATACTGTTAGCTTGCTGAGAGTAAAGTGATACTAAAACTCCCTTGTTTTCTACAAAATGAAGAGAAAATTTTGTTTTTCTGTTTGGATTATCGGAAGGCATAAGCCATACGACCGCATCTTCCACCAAAAGCTCCTTGCATCTGCCTGTGTTTGGAACATGAGCAATTTCCAAATTTCCCTCAACTTCAACTTCAGCAATGAATCTGTTTGGCCTTGCCTTAAAGATTCCCTTAACATAATCCATTTTTAATCACACTGCCAATATATGAAACTAAATCGGTTGCGGAGAATCCATTTCCCTTATCCTTGAAAGCCTCATCACCAGCAAGACCATTGATAAAAATAGCTAAACATGCTGAATCAAAGGTATTCAAACCCTGTGAAAGCAAACTTGTAGCAATGCCTGAAAGTGCATCGCCTGTTCCGCCAACTGTCATTCCGGCATTTCCACTTTTATTGATTCTGAATTTTGTTCCAGACAATATCAAATCATGTTGCCCCTTGACAATCACAGCCCCCTTAATCTGTCTGGTGATTTGCTGGAATTTAGTTATATTCTCATCAACATGCTTAAAATCATAAGAATCAATGTCAAGCTTCAAATTACCCTTAACTTTGAAAATTGACTTGAATTCAGAAATGTGGGGTGTTAATATTATGTCCTCACGGCTTTTGATTAAAGATATCTCAACTTGTTTCAATGCATCGGCATCCAAAACTATAGGCTTTTTAATTTTTGTAACCAAAACATTGAATAATTTTGAAGTATCCTCATCTATGCCTGAACCAGGACCAATCAATACTGCATCAGCATTTTCTGCAAGATTTAAAATTTCATCAAGATGATTTAATGATAGCTTATCCCCCTCAAGAGATTTGACAATCAAATCGGGAGATGTTGACTTGATGGCTTCGGCAGCTTTTTCAGGTGATGCCACATAAACCAAATCAGCACCTGCACCTATTGCTGCCATTCCCGCAATTGCAGGAGCACCGGCATAGTCCTTATTGCCTCCGACGATCAATAACTTTCCGTTGTTTCCCTTGTGTGATTTTGGATTTCTATTTTCAAGTCTTAAAAAATCACCATAGTTAACAAAATATTCCGCTTCAAAAGGAATTCCTATATCTGCAGTAACAAGACCTCCAACAACTTCTTCTTCGGCATTTCTAACGCCTGTCTTGATTTTATGGAAACTTATTGTATAATCCGGAACAACTGCCAAGTCAGCGATTTCACCTGTCAGAGGATCCATTCCTGAAGGAACATCAACACTAATTTTAATCCCCTTTGATTCATTGATTACTTCAATGGCCCTCCTAATGTTGGTCTGCAACTTGCCTTTTATTCCGGTTCCCAAAAGACCATCGACAATGATAAATTCTGAGTCATTGCTTTTTGCAACTTCACAATTGTCAATATCCTCCAAGGTTTTTAGATTAAAAATATTTAACCTTGACAATCTAGGTTTCATATTCATCAATATCTCTAGATTTGTCTTTGAATAAGGAGAACGGATATTGTCCTTCAACATGTAAATGTCAACATCATACCCCCGATTTAACAGGTAACGTGCTGCAACAAAGCCATCTCCACCATTTCCGCCGGAACCTGTAAAAATAACAACCTTCACAGGTTTGGAGAATGTATATACTGCAATTTTGCCAACCTCTTCAGCCAAAGATTTACCAGCAGATTCCATCAGGCATAACCTTGATAAACCCAAATACTCACAATTATTGTCTGTAACCATCATATCAATTGGATCCAAATAATCACCTTTAAATTAAAATATAACTATTCAATATAAATATAATTATCTTAATTTAAGGAAAAGTCATATGCTGAAAATAACACTGAAACTTTTAACAAGATTGTCTACAAAATACATGACCACAGGATTAATTCTGATTATAATATTATTGATTTATGGAATTGTAGGTGCCCATTTCATCATGGGATTGAATTTAATCGATTCAATTTATTATGCAGTAATCACAATGGCCACTGTAGGCTATGGAGATTACATCCCACATACGGGCGTTCAAAAAATATTTGCAACTACATTGGCTCTTGCAGGAGTTGCATTGCTTGCATATGTATTCAATATGTTATTAACAAATTTCCAGGAAAGAATGAGCAAATATTCAAAAGGAGCTAGAAAAATGAGAGCAATAAAAAATATGGACGATTATTATATTCTTTGTGGATATGGAAGAGTTGGAAAAGTCGTGTTTGAAGAGTTAACACAAAGAAACCAGAATGTCATTGTCATTGAAAAAAATGAAGAAATTTACGAAACCATTGAAGAAAGTGAATCTGTCGTTTCAATCCATAAAGATGCGACAGAGGACGACATGATTGCACAATTGGCTGGTGAAAAATGCAATAGTGTGATAATCAGTACCGGAGATGATGTTAGTAATTTATTTATCGTTTTAACAATCCGCGAAACAAATCCTGATGCATGGATTGTCACAAGGGCGAGTAAAATAGAGAATATTCCAAGACTCAGAAAAGCAGGAGCGGATAAAATCGTATCTCCCGAAATTATCGGAGGCCAAGACCTTTACTTTGAATCCACACGCCCTCATCTTTTAAGAATAACCACAAGACACGCATCAGATAAAATATTTGATGAATTCGAGATAATAGCCAAACACGGCTGCACATTAGAAAACATTGATTATCATATTCCGGGAATTGAAACACCTCTCACCCGTGAAATAAAAACAAAGGAACTCGTGGACGGCAAGAAATATCAAAACTATCTAAATACTCATGACGACCAAAAACTAGCTCTGGATAATCTTTACAAAAGCACAAATAATATCCACTCTCATCTAATTTCCGGACCGGATAAAACAACCTTTGACAAATTGGTTAAGGATTTAGAAAAAACTGAAGAAATTATTGGAATCAATTTAACAAATGAAGAGATAGTCAAAATAACAAAAAAAGAAATAAAAGAATAATTTTTCAATTATTCTTCAATTACAATAGTGCTTTTAGAATTAATCAAGTATTTGATGTTGTTGGTGTATATTGACACCTTGTGACTGCCGACAGACAAGGAGTTAGTTTTCAATTGAGCAACACCTTTATTATCTGTTTTAATGGAATAGGTTTTGCCGTCAACTTTTACTTTAACAACAAGGTTTTTAATGACCTTTTTGGTTGCCTTATTTTTTACTGTAACTTTGAATACTTTGGATTCATTAAGGTTTGTAGTAACCTTTGGAGCGCTGACAATTGTTTTGGTCTTGATTAATTTATCGATGTTTCCCATCTTATGAATGCCCAGATATTTGCTTGACGGAGTTTTTGGAAGGCTGTTTTTTGAGATGAACTTGCCCTTAAAGTAAATATTGTCCTTCAAGTGCCCTGTGCTTTTTCCAACCATGCGTCCATTGTCATTAGCAGCATAAACCTTTATTGTTGCTGTGGTTTTACCTTCTTTGGTTGTTGCTTTCCAATGAAATGCTGTAGCATCTCTACGGTTTACTCCAAATGAATCGGATGCGGCAATTTTAATGGCTGCCTTTGCAGGATTCTTATCATAATGGGCATATGTACCATGCCTAAACATTGATCTCGCATTAGGAATATCAATAAATTGACCAGGTTTCAATTTACCCATCTTTATACCGCTTCCCCATACAATTGCATATTTTCCGTTCGGTGCTTTAATTGAAAAATGACCAATGGTCAATCTTCTTTCATATTTTTGAATTTTCTTAAGGTAGGATTTTTTAATCTTACCAGATTTAAACATCTTACCTGCCAATTTTTCAATAGCATGATTGATGGTCGGATTGTCCCAACCGCCGGTACCTGCCATCCATCCATTAGCTGCAGTTATTGAATGGAAGAAATAACTATTCTTTTTATACTGCTTCACAGCAGGAATTCCATTTAGTTTATATTTTACAATGTGCAAATTCTTAGCATTAGTCGCATCCCTTCTAAATCCGGCAACAGCTTCGGTATTGCTTACCTGAACATATAAGGAAGAACAACCCATTTCAGCAGTTTCCTTAATGGTCAGGGCGGCTTTTGTTTTTTTAGCTTTTAAGTACTTGTTTTTCTTGATACCTGTAACAACCTTATATGATCCGACTTTAAAGTTTTTCTTCAATTCAGCAATACCCTTTGCATCTGTTGTGCTGTAATAAGTCTTATACTTATTTTTGGAAAAATAGACTTTAAATGCAACCTTTACTCCCTTAACCGGATTTTTAGTGAATTTTCCTATTACTTTTGCCTTGAAAAACAAATCGGATTCGAAATATGTTTTATAATCCTTGGTTTGAATATTAAACGCATTCTTATTAACCTTTATGATTGCAGTGGCATTGCTTGCGGAATAGTTTTCATCCCCATCGAACTTTATTAATGCATTGTATGTTTTAGGGTATAAATTAATTTTTAAAACAACTTTACCGTTGTTGTCACTGATTCTATTATAAATTTTATTATTGATAGTGATTGAAACATTTTTGTTTGAAATTGGATTATTGTTAGTGTCCTTTAGGTATCCTACCAAATCAGAACTTTCCTTATAATACGCATTGACATTTTTTGTTTCGATTTTAGTGTCAACTGGAATCTTCGTATCGTCAATACTTGATGAAGAATCATTTACACTATTTTCCACCTCTCCAACATCCTGATTTTGGTCAACATCGATTGTCTGTTCATCCATGAAAACATCATCAGTTATGTTTTCTGAAGCTGAAGCAACCCCCAATGTCAACAAAACCAAAAGTGAAACAATCAGCATTTTTTTATACATGATTTACCTCGCTATTTAATTTTAATTGTGCTTTTTGCTGAAACTTTATAATTTGAGTTTCCAGAAGTTATTACAACCTTATGAGAACCCCTTTTTAATTTTTTAGTATTTAGTTTAGCCACACCTTTTTTATTTGTCTTTAGTTTATAAATCTTATATTTTTTACCAGTGTACACCTTAATTTTTAATTTTAGACCTTTTATAGTTTTTTTAGTTTTTTTATGTTTTACAGTAATCTTGAAATATTTGGATTTTTTGAACTTGTTTACCACTTTAGGAGCCTTTACAGTTGTTGGAATCTTGGTAACTGTTATGAAATTTGAATAGTCACTAAAGTAATAAGATTTATCCGAAAATGTTGTCTTGACAGCATAGGTGGATGGTGCCAAACCAGAAACTTTAATACTGGCTTTTCCTTTATTATCAGTCTTTAAGTTAAATGTTTTTACAAGTTTACGGCCCTTATACAATTTTAATGTGAATTTGAAATTTTTCAGGGCTTTGTTCTCGTTACGATCAATAACTTTTACAGTGAAAGATTTTCCAGACTTATAATATGTTGTTACAGCATTAAATTCAATATTTGCCGGTGAAATTAAATTTTCTAAACCAGTACAATTATCAAAAGTAGTTTTACGGGAATTGGCATCAATTTTTACATTATTCTTAAATTCTGAATCAATAAAATTTAAGTAGGATTTAGCATAACCTTCAGAGAAATGATCCATTTCTATTGCTGAATTAGAAAATGAAGATCCAATAACGGACAGATTTCCTTTACCCAAAGATATGGCTGAATTTTGATTAAATGTGGAATTAACTATTTTAAAACTGTTTGCATAAACGTATAATCTAGAATTTGAATTGAAATCTGTATTTTCCACTGACCCCAATCCGGAATCAAGATATCCATTTTTAATATCGGAGTTATTGATAATCAATTGATTTAAACCAGAAGTCAAAGCATACTTTTTATCGTAACAATACATTACTATGTTTTCAATATTACATTTGTCAATATTCATCTCAACAGTATTCCAAACTACCATGACATAATTTGTGAAATTTGTATTTGTAATGACATTTTTAGTATTTTGTAAAAATAATGCCGGATGCATTGAATCCACTAATTCAGAATCATCTACTGAAATAAATGAAGAGTTATCTATGGAAATTTCAAAATTTATCTGCTTTGAATTATAAGGATTATAAAATGAAATATCCCCAGCGGAATACTCCTCATCAATATCATATTTAATAAGTTTATTGAATTTGAATCGAGAGTTGTTGATGTTTAAATATCCAGTTTTTGAATTATCCCCCACAACATATATCGCTCCACCGCGCATTGCAGCATTGTTGATAAATTCAGAATTAGTGATATTTGTTACATATCCATTAGCGTTTATTAATGCAATTGCACCACCTACTGATGCCTCCCTACCCTTAGCAACATTATCCTTAAAGGTACAGTTAATTATATTAACATTACCCTGGTTTATAGAAAGAGCGCCGCCCATTGAATTATCGTTTCCTTTAAATTGACAGTTGATAAAAGTAACATTGGAATTCAATATCATAACCGCTGGAGATGCCTTGGAAAATATTATATTTTCGATTTTAACATTATTAGCATCTTCAATCTCAAATGCTTTCATATTCTTGTTTGTAGTGATGACTGTCTTATTATATACTCCAACAATATTTACAGATTTGTTAATTTGAACACTTGAATAATCTTTAATTTCTGTTTTAGTTGGAGAATAAGTCTTATCATCCAAATTTATAATTCCATTCTCTTCAACATCATCGATGGCACCTTGGATATCACCAAAATTGGTACCATCCACATTAATTTCGGACACATCAGTCTGATTATCTGATGCACTTACCATACCAATACTTAAAAACAGAAGCATTGAAACAATGAAAATCTTTTTAAACATGATTTACCTCAATAGCATAATTATTTAATTTTAATTAAACTTTTAGCAGAAATTTTATAATTAGAATTTCCAGAACTGATGATTACTTTATGTTTTCCCTTTTTCAAGGTTTTTGTGTTTATTTTAGCTATGCCCTTTTTATTTGTTTTAGTATTGAAAGTCTTATATTTTTTACCGGTATACACTTTAATTTTGACTTTAACGTTTTTAAGAATTTTTTTTGTAACTTTACTTTTGACAGTTACCTTGAAATATTTAGATTTTTTAACTTTTGCTGTTATTTTAGGAGCTTTGACAATAGTTGGAGCTTTAGAGATTTTAATTGTTGAAGTAGTTTTGCATGGAGAGTATTTATCATAAATTCTAACTGTTACTTTATATGTATTTGGCTTAAAATTAGTTAACTTAAGAGTAGCAATTCCTTTGGAATTTGTGTAAATCTGTTTATCACCCATGTTTTTATTAATTGTTAACCATACTAAAGCATTTTTTACTCCTCTTTTAGTGTTTTTATCGATAATCTTAACTGTGAATTTCTTTCCAGAGTTATAAGTTGTAATTACCTTTGCAGCAGTTAAAGTTGCAGGAGTTTTGGTGAATTTTTCGTCTAAACCTGTGCAATTGGAAATAATGTATTTGACTTTTGACCCATAATACTCCACTATTACAGAACCTGCACCCCGATCAATGAAACTTACATAACCAAATGAGATTGTTTCATAACCTGCACGATTGTTGCTGAATTTTGAATCAGAAAGTTTTAATGCTGTGTGAGATTCATCTTGCGCACCAATATAAATAGCTGATCCTTTACCCCCAGCATAATTATTATTGAATTCTGAGTTATCCACTGTTGCAAATCCATTCTCCACCATTATTGCAGCTCCAAAATTATTTGCTTTGTTATTATTAAATTTTGAACCTATTACGCTGATATTTGATGCTGAAATGGCTCCGCCATTATATGCATAATTATTATTGAATATACAATTTTTTACAATTACATTATCTGCTAAAATCGCACCTGCTAAATAACCTGTAGAGTTAATGAATTTAGAATCCTGTAGTTTCAATATGCAATCATCAAAGTCAAAGTTATTACAACTGATAGCAGCACCTCCCCCATATTCATCAAAGGAAATTTTATTATTAATGAATGTGCAATTAATAACAGTTACATTTGAATTTTCAGCGAATACCGCACCTTGTGAATTAATAAAATTTAAATTTTTAAAGACGACATTTAGCGGATTATACTTTTGTTCAACAGAATATCCGTCATCATCCAAAATTTCCTCACTGCTTCCTACATACCAGCAGAAGTCAGTACCATCAAAGTCCAATGTCGCACCTTTAGATGAACCCTGGATTGTTAAGGATTTATTTAAATTTAACTGGTCATATGAAGTCTTGTAAGTTCCACTAAGTTCAATAACATCATTTTCTTTAGCCTTATTAATTGCTGTCTGTATGTCATCAAAGGAATTACCGGAAGCTTTAATTTTACTTTCCAGCAATTGGTTTTCTGACACACCCATTTTTTCAACTTCAACGGAAGAATCTGAAAGACCTTCACTTACAGCATAGCTATCGCCATCAACATCGACTGCAGAAACTATCCCTGCACATAAAAAAAGAAGCAATAGCACTATAAAAATACTTAAAGTCTTTTTAAAAACAAAATTCAAAACATCACCTCCTAACTAAAAAAATATCACAAAATATGATATTAAAATTTTAATTAAGCACTAATAATTCTTAAAAGATTAATGTAAAATCTTATAAACATATAAAATTTTTTAAAAAAAAGTTTATAAAGCAATATTATTAAAAAAATAATAAAAATCAGAAATCAGCACCATTCATTCCATATCCTCAAACAATAATTTCCATTGAGGATTGGTGTGAATTAAATCAAACCTAGAATACAGATAATCCAGGACATATTTTCCATCATCAGTTATCTTAAAATATTTCAGTTTTTTATTGTTTTTTACTTTAAAGCAACTGCTGATAAAACCCTGTTCCTCCATCTTATTTAAAATAGGATAAATGTTGCTCGGATTTGATTTTTTTAAAGATCCCTCATCAACAAGTATTGAAAAAAACTTATCCAGTTCTTTCATAATCCCATAGCCGTGGATAAAATCATTATAATTGATAATCCACAATATTAAAAATCGTGACATCCCATTTACGTAATGCTTAATGATGGAATTGTTATTGATAATTTTTGAATAATCCTTTTGAATATCTAATTTATCATTTTCATTTGACATACTAAAGTTTCCCCGATTTATTAAAAGATAAAATCCTACGGTGTTTTGATGATATATAAAAGAAATAACGTGTTTTCTTAAAATAAATCTAAATTGATAAGTTCTTAAAATATGTTAAAATTATATTAAAATTAATATATAAAGCAATATTATAAAATTTGATATAATATTAAAAAAACAATGAAAATAACAGTGAATAATTGAATAATAATTAAAAAAATGATTAATAATAAAAATAAAAAAAGAAAAGAGAGTTAAACTCCCTAGAATAATTCTTGCAAGTGAATTTGGTAAGGTCCTAAGCTTCCGCCGTAGTTACCAGCACCAATTTCAAGAACACCAGGTACTTGACAAGCAGCTTCAATACCTGCTTTCATAGCAGCTTTAACGGATTCTTCATCTACAC
>CAMNJW010000052.1 GCA_946541845.1 uncultured Methanobrevibacter sp.
GACAGCTGGATGGATGAAAGCTGTGACGTGTACAAATTCCAAGGACAAATATTTAGGTAGTGATACAATGATGATTCCAACAATTCCTACGCCCCAGGAGTTACTTGACAAGGGGTTCAGTAGAGGTAAAAAACAAGCTGACTTAATAAGAAGTCAAAAAATGCCTAAACACTTAAAAGGCAAAAGAATTGAAGAAAGAAGAGTGGTTACTTCATGTCAGGTGATTAAAGATAAATTGAAATCAATTATCGATGCAGTTCCAGAAATCGAAAGCCTACACCCATTTTATCAGGATTACATTGACATTACCGTTGGTGTAGACGATATGAAACAGGCATTAGGAGCACTAAATTGGGCTTATGGAATCATAACCCAACTTGAAAAGGAATATGGTGCAAAAATTAGAAAAAACCCTTCCGAAAAAGCGACTGCCATCCAAAAGCAGGCTTATGGAAGAATAGCTTCTGTTGTAAATAAGATTAAAAAGGACTTGGACTTCCTGGACTTTGCAAAACAGAACCTGAGAAATATGCCTACAATCGATTTTGATGCAACCACAATAGTCATTGCAGGTTTTCCGAACGTGGGCAAATCCACTTTGCTTAGACAAATCAGTGGCGCAGACCCGCAAGTTGCAAATTATCCGTTTACCACAAAAGGTATTCAAATCGGACACACAGAAAGACACTGGAAGCATATTCAGATTATTGATACTCCAGGTTTGCTTGACAGGCCAGTTTTAGAGATGAATGACATTGAAATGAACGCAATTGTAGCTTTAGAACACTTAGCCGATGCAATCCTGTTTATTTTCGATGCATCTGAAACCTGCGGATTCCACTTGGAAAATCAATACAATCTATTAAAACAGATTGAAAAAATATTCTCTGAAATACCTGTAATCTACTTATTTAACAAAATGGACCTAATTGAAGATACAGAATATCTCAAGGAATACATTGATGATGAGGAAAACTCCATTTTCATCTCAGCTATTGAGGGCGAAGGAATTGAAGAGATAAACAAAAAGATTGATAAAATCAAAAAGATTGAACGTAATTTCGAACAAGAAGACGAAGATGACGACGATTACTATTAATCAAACAATTATATTCGGAGACAATTAAAATGAAAATCACAGTTGCTGGCGTGGGATATGTGGGGCTTTCACTTGCGGTTCTACTAGCTCAAAAACATGAAGTTACTGCAATTACAACAACGGAATCCAAAGCGGAAAAACTTAACCAGTTCATTAGCCCGATTCAGGATGATGAAATTGAAAGATTTTTCAATGAAGCCCGTGACGGACAACGTGAACTTAATCTTCACACAACTACAGATAAAGAATCAGCATACAAAAATGCAGAGCTTGTAATCATAGCCACTCCGACAAATTACGATGATATCAATCATTTCTTTGACACCTCAGCTGTTGAGGATGCAATAGAATGGACACTTAAAGTTAATCCGGATGTTTTAATGGTCATCAAGTCAACAATTCCTGTAGGGTATACAGAGTCAGTTCGTGAAAAGTATGGCGTTAAAAATATCATATTCAGCCCGGAATTCCTTCGTGAGTCAAAGGCACTTTATGACAATCTCCATCCAAGCCGCATAGTAGTTGGATGTGATGACAACCAAAAAGATGAAGGGCAGATGTTTGCAGACCTTCTTCTGGAAGGTGCAAGGGAAGAAGAAAAAAGAACCGAATGTCCAGAGCAGGAAATTCCAGTGTTATTGACTCATTTGACAGAGGCTGAAGCAATCAAGCTTTTTGCCAATACTTACCTTGCGGTTAGAGTAAGCTACTTCAATGAACTTGACACATATGCACAGACAAAAGGCCTTGATACTCAGATGATTATAGACGGAGTATGCATGGATCCCCGTATCGGCAGCCACTATAACAATCCATCATTCGGATACGGTGGATACTGCCTGCCTAAAGATACAAAACAGCTCCTGGCAAACTATAAGGATGTTCCACAGACCATGATAGAGGCTGTCGTTCATTCAAATTCCGTGCGCAAGGAGTTCATTGCCGACCAGATAATTTCAAAAAATCCTAAAACCGTTGGTGTTTATAGGCTTACAATGAAGAGCAACAGTGACAATTTCCGTGCATCTGCTATACAGGACGTTATGAAACGCATAAGAGCAGAAGGAATCCAAATTATCATCTATGAACCAACATTGGAAGATGGAAGCGAATTTTACAGGTCAGAAGTGGTGAATGACATCGAACGCTTCAAGTCCGAAAGCGACGTAATTCTTGCAAATCGCTTTGATTCAGAGATTCTTGGCGATGTTGAGAATAAAGTATACACAAGAGACATATTCAGGAGAGACTGATAATACATTAATGTTTATAAAAAATACCTGACAGAACTGAATCAGATAGATGATTTAAAAGTGAAACAGGTTCTTTGAAACAATGAAAAAGAGGGGAGTACATGAAAAAGAGTTCAATTTTGATTATTTTAATAATCTTAGCCATTTGCGTTGTTGGATTTTTATGCTTTGGAAACTCACTTAGGGGAGAAGTAGTTAAAGTGGGGGGCACTGACTTTATAGTTCCTGAAGGTTACCATCAGGATGCTCCAAACAAACTTGGTGATGTAACTATCAGCAACGGCACTCATAAAATTTTTTTAGAAGAACATAATGACACTGACGTTGATAAATATATAAAAAATTATGAATCATTCTGTAAAAAGCACAATCAAACGGTGAAAGTTTCCAAATTAAATGTCGATGGAGTCGAGTTTTATAAATCTTTTAATGAAGATAATCCTCAAACCGTTTATTATTGGTTTATAAAAGGAGATAAGACATATGACATTTATAAATGGCATGAAAATAAAGAGATGGATCACCTTGTAATTGATTTTATAAAATCAAATTAATTCATCTTTTTTTCAATGGAAAAAAATCACAATACTGTTTTTTACAAACTTTAATTTCTTTTTTTAACTCATACTGAACATGATTTATAACTAAACTCCATAATTTCCAGATTTTCAACTGCAATATGCATACATTAGATATCTTTATTAATTTTATTTTACTAAAATATTATCGACAAGAACATTTCTACACAAGGAGGAGGAAAATGAATCGACGATGTAAACAAATATTGCTGCTTTTAGTAATTCTATCAATAATAACAACAGTAAATTGCGTTAGTGCAATAGAGGACAACAATTCCGGCATTACCCATTCTGATTCATTTGAAGTATATATTTCACCTAACGGAGATGATGATTTAGGAAGCGGAAATCAGGAAAATCCTTATAATAGCTTAGGACATGCTATAAATTATACTTCGAATGATGCGACAATATATTTAAATGAAGGCAAATACACAGGCGAAAACAACAGAAATATTTCATTAAATAAATCAGTTACAGTTATAGGCAAATCAAAAGTGAATACAATAATCGATTGTGAGTCATCCGGAAGATTATTTGCAATGAATTCAAACAGCGAATTAACTTTGATTAATCTTACTTTAAAAAATGGAGTACTGAATGAGAACGGAGGGCTGATTTATAATGAAGGTGGGAAAGTCACAATTAAAAATTGTATTTTAAGCAATTCACAAGGATATTCAAACGGAGGAGCCATATACAATAATTTCGGAACTTTGAATATTGAGAATACTCTTTTTATAAACAATAGCGCATCACAGTATGGAGGAGTTCTCTATACAAACGGACAAACAAATATCAGGAATTCAAATTTTACTCAAAACTTTTTGACCGCAAGAGAAAGTGTGGGCGGATGCATTGCCTCTAATGGAAACTTAAACTTGGAGGGATGCATATTTTCAAATAACTTTGCAGTTTACTCAGCAGCGGCTTTGTTAAACCTTGGAAATGCGACAATCAACAACTGTAGATTCGAGTATCTAACTACAAACTACACTGCCGGAGCCATAAGCAACCATAATTATACAATCATAAACAACAGCTATTTCGGATTTAATGACGTTAAATATTATGCTGCAGCAATCTTGGCACCGCCAAGTGGCCAACATGTCATAACAAAAGTTTATAACACAGTTTTTGAACAGAATCATGCAGGATACATTGGAGCAGTAAGTAATAATTTCAAAGATACAGAGCTTTTCATGCAGAACTGCGCAATTGTTGGAAACTACATTATCAAAGACAGATTTTATGGAGACATAGCATTGGATGACAATGCAACCATACAATACTGCTGGTGGGGTCAAAATAACATAAGCTCCTATTACTATTCCCCTCATGATGGTAACTACCAACCTGAAAAGATCAATGCATCCAGATGGTTAGTCATGACCTTTTCATCAAATAACAATGTAGTCTATAAAAATAAGAATAACCTGTTAACTGTAGATTTAAACTATTACTTTGACAATGAAACAAAAGAAATCCATAGATTGGATGAAAATATTAATCTCCCGTTAAAAGTAACAGTTTACACTGATTCAAAAGAAATTACAAAAGAATTGGTGAACGGTGTTGCAACATTTAACATCAAACCTACAGAACTCGATGATGAAGTTTATGCAAGGATTGACAATCAAATCATGAAGTTGAATGTGAATTCAAAATATTCAACATTGATTGTAAAAGACTTTACCAAATATTATAAAAGCGGCAAAAAGTTATCCGTAAAACTAGTGGACTGTTATAACAATGGTATTGCAAAGCAAAAAGTATCAATCAAAATAGGAAGTAAAACATATAACTCTTATACCAACAAAAATGGAATAGCCACTTTTACAATTAAAAATTCTCCTAAAACTTTCAATGTAAAAGTTATCTACAAAGGAAACAAGTATTATACCGGAACTACCAAATCCATAAAAGTAAAAGTGGTAAAACCAATTATTAAGGCTTCAAAGACCACAATACGTAAAAAAGGAAAATTTATTGTTACTTTTAAAAATGCCAATAAAAAGGCAATAAAGCACGTTAAAGTCAAGTTTAAAATCAAAGGCAAAACCTATTACAGGACAACAAACAGCAAAGGACAGGCAAAAATCACCATTAACCTAAAAGCAAACAAGAAATATACTGTCAAAGTGAGCTTCAAGTCAACCAAAACCTATGGAACCACAACCTTGACTAAAAAAATTAAAGTGATTAGATAATCAATTATCATATGATAATTGATTTATCTTTTTTTGAAATCCTAATTAACATTACTACACCAACTTTTTGCAATTCATCCACAACTTATAAAAATCCAGGCATTCTTGCACATTTATAATAAAAAATTCCATAAACAGTTAAATTTAAATCCTAAAAATGCTAAAATTCTCAAAAAGATAAATGTTAAAGGTGTTGAAAATGGGCGAACTCTCCAAACTACCTAATATTGGCAAAGTACTAGAAAAGCAGTTGAATGAAGTTGGAATAAACACCGCTGATGAATTAATCGACATCGGCAGTAAAGAAGCATGGCTAAAAATTAAAGAAATTGATGAAAGTGCCTGTATCAATAGACTAATGGTACTGGAAGGGGCCATTCAGAATATTCGCTGGCACAACTTATCCGAAACAGATAAAAAAAATTTAAAAGACTTTTATAATAGCTTTGAATAGCTAATAGTCATGTGCATGTTTCCACAACACAGTTAATGATATTATGGATTCTTGTTTTTGTGAGTTGAAATTTAAACAGGTTCACAGATTATAGTTCAAAATTGAAACTCACTGTTGTAAATTTCATACCGCTGTCCCTGATTTTTTTGGATTTTATGTCAACATCCCCATATTCCTTTAAGAATGAATTGATTTCTCTTGAGACGGAGTCATAATTTTTTCTGTCATAAACCCTATAGTTTCCCATGAATTTAACGCTTTCCTTTTTATTTAAAACATTCACATTGTCCAATCTGAAGGATTCACCGTTTTTCTCTAAAACAGAGTTTATTTTCTCCACTATATCTTTCTTGATTTTCTCTTTCTCTTCGTTACTTATCATAATATCATCTTCAATTGTCAATAATTGCCTCCACAGACTTGACATCCATAGAAGATCATTTAAAACAGCTGTTTAAATAAGTAAATTAAATTTTGCTTAGTTATATGTTATACTTTATTTGTTCTTATACTTTTTGTGGAAGAGTTCTAATAAGGGATAAAAAACTGACAATCAATCCTTAATCCAAATCCCCAAATCCAATTGTTGAATTGAAAATTTTATATAAACCATCCAAATAAGAGCAAATTTCAAAAAATCCTTTTTTGACTGTTCTTTGAATATCTCCACAAATTATATTAAACAACAAAAAGAAAAAAAAATAATTGTATAATAAATTTTAACATATCGCTAAATAAAACATCAAAAAAGTTAGTCATGTTATTATTATATACTTAAGAAAATAATTTGGAGGAAAAATAAATATGAATGAAACAATTAAGGAAAACTCTTGGATCCCGCTAATAGTAGTGGCCCTTGCTTCCTTTATTATAGCTTTGGACGCTACATTCATGAATGTTAGTATTTCTCAGGTCGTTGTAGATCTGAATACTGATGTGAGTACAATTCAGTCAACCATGTCATTTTATACTCTCATCACCGCAGCATTCATGCTGCTAAGTGCAAAGCTTCAAGACATTGTCGGTAAAAAGAAACTGTTCTTAATCGGTACTGCACTTTATGGTGTCGGTACATTCACTGCATCAATAAGTTCAAGTGCAACAATGCTATTTATCGGATGGGCAGTAATTGAAGGTGTTGCTGGTGCATTAATGATGCCTGCTACCGTTTCAATAATAAGTGGAACCTACTCCGGTGAAAAACGTACAGTCGCATTGGCAATCGTGGGTGTAATGGGTGCAGTCGCAGCTGCAATCGGACCTCTCTTCGGAGGAGTCATGACAACATTTTTAAGTTGGAGATATGGATTTGCAACTGAATTAATTATCGTTTTCATTGTCTTAATAATGAGAAACAGAATACCTGATTTCAAACCTACAGAATCTAGAAGTGATTTAGATATTACTGGTTCTATAATTTCATTTATAGGTCTTGTTTTATTAGTTCTAGGTATTTTATCATTATCCAAAGACTTCAACACCAGCATAATCGTACTTATTGTAGGATTAGTTGCACTAGTAGCATTTGCATTATTTGAAGTCAGAAGAAAAAGAAGTGGAAAAGTGCCATTACTTGATATGGACTTATTCAAAGATAGAAACTTACGTGTTGGAACTTTAATTTTGTTATTAAGTTACCTTGCAATGGGAGGAGCATTATTTGCAGTTTCACTGTTCTTGCAAAGTGTATTACAGTTAAATGCATTCGACACTGGTGTGACCACCCTTCCATTAACCATGGGTTTGCTTCTTTTTGCAGTGCTAGCTCCAACTTTAGCCGGAAAATTGAGTCACAAGACAACCATGGCAATAGGATGTATACTAGCAATCATTGGATGTCTAATTTTAAGCTATCAGTTCAGACTGGATACAACAATATGGACTTTACTGCCAGGACTTCTCATATTAGGTGCGGGACTTGGTTTCATCATGGCTTTATGTACTGATATTTCATTATCCAATATCCCTGCAGAAAGTCAGAATAACGCATCAGGTGTTAATTCAACCGGTACCTCATTAGGTGAATCAATGGGTACAGCAATTATTGGGATAATTCTAATTCTTGGAGTTATGGGCGGTCTCAGTACTGCAATCGATATGTATGCTCCAGAACATTCAAACGACGCACAATTCTTTGATGATGCGGCTAAGTATCTCCAATCAGCGGGTACTGATAATATTACACAGGACAGCACTGTTATGAATGCTGTAAATGTTATTATTCAAGAAGCTATGGGATTCGTAATGGTAGTAACAACCATCCTGATGGGAATTGTTTTCCTTCTAACGTTACGGTTGGAAAATATAAAAATTAAACAATGAGAGTTTATCTCTCATTTATATCTTTTTTTTGTAAATTGAAAAAATTTTAATTTCAATATTTTAACCAAACAACTGAAAATTATTAAAGCCATACACCAAACATCAAAAAACAATCAGATAAACATTTAAAGTCAATTTCAATTAAATCCTGAAGAGATTAAATATTAACAGAAAAAAATTTTTAATAAAATTTAAATTAATAAAAAGTCAGAATTATTAAACATGTCAAGACAGGATAAAATTGTAAAAACAAGTATCATAGGCATTGTTGTCAACCTCATATTGGTTGCATTCAAGGCATTTGTCGGCATTGTTACCAATTCCATTGCGATTACTTTGGATGCAGTCAACAATTTAACTGATGCATTGTCATCCATCATTACAATTATCGGGACAAAACTTGCAGGCAAAGCCCCTGATAAAGATCACCCCTACGGATATGGTCGTATTGAATATTTTTCATCCGTAATCATTGCAGCTATCGTATTATGGGCAGGCATTACTGCATTTATGGAATCATGGCCAAAAATATTCACACCGGATGTTACAAATTACACCACTGTTTCTCTTGTAATTATTGCAGTTGCAGTTGTTGTTAAATTTGTTTTGGGCCAATACGTGAAACGTGTCGGTGAAGACATTAACTCCCAGGCGCTTGTTGCTTCAGGCAGTGATGCGTTTTTTGATGCAATTTTATCACTTTCAACTTTGGTTGCAGCTATAATTTCAATATTCTTCCACATCTCCCTTGAAGGAATACTGGGAGTCATAATTTCAATTGTAATCATCAAAGCAAGTATTGACATGTTGAGGGAAACCTTGGACAGCATGATCGGCGCAAGGGTCGACTCTGAACTGTCCCGCAAAATCAAGGCATCTATTCTTGAAGTTCCAGGTGTTTACGGCGCATATGACTTAAGTTTACACAATTATGGTCCTGAAGATATGCAGGGTTCCGTTCATGTTGAAATTGATGACAGTCTAACCGCACTCGATATCCAAAAGTTATCAAGAAAGATTTCTGCAAAAATATTCAAGGAGTTCTCAATCATTTTAACTGTTGGAATTTATGCTCGTAACGATACCTACAGCAATATCCGTGATGATTTGTACCATATCGCTTCAAAATACCCTGAAGTCCTGGAGATACACGGGTTCATTGTTTATGAAGAGGAAAATTTAATCACCTTTGACAT